>DAIRVP010000220.1:0-3473 GCA_036802765.1 Candidatus Rokuibacteriota bacterium
GGCAGGAGCCGCCGGAAATCGGGGCCGACGAGGAAGCGCGCGAGGTGCGGCACGAGCAGGCCGATCCAGCCGACGACGCCGCTGATCGATACGACGCCGGCGGTCATGAGCGTGGCGGCGGCGACGACGGCGAGGCGCAGCCGATGGGTATCCACGCCGAGCGCCCGCGCTTCGTCTTCGCCGAGCGTCATGACGTTCATCCGCCAGCGCAGCAGCACGAGCGGTACGAGTCCGAGCAGCACGCTCGGCACGATCGCGCGCACATCCCCCAAAGTGACGGAGGCGAGGCTGCCGAGGAGCCAGAACGTGATCGCGGGCAGCTGGTTGTACGGATCGGCGAGGTACTTCAGCAGCGAGACACACGAGCCGAGCAGCGTGCCGATCACGATGCCTGCCAGCACGAGCACGAGAACGGGATCGTGGCGGCGCAGCGCACTGGCGATCGCGTAGACCACCGCGACCGCGCCGAGCCCCGCCACGAACGCCAGCGTCTGGATCGCCACGACGCCCAGCGAGAGATAGATGCCGGCGACCGCGCCGAGCGCCGCGCCCGTGGAGACGCCCAGGATGTCCGGCGAGACGAGCGGATTGCGAAAGAGCCCCTGGTACGCAGCTCCTGCAGCGGCGAGGGCGGCGCCGACGAGGATGGCGGCGGCGATGCGCGGCCCACGAACGTTGAAGACGACCGTGTCGACCGATGACGGGAGCCCGTGCGGCGTACCGGTGAGCTTCGACCACAGAACAGTCGCGAGCTCCGTCGGCGTGACCGGAAATCGCCCCACCGAGAATGCGATCGCAACGAGCGCGACCAGAGCGCCGCCGGCGACGGCGAAGCCGAGACGATGGCGAGAGGGCGAGGGGCTCAGGAGCCGGCGCCGAGCAGGCTGTCCAGCTGCCGCTCGTCGGGGGCGCGGTGATAGAACAGCTGATAGAAGGTGCGTGTTTCGTCGCGCAGGCCAGCCGGGAACGCATCGGCATACAGCACGTGGCCGAGCCATCGCAGGCCGATCACTCGATTCACCGACGGCGGAAAGTCCACCCACGGAAACGGCAGCAGCGGCACCAGGTGCACGCGGCCCTCGCGGACCGCGCGGACGCTGCGCCAGGCCGGATCGCGGCGCACGCCCGCGTGAAACGCCGGATCGAGCGTGACGATAACGTCGGGATCCCACGCCAGGACCTGCTCGATCGACACCATCGTGAGGCCGTGGCCACTACCCGATGCGACGTTGCGCACGCCGAGGCGATCGAGACTCTCGGCGTTGATCGAACCCGGCGCGGCGGTTTCGAGGCCCTTCGGCCCACGCGCGTAGTAGACGCTCGGCCGGCGGTCCTTGGGCACCGACGCCACGCGCCGGTCGACGTCGGCGAGCGTTCGCTCGACGTAGCGAGCGAGCTGCGCCGCCGGCTCCCCGAGGCCAAGGATGTCGCCGGCCACCGTGTAGGCGCGCGCCGTCGCGCCGAGACTGCCGTCCAGCAGCACGTACGGCACCTTGGTCTGCTCCTGCACGCGCTCGGCGAGCGAGACGTACGTGTCGCCGATCACGCCGAAATCGAGCACCACGTCGGGGCGCGCGGCCAGCACCACCTCGACGTTGGCGGTGTTGCCACGGCCAGTCAGCCGCCCCATCGTGGGCAGCTGGGCGTATTTGGCCGGCAGCCAACGGCGCTCTTCTTCGGTCGGCGCCCGCGTCCAGCCCAGCAGCGCGTCGGGCGCGAGCGTGTAGACGAAGATGCTGGCCGGGCCGCCCGCCGCGAACACGCGGCGGACCTGACTCGGCACCTCGACACGCCGCCCGGCGCCATCGACGACGATGCGTCGCTGCGCCGAGGCGGTGCCGGGCATGGCCGCGGCCGCGAGCGCCGCGCCCACGAACCGCCGCCGCGTCAGCACCTCGGCGCGCTCAGTCCTTCGCCACGATGACGTCGGATGCCTTGATGACCGCGTAGGCCGAATCGCCTTCGCGTAGCCCGAGCTCGTCCACCGCTTCCACCGTGATCGACGCCGTGACGACCGAACCGCCCCCCGACACGTCCTTTGAGCATATTGCGTGCGCTGAGGTTCATTCGTCATTCCCTTCGTGGCACCGCGACGACCGTGCCCGGCCCGAGCGCGACCCGCTCCACGTGCCCCGACACTTGTCCGTCGATGGTTCTGAAGTGCATGTGGAGATCGGAGTCTCCTGGAGTGAAGATGCCGCGATGCCGTATCGAGTAGAAGCCGAGCACATCGACGACGCGGCGCTCGAGCCGAAACCGGACCTTCGCCTGCTCGTGGAGCGCCGGCGTGTGGGGCAGACGGTCGCGCTTGTTCAAGACGTGATATGTGAGGGCGGACGCA
Source organism: Candidatus Rokuibacteriota bacterium (assembly GCA_036802765.1). GTDB lineage: Bacteria > Methylomirabilota > Methylomirabilia > Rokubacteriales > CSP1-6 > AR12. The sequence continues at coordinate 2,342 of DAIRVP010000220.1, forward strand.
TAGGCACGGAGCAAAAAGACTACCGGCGCCCGGTCATCGAGACGCGCCTCGCAGATCACACGCGTGAGCGCTGTCGTCAGCCCGGGTTCGTCGTCGATCGAGCGCATCTCGATCGACTCGTGCCAAGCACGCACCTGATCGTACACGAGGAAGCACGCCTCGTGGCCAAGCCCCGCCTCCATCTTCACGCCGCCGTCCACGACGCGCGCGATGCAGGGTTGGCTGTCGAAGATCGTGATCTCGCCGGAAGCGCCGGCACGAGGACCGAGCGCATAGAGGTGCGGCAAATCGGCCACCTCACGCAACGAGATCTTGCCGCCCACGTCGCCGCCCAACACGTCGCGCTGGGCGCCGATCCAGCGAACGCTCATCGCGCCCCGGCGGGCGGCGGCAGGAAGCCGAGGCGACCGAGCACGGTCTGCCCCTCGCGGCTTGTCAACAGATCCAGGTACGCCTGCGCAATGGCGGAGTGCTTCGCTCCCGCGACGACGGCGGCGGGGTAGAGGACGGGACGATACGTGTCCTCCGGGGGACGGAATGCCTCCTTCACCTGCTGCGCGCGCGTTGCAGCGTCTGTCGTGTAGACGAGGCCGGCGTCGACTTCGCCGCGCGCGACGTAGTCGAGCGCCTGGCGAACGTTTTCGGAAAACACCAGTTTGGGCTGCAGCCGATCCCACAGACCGAGAGCCTTGAGGCTCTCCTCGGCGTATTGCCCTGCCGGCACTGTCTTTGGGCTGCCGACGACGATCTTCGTGACGCGCGCATCGAGCAGGTCGGCGGGCTTGGCGATGTCGATCTTCGAGTCCATCGGCTTGATGACCGTCAGCACGTTGCGGGCGAACACTCTGCGGCTCGCGGCGACGATGAGGCCTTTGGCCTGCAGCTCGTCCATCTGCCGCTGCGCCGCCGAGATGAAGAGATCAACGGGAGCGCCGGCCTCGATCTGCTTCTGCAGCTCGCCCGACGAGCCGAAGTTGTAGCGCAACGTCACGCCGGGCCGCGCGGCCATGAAGCCGCGGCCCAGCTCCTCCACCGCATCCTTCATGCTGATCGCGACCGAGAGCGTCACCTCTTGCGCATGAACGGCGGCAACCGTGGCGAGCAGCACGACCAGCGCGATCATCGCGACGCG
>DAIRVP010000220.1:3573-8272 GCA_036802765.1 Candidatus Rokuibacteriota bacterium
CATGAACGGCGGCAACCGTGGCGAGCAGCACGACCAGCGCGATCATCGCGACGCGCTTCATGAGGTCACCACACGCGCCGCTGCTGCACGGCCGTGAGCGCCCAGTTGACCCCGAAGACGAGGACGAGGAGCAGCAGCGACAGCGCGATCGCGATTTCGAAGTTGCCCTTGCCCGTCTCGAGGACCATCGCCGTCGTCAGCGTACGCGTCTGCCCCTTGATGTTGCCGCCGACCATCATCGATGCCCCGATCTCGGAGATGATGCCGCCGAAGCCCGCCATCACCGCGGCGAGCATCGGCAGCCGCGCTTCGCGCAGCACCACGTGCACCATCTGCAGGCGCGAGGCGCCGAGCCCGAGCAGCTGCAGCCGGAATTTCTCCGGGACGTTCTGCACGGCGGCCAGCGTGATGCCCATGACGATCGGCGCGGCGATCAGCGCCTGCGCGACCACGATCGCCGCCGGCGTGTAGAGAATCTCCCACGCCCCGAGCGGACCGCTGCGCCACAGGAGCAACGTGACGAACAGCCCGACGACGACCGGCGGAAGTCCCATGCCGGCGTTGACGGCGGACACCACCAGCGTGCGTCCGGGAAAGCGCATGAGCGCCAGCGCGGCTCCGGCCGGCACGCCGACGATCAGCGAGATCAGCGTGGCGAGGCCGGAGACCTGCAGCGACAGCAAAAGAATCGTGACGACCTCGGGATCGCCGGTGGCGAGCAGACGAAGCGCCTCGCGCAGCCCCGCCCAGAGCAGGTCCACCGCCTACAGATCCTCGTCCTTCTTGCCGGCGATGGGCACGAACAGCGGCTGGCCGAACTTCTCTACGCCGAACGTTTTGATCACGGCCTGCGTCGCCGGCGCCAGCATGAAGTCGGCGAAGGCTTTGCCGCCGGCCGCGTTCACGCGCGCCCCGTTGGCCGGATTGACCTCCATGACCGAATAGACGTTGAACAACGCTTTGTCGCCTTCGACGAGCGTCTTCAGCGCCATGCGCTTGCTGAACGCGAGGTACGTGCCGCGGTCGGTCAGCGTGTACGCCCGCCGGTCGTCGGCGATGCCCAGCGTGGCACCCATGCCCTGCCCCGACTCGATGTACCAGGGAGCGGCCGGCGTCACCCCGGCCTCCTTCCACAGCGCCTGCTCGAGGATGTGCGTGCCGGACTTGTCGCCGCGTGAGACGAAGCGGGCGCCCGCGGCCGCGATCTTGGCGAGCGCGGCGGCGGCACGGGGTTCACCGCGGATCTTTGCGGGATCGGCCTCGGGGCCGACGATGATGAAGTCGTTGTACATGACCAGTCGCCGGTTCAGGAGCTTGCCGTCCGCGACGTACTTCTTCTCCAGCGACGGCGCGTGCACCAGCACGACGTCGGCCTCGCCGCGCGCGGCCAGCGCGAGCGCCTGCCCGGTGCCGACCGACACGGGTTTTACGGTCAAACCGCTCTGCTTCTCGAAGAGCGGAACCAGCACGTCCAGCAGGCCGGAATCCTGCGTGCTGGTCGTCGTCGACAACACCACGTTGGAGGCGGGCGTCTGGGCGCCGGCCGAGGCCCACGAGACAACGCAAACGAGCAGCGCGAGCGCGATGCGTGCCATGGGGGCATTATGCCTCAAAAAACATAATGGGCGGGGCGGCGAGAGAGTACCCTCTGGCGGTGTGAGCTCGATTCTGTACGCCACGGATTTCTCCGGCGCGTCGGGCGCGGCATTCAAGGCCGCGATCGAGATGGCGCGGCGGGATCGCGCCGAGCTGCTGCTCCTGCATGTGCTGAGTCCGCCGGCTCCGCTCGTCGCCGACGCCTACGTCACGCCCAGCGTGTGGACGACGCTGATCCAGTCACAGCGCGCCTCCGCCCAGCGGCAAATCGATGCGCTCGTGGAGAAGGCACGGCGCGCCCGCGTGCGCGCGCGGGGGGTCCTCGTCGACGGCGTGCCGGCGGACAGCATCGTCCGTACGGCGCGCGCACGCCACGCCGGGATGATCGTCGTCGGCACGCACGGACGCACCGGTGCGGCTCGATTCTTCCTCGGTTCGGTCGCGGGCCGTGTGGTGGCTACCGCTCACTGCCCCGTGCTGACCGTGCGCGGACGGTAGACTGGCGCGAGCCGCAGCTCGACGACACCCTGCTCCATCCGGCGCTCCAGCACCTCGGCGTGGCGCGCCAGCATGCCGAGCATCCGACGATTGTCGGCGAGCACCCAGGCTCGGAAGTGTGTGATGCCGTTGTCCACGGCGGCGCGGAACAGCTCGCTCAGGAGCAGCGTGCCAAGCCCCTTGCCCTGCCAACGGTCCTCCACGACGACCGCGATCTCCGGCACGCCGTCGTCGGTCGGCTCGTAGCGCGCGACGCCAATCACCGACGTCGTCGGCGCCGCGAGATCTTCGGCGACGAGCGCGAAGCGGCGCTCGTAATCCACGTTGGCGAGAAAGTGCGCCCAATCTGGCGGCAGGCGGCGGTGCACACTGAAGAAGCGCTGGTAGCGCGTGGTGTGGCTGGAGCGGTCGTACAGCTCGGAGAGACGGGGCTCGTCGTCGGGGCGAATCGGCCGGATGCGTACGCGCTCACCGCTCCCGAGCGCGAGCGTGCGGTCGAACCGCGCCAGGCTCAGAGTATCCATACGCATTGGATGCGTCGTCGCGGCCGAGGGTCGCGGCGACATACGATCGTTACACGACGGCGCCCATCCCCCCGTCGAAGTTGATCGCGGTGCCCGTGATGAAGGCAGCGCGCGCGGAGACGAGGAAGGCTACCAGGTCGCCGAACTCTTCCGCCTCGCCCATGCGACCGATCGGTACCCGCTTGGCGGCCTCGCGATAGACCGCCTCGACATCGCCGCCCTTGGCGCGACGCTCCCACTGCTCGCTCTTCACGAGACCGAGACAAATGGTGTTCACGCGGATCCCGGACGCGGCATATTCGTTGGCGAGGCCTTTGGTCAGATTGATGCCGGCCGCGCGCGTCACGGCCGTCGGCACGGCGCGGGGCGCAGGCGCTTTGCCGCCCACCGTGGTGACGTTGATGATCACACCGCCGCCGCGCTTCTGCATGATCGGAATGGTCAGGCGGCAAAATCGGATGGCAGCCATGAGCTTCAGCTCGATGTCGGTCTGCCACGTGCGATCGTCGACGTCCATGAACGCGGCCGCCGACGACGTGCCGGCGTTGTTGAGCAAAATATCGACACCGCCGAAGCGCTCGGTGGTCGCCTTCACCACCGCCTCCACGTCCTCCGCCCGCGTGACGTCGGCGGGAATCGCCAGGACGTCGCCGCCCGCGTGTCGGATCTCACCCGCCGTGCGCTCGAGAACTTCCTTGCGACGCGCGCAGATGCTCACGCGCGTGCCCTCGCGCGCCAGCCGCATCGCCGCTGCGCGGCCCAGTCCGACGCTGCCGCCGGTCACGATTGCCACCTTGCCCGTCAAGCCGAGATCCAGCATGGACGCCTCCGTTTGAGGTGCCTCGAGTGCCCGCAAGTGTACACGCGGGAACCGTGGATGGGGGCTCGGAGTCTAACCGCCGTGGAGGAGCCACGATGACCCATTACCGTCCGGCGGTGGCAGCGATCGCGCTCACGCTGACCGTGGTCACGGGCGCAGAGGGACAGTCGGACTTCGGCGCCGGCACGCCCGAGAGCCGTTACTTTCGTACCGAGCCGACGGTCTCGGCCGGACGCCATGGCCCGCAGGTCGAAGGGTACGTCTACAACCTGTACGACGCCCACGCCAAGAACGTGCAGCTGAGCATCGACGCGCTCGACGCCTCGGGCCGGCTCATCGAGACACGCCGAGCGTTCGTGCCATTCGACGTGCCTCCGCATGGCCGGTCGTTCTTCCAGGTGCCGGCGCCAGCCGGCACCGCATCGGCGCGCGCCAGCGTGGAGTCGTTCGAGTGGACGGGACGTGGCGCGGGCGGCGGTGGTGGCGGCGGCGGAGGTATGTAGCCGGCGTCAGCGCGCCGGCGTCAGCACGCGTCCGGCGCCGGGACCGCTGAGGCGGCCGCCGTCGACGGTGACGTCGCCGTTGACGACGACGTACGGAATGCCGCTGGGATAGCGGTGCGGATCGGGATACGTCGACTCGTCCTTGACGGTCGCGGGATCGAAGACGACGAGGTCCGCGACGGCGCCCGCGCGCACGACGCCCCGGTCACTGAGGCCGAGACGCGCGGCGGGCATTCCGGTCATCTTGTGTACCGCAGTCTCCAGTGAGAACAAATGCCGCTCACGCGCGTATTCGCCGAGTACGCGCGGAAACGTGCCATAGGTCCGCGGATGCGGCTTTCCGGGCCGATCGCCCTCGCCCTCGAAGAGCGGAATCGAATCGGAGCCGATCATCAGCGCCGGGTGCGCCATCACCTTCGCGACGTTGTCGAGCGACTGCGAGAACGACACCATCCCGACCGTGCACTTCTCGTCGAGCAGCAGGTTCATCAGCGCCTCGGCCGGCGCTTGTCCCGTCTGCGTAGCGAGCTGGGCGAGATTGAGTCCCTCGAGCTCGCGGCGGCGGCACGCCGCGATGAAGATCTGATCGAAGCCAATGCGCCCCTGCGACACCGTGCCCCATCGCTCGCCGTCGACCACACACTCGTCGGTGATGCGCTTGCGCGCCGCGCGGTCGGCCAGGCGCTCAAGCAGCTTCGTCACACCGCCCTCGTGCGCCCACGCCGGCATCAGGTTGTCCATCTTCGTGCTGCCCGCGT
>DAIRVP010000221.1:0-8270 GCA_036802765.1 Candidatus Rokuibacteriota bacterium
TTCACGATCGGCGTGAACGGGCTCTTCGGCAATCTCGGGATCGCCGTCGCCGCCATCCTGACCGGCTTCCTCGTCAAGGAGTTCGGCTGGCGCGCCGCGTTCGCGGTGCCGAGCGGCATCGCGCTGCTGTGCGCCGCGCTCTTCGCGCTGCTCGTGCCGCAGGAGACCGAGCCGCCGGCGCGGCGGCCCAAGAAGTCCGTCGACTTGCCGCGCTCGCTGATGGCGCGCGTGCTGGCTGTGATGACGCTGGCCGCGATCTCTTCGAGCCTCATCTTCAACTTCACGACCAACGGCAACGGCCAGCTGCTGACCGAGCGCCTGCGCGGGCTGGTCGACGATCCGGCGACGCTCGGCGCGCTGCTCGCCGTTGTCTACACGATCGCGTCCCTGGCACAGCTGGTCGTCGGCAAGCTCATCGATCGCTATCCGCTCAAGTGGGTGTACCTGCCGATCGTGGCCGCGCAGGCGCCGCTGTTTCTGCTCGCGGCGCCGGCGGGCGGCTGGCCGCTGTACGCGACCGTGCTGGCGTTCATGGTGTTCGTGTTCGGCGCGATCCCGTTCGTCGACGCGATGATCGTGCAATACGTGGATGACCGGATGCGCTCGCGTGTGGCGGGAATGCGACTGACCGTGTCGTTCGGCGTGAGCTCGCTCGCCGTCTACGTGCTCGGTCCCACCGTGAAGGCGGCCGGGTTCGGCACGCTCCTCACCGTGATGGCGGGCATCGCCGCCTTCACCACGCTCTGCGTCGCGCTGCTGCCCGGCCGGATGACGAGCGCCGTCCCGGCCGCGCTGACCGCGGCCACCGCGTCGCAGCGCTGACCCGGCCCGGTTCGCCCGGCGGGCCCGAGCCCCGCTTGTTGACAAGCTGAGACTGCTGTAAAGTACCCCGCCACATCGCTCTGCGTCCCTGTTCCGTCGCTACCGAAACCAGGGAGGCCAACACATGCGCGCACAACGTCTCGCGACGTTCATCGTTTTCGTCGTTGCCGTCGTCATCGTCACGCCGCTCTTCGCCGCCGCCCAGACGCCCAAACGTGGCGGCACGCTTCGAGTCTCGTACGGCAACGAGATCGCCAACCTCGACTTCCACACCGCGCCCGGCTACGAAATGATGTGGGTCGCGATGAACGTCGGGTGCGGTCTCGTGAATATCACGCCCGACGGCAAATTCGTCGGTGATGCCGCCGAGTCGTGGCAGACATCGCCGGACGGACTGCTGTACACGTTCAAGCTCCGCAAGAACGTCCTCTTCCACGACGGCACGCCGGTCGACGCCGCGGCCGTCAAGTTCAGCATCGACCGGCTGATGGACCCGGCGACGAAGTCGGGCATGCGGCCCTTCTACGAGTCGGTGCACAGCGTCGAGGTGCTCGATCCTCACACCGTGCAGGTCCGGCTCAAGCATCCCTACGCGTTCTTCCTGCACATGCTCGCCGCCTACCGCACGGGTCTGGTCTTCTACTCGCCGACGGCGACGCAGAAGTACACGCTCGAGGACCGTAAGCAGGGCAAGCCAGGCTCCGTGATCGGCTGCGGTCCCTTCAAGTTCGTCGAGTGGGTCAAGGGCAGCCACCTGGTGATGGAGCGGTTCGACAAGTACTTCGTCCCCGGCCAGCCATACCTGGACCGCGTGATGATCCGCGTCATCAAGGATCCCGTGACCGAGATGGCAGCCTTCAAAAACGGGGAGATCGATTTCATCGCCTCCTTTTCCCCGGACCACGTCGACACCATGCGCGCGCAGAATCCGAACGCGCAGATCCTGACCGGCAAGGAAACGACGCCGATGCTGGCGGCGATGAAGGTCACGGTGCCAAAGGACGGCAAGCCGATGTCCACGGAGCGCGTGCCGCATCCGATTCTCGGCGACCTCCGCGTGCGCAAGGCGCTCGGCTGCTACGGCCTCGACCGCCAGGAGATCGTGAAGATCGCGTTCAAGGGACAGGCGACGCCGTGGGTCGGCATGGCGCCGCCGGGCACGCTGGAAAGCGTGAACGTCAACCACATCTGCCCCTACGACCAGGCCAAGGCGAAGGCCCTGCTCGCCGAGGCCGGCTACGGCCCGGGCAAGCCGCTCACGATCGAGCTGATGACGAACACCGAGAAGAGCGTGTTCAGCGTCATCGCCACCATGATCAAGGAGCAGCTCGCGCGCATCGGCGTCACCGCCAACATCCGGCTCGTCGACAAGGTCACGTGGATGAACACGACGCTGCAGGACGGCCCGTGGGACATGTACGTCGAGGATTTGCTCTCGCTGCTGACGATCGACAGCAACGGCTATCTCTCGACCGCGTATGTGTCGAAGAATTCGTCGGCGTGGAGCCACCCGCGGCACACCGACACCAAGGTGGACGACTTGTACGCGCGCTACGCGCGCGAGCTGGACCCCGCCAAGCGCAAGGCGATCGGCAAGGAGCTGCTCGAGTACGTGGCCGATAAGATGTACTGGAACGTCATCTCCGGCTCGCCCTTCTATATGGTCGCGCAGCCGTGGGTGAAGAACTACACCTACAACGCCGAGTTCGAGGTGCTCTGGGGCCCGGTCTGGCTGGACCGCTGACGGCGCGATCGCGGCGATGCGCGTTTATGTCCTGAAGCGGCTGCTTCAGATCGTGCCGACCGTCGTCATGATCACGCTCGTGGTGTTCGTGATGATGCAATCGATCCCCGGCGACCCGGTCGTCGCTCTGCTCGGAGACGCCTACACCGAGGAAGACGCCGTCCGGGTCCGCGCGGAGTACGGCCTCGATAAGCCCGTCCTGGTGCAGTACGCGATCTGGCTCGGCAAGCTCGCCCGGGGCGACTGGGGCGTTTCGATCATGACCGGGCGCCCGGTGTTCCAGGACGTCCTCGTGCGTCTGCCCGTGACGCTGGAGCTGATCGTGCTCTCGATGGCCGTCGCCCTGGCCATCGCCATTCCCGCCGCCATCATCGGCGCCTTGCGCCAGAACACGTGGGCCGACTACACCGCGACGACCGTCGCGATGGTTGGTGTGTCGATCCCCGAGTTCTTCATCGGAGTCCTGCTGCTGCTGGCCTTTTCGATCGGCATGAGCGGCGCCCTGCCGAGCTCGGGCTGGGTGTACCTGCCGGGCACCTGTCCGACGATCGTGTGCGCGGCGGGGCTGCTCGGCAACGCGCAGCACGTGCTGATGCCCGCGCTCGCCCTCGGGGTGGGGCGGGCCGCCCTGCTCACGCGGCTTCTCCGCGCGAGCATGCTGGAGGTCATCCGCACCGAGTACGTGACCACCGCGCGCGCCAAGGGGCTGAGCGAGCGGCCGGTCGTGCTCAAGCACGCGCTGAAGAACGCGCTGATCCCGACCGTCACCGTGATGGGCCTGCAGGTCGGCTTCCTGATCGGCGGCGCCATTGTCGTCGAGACGCTGTTCGCGATGCCCGGTCTCGGCACCTTTGGTATCGACGCGATCATCGCCCGCGACTACCAGCAGGTGCAGGGCTTCGCGCTGCTGACCGCGATCGCTTTCGTCGTGATCAACCTCATCGTCGACCTGACCTATACCGTGCTGGATCCGCGGATCCGGTACGCGTGAGGCTGCGATGGCCATGAAGCCGATTCGCGGCGGCAGTCTCAGCGAGGCCGAGGTCGCGACCGTCCCCCGCGTGGGGTGGGAGGCGGTCGCCGAGCGCTCCGAATCGCCGCTGGTCGAAGGGCTGCGCCGGCTGCGACGCAGCACGACGGCGCTCGTCGGCGTGGCCATCGTCGCGCTGTTGCTCGTGGTCGCCATCTTCGCTGACGTGCTCGCCCCGCTGAGCCCGATTGCCAGCGATCAGACGCGGACGTTCGCGCGCCCGAGCTGGGACCACCCGCTGGGCACCGACCAGCTCGGGCGCGACATGCTGAGCCGCGTCATCCATGGCACCCGCATCTCACTGCTGGTCGGCGTGTCCTCGGTGCTCCTCGCGCTGTTCGTCGGCGTGCCGTTCGGGATGATCGCGGGCTATTACGGCGGCCGCGTGGACACTCTCATCATGCGGGTGATGGACCTCATCCTGGCATTCCCGATCTATCTGCTCGCGATCATCCTCATGGTCATCTTCACGCCGACGGCGGGACTGATCGGGACGATGAAGGTGACCGGCGCCATTGCCATCGTGCGGATTCCGATTTACGCGCGGCTCGTCCGCGGCAGCGTGCTCTCGATCAAGGAGAAGGAGTACGTGGAGGCGTCCCGCGCGCTCGGTGTGCGCGACCCGTCGATCCTGTTCCGACACGTCTTGCCGAACTGCCTGGCGCCGATCATCGTGACGACGACGCTCGGCATCGCGACGTCGATCATCGTCGAGGCCACGCTGAGCTTTCTCGGTCTCGGTACGCAGCCCCCCACGCCGAGCTGGGGCTGGGACCTCAAGGCCAACGTCGCGTTCATCCAGGCCAATGCCTGGCTGGCGCTCTTCCCGGGGCTCGCGATCTTCGTGACAGTCCTCGGCTTCAACCTCTTCGGCGACGGGCTGCGCGACGCCCTCGATCCCCGTCTGAAATAGACGCGCCCATCGAGTAGACTCCAAGCCGGCCTGCTTGGAGAACGCTCGAGGGAGGAGCGCGTGAAGATCACCGCCGTCACCCCGTTCCTCGTCGATCCTGGCTACGGCAAGAACTGGCTGTTCGTGAAGGTCGAGACCTCCGATGGGTTGCACGGCTGGGGCGAGTGCTACACGCAGGCGGATCGCGATCACTCGATCGCCGCCTTCGTCGGTCAGCTCGCGCGCTATCTGGTCGGCCGAGACGCGGGCCAGATCCGCCACTTCACGCACTGGGCGTATCACGACTTCGCGGCCAAGCGCGGGTCGCTCGATTTCTTCGGCGCGGTCAGCGGCATCGAGCAGGCGCTGTGGGATCTCGCGGGCAAGCGGCTCGGCGTGCCGGTGGTCAACCTGCTCGGCGGCCCGTGCCGCGAGCGCATTCGCGTGTACGCGAACGGTTGGTACTCGGGTGCCAGGATGCCGGCCGATTATGCGGCGAAGGCCAAGGCCACGGTGGCGCGCGGCTTCAGCGCGCTGAAGTTCGATCCGTTCCCCGGCCCGTGGCGCACGCACATCAGTCGCGAGGCGGAGCGCCAGGTGGTGGAGACCGTGCGCGCCGTGCGCGATGCGGTGGGGCCGGCCGTCGATCTGCTGATCGAGGTCCACCGACGGCTGGCGCCGATGCACGCGGTGCGCGTGGCGCGCCTGCTCGAGCCGTTCGATCCGTTCTGGTACGAAGAGCCCGTCTCGGCCCGCGATCTCGGCGCGCTGGCGGAGTGCCGGCGAGAGATCCGCATCCCGATCGTCACCGGCGAGGAGCTCTACACACGGTTCGAGTTCCGCGAGGTCTTCGAGCGGCGCGCCGCCGACATCATCAATCCCGACGTGTGCAACGTCGGAGGCATCGAGGAGCTGCGCGAGATCGCCGCGATGGCCGAGGCGTACCACGTGGTCGTCTCGCCGCACAACTACAACTCGACGACGGTGGGCCTGGCCGCCACGCTGCAGGTCTCGGCGGCCATTCCGAACTTCCTGATCACCGAGTATTTCGTGAACTTCGAGTCGCGCGGCGGCGAGATCGCCGTCAATCCGCTGCGCGTCGAGCAGGGGTACGTGGCGCTGCCGACCACGCCGGGGCTGGGCATCGATCTGCGCGAGGACGTGATGGCGCGGCACGCCTGGCGTGAGTTCCCCGCGCGCGTCGTGCCGTCGCCGCGGGACGAGGGACCTTAGGAGGCCACCACCATGCACGTCCGTGCCGCCATCGGCTTGTCGATGCTCACCGCCGTGATCGCCGGGTGCGCGAGCACTCAGGGACGTCAGATCGACGTGACGCAGCTCGGCGTCGCTGATGCGGCGGCGATGATCCGCGCCAAGCAGATCACGAGCGTCGAGCTCACGCAGGCGTATCTCGCGCGTGCGCAGGCCAACCGCGACCTCAACGCCTTCATCACGCTCGATGAGCAAGGCGCGCTGAAAGCGGCGCGGCACGCGGATACGCAACTCGCCCTCAACCTGGCGAAGGGTGTGCTGCACGGTGTGCCGCTGGTGATCAAGGACAACACCCACGTGGCAGGCCTGCCGAACACCGCCGGCACGCCGGCGCTGCGCGACTTCGTGCCGCGCGAGCATGCGCCGACCGTAAAGCGTCTCGTGGACGAGGGGGCCGTGATCCTCGGCAAGACCAACATGCACGAGCTGGCGTTCGGTATTTCCGGCTACAACGAGGCCTTTTACACCGCGCAGCCGATCGGCACGCGCAATCCGTACGATCGCTCACGCATCGCGGGCGGCAGCTCGAGCGGCACCGGCGCGGCGATCGCCGCACGGCTGGCACCGGGCGGGCTCGGCAGCGACACCGGCGGCTCGGTGCGCATTCCGGCCGGCTTGACGGGCGGAGCGGGACTGCGGCCCACGATCGGTCGATACAGCCAGGACGGCGTCACGCCGATCGCCCACACGCGCGACACGGTGGGCCCGATGGCGCTCACCGTCGCCGACGTCGCGCTGTTGGATTCCGTCGTAATGCGTGGCAAGGTGCCGGCGGTTGCATCGCTCGACGGCGTGCGGCTCGGCATCTACCGTGACTACTACTTCGCCGATCTCGACGACGACACCAGGGCTGTGGTCAACGCCGCGCTGGACAAGCTACGTGCGTCGGGCGTGACGATCGTCGAGGTCGACATGCCGCAGCTCAAGAAGCTGAACGACGCCGCCAGCTTTCCGGTGGCGCTCTACGAGGCCTACGACGATCTGAAGACGTACCTCGCGAAGTATCAGACCGGAAAGACGGTCGAGCAGGTGGCGGCTCAGATCGCGAGCAAAGACGTCAAGGGGACCTACGAGACGTTGGTTGTGCCGCGCAAGCTGCCCGGGCCCAATGGCGTCGTCGATGCGGCGCCGATCTATGGCGCTGCGATGGGCGAGGCGCGCCCCGCGTTGGCGAAGCACTTCGTCGACACGTTCCAGAAGTACGCCATCGAGGCGCTGGTCGCTCCGACGACGCCCGCGGTTGCCGTGCCGCAGGGGCCGCAGGCGTCGAGCCTGGAAACCTTCCTTCGCTTCATCCGCAACACGGACCCCGGGAGCAACGCGGGAATCCCGGGCCTGACGATTCCCGCCGGCCTGGGGCCGTCGACGCGCCTGCCCGTCGGCCTGTCACTCGACGGGCTGCGCGACAGCGACGAGCGGCTGCTCGCCATCGGCATGGCGATCGAGAAGGTGCTCGGCCGAACGCCACCGCCGCCGACGCGCTGACGGCTGTTCAACCGCCCGGCTGACGACGCGTCAGCGCTCGCGCGCCGGCCGCTGCTCGCGGTCGCCGTGCGCCGCCGCGGGTCGAGGCGGCGTGCGCGGCGCGTCGCCTCGTTGGACCGTCGCGACGGGCCCGCGCGCGGCGGGCGCGGCCGCGCGAGCGGGCGGCGGAGCCGACGAATGCGGCCCGCCAGATTCGTGTCGGTACGGCGCGACGCGATTGGCCGGCTCGCCGGGCAGCGCGCGCCCTGGCGGTGTCTCGCGCTGACGGCCGACCTCGGGTCGCGGGGTCTCGGCGCGTACCTGGGGCCTCGGCGCTTCCACTTTTGGCTCGGGTCGTGGCGCTTCTACCTTGGCTTGGGGCCGCAACTCTTCCACCTTGGCCTGGGGCCGTGGTGCTTCTGCTCGCGGCTCGGTCCGACGCACCTCTGCTTGGGGCTCAGGCCGTGGCGCCGCGGGTTGCGCGGTCGGCCGATTCTCGAAGCGCGGCGGTGTCGACGCGCGCTCGCGCTCGATCGGGCTGGCGCCGAACGGCGGGCGGGGCACCGGCGCGGCCGTCGTCGACGCACGTTTTGGCGCGGCAACGATTCGCGGTGCGGGCGCGCTGACTGCAGGCGCGCTGCGCTCGCGAGCCCCGTCGGGCGGCGTGACCCGGGCGATCGGCTTGCGCGTCGCGACGACGCGACGCTCGATCGTCTGAGCAGGCGGCCTCACAGCCGGTCCGTGTCCGGCGACGAAGCTGGAGGCGTCGGGCTTCACGCGCAGCTCACCGCGCACCGGCTGTAGCCGCTGTACGTCGACATCCTTCACTCTCCCTTCGCGCACGGGCCCACGCCCGAACGCGTCCTGGCGCACGGCGACGACGGCGTTCCGGACATTGGTATTCCGATAGACGGTGATGTTCTGCACGTTGACGACCGTGGTGCGGTTGACGACGACGTTGTTGACTACGCGCGGTCCGCCCCATCCCGCCCAGTGCGGATGGCCGACGTAGCGCGACCCGCCCCACCACGGCACGATGGGCTCGC
>DAIRVP010000222.1:0-8243 GCA_036802765.1 Candidatus Rokuibacteriota bacterium
GATCGTCACCGACCTCGAGCGCATCGGCGACCAGGCCGTCAACATCGCCCAGCGCGCACTCGAGCTGAACCGCGAGCCGCAGCTCAAGCCCTACATCGACCTGCCGCGCATGTCCGAGAAGGCCCAGCGCATGGTCAAGGAGTCGCTCGACGCCTTCGTGACGCGAGACACGGATCTCGCGCGCCGCGTGTGCGCCGAAGACGCCGACGTCGACGCCCTCAAGGAGCAGATCTTCCGCGAGCTGCTGACCTTCATGATGGAGGACGCGCGCACGATTCCGCGCGCCATCCGGCTCATTCTGATCTCACGGTTCCTGGAGCGGGTGGCCGATCACGCCACCAACATCGCCGAGATGGTGATCTATATGGTGGAGTCGAAGATCGTCCGCCACACGCTGGCCTGACCTCAGCGCGCGGTGGCGCGGCGCCCGCGCGTCGAGGGGCGTGCGCCCGATCGCGCGACCGTGCGCAGCTGCACCGTGCGTCCGCTCACGCGCGTATCGCACTTCGGGCAGTAGTACTTCAGCTCCAGCGCCGCGTCGCAATCGTCGTGGACGAGCACGGTGTCGTGGTGGACGTGGCGTGAGCCCCACACGGCGAGCGCGCCGATGACCTTGCCCAGCTCACGGCCGCGCGGGGTGAGGGTATAGGCGGCGCGGGGCGGATGCTCGGAATAGAACTCGCGCGCGACGATTCCGTGCTCCTCGAGGACCTTGAGGCGTTCCGACAGCACGTTCGGCGCGATACCGTCGAGCGAGTCGACGAGATCCTGAAAGCGCCGTGGGCCCCTGAGCAGGTCGCGGATGACGAGCAACGTCCATCGCTCACCGAAGATCTCGAGCGACTTGGCCACCGGACATCGCTGACCGTAGCGCTTGGGCATGCCTCAGTATAGTCCTTGACAGAATCGCTAGTCACTAGTAATTAACAAGTCATGGCCGCTTCGCTCGACGTGCCGGTCACCGAGGTCTCCGGGGCCGTCCCCTCCGCACCCGCGGCGGCCGCACCGACGCTGGCCGCGGCCACGCGACGCCTGCTCGAGGCGCCGGTCGCCGTCACGCTGCTCCGGTTGGCTGCGCCGAACGTCGTCATCATCGCCGTCCAGGCGGCGCTCAACGTCCTCGAAGCCGTGTACATCGGCTGGCTCGGCCGCGACGCCCTCGCGGGTGTCGCCCTGGTCTTTCCGCTGATCATGCTCATGCAGACGATGTCCGGCGGCGGCATGGGCGGGGGGGTGGCGTCTGCCATCGCCCGGGCGCTCGGCGCGGGCCGTCGCCGCGACGCCAATGCGCTGGTGGTTCATGCGATCGTCATCGCGCTCGTCTTCGGCAGCGCCTTCAGCGTCGGGATGCTGACCGCGGGCCCGCGTCTGTATCGCGCGATGGGCGGCACGGACGGTGCGCTTGGCGCAGCGCTGACGTACTCGAACGTCGTGTTTGCCGGCGCGATCGCCTTCTGGATGTTCAACACGCTGGGCGCCGCGTTGCGCGGTGCGGGGAACATGCTGCTGCCCGCGCTCGTGGTCGTCGGCGGCGGCCCGCTCGTCATCGCGCTGTCGCCGGCACTGATCTGGGGTTGGGGGCCGTTCCCGCAGCTCGGGATCGCGGGCGCGGGCATTGCCCTGCTGACGTACTACACGCTCGGCAGCGTGGTCCTCGCTGTCGCGCTCTGGTCGGGGCGCAGCCTCGTTCGGTTGTCCGTGCGCGGCGTGCGCCTGCGTGGGCGATTGTTCCGCGACATCCTGCGTGTTGGCCTGCCGGGCGCGCTCAACACTGTTCAAACGAACCTGACGGTCGTCGTGCTCACCGGCCTCGTGGGCGGCTTCGGCACGGTGGCCCTCGCCGGATACGGGATCGGCGCGCGTCTCGAGTATCTGCAGATTCCGCTCGTCTTCGGGCTAGGCTCTGCGCTCGTCACGATGGTCGGCACCAACATCGGCGCTGGGCAGCGGGCCCGCGCTCTACGCGTGGCGCTCGTCGGTGGCGCAATGGCCTTCGTCCTCACGGAGACGATCGGACTCACGGCCGCGCTGCTGCCCGGAGCCTGGATGGGACTCTTCACTCGCGATCCCGACGTCGTCGCCGCCGGCACGGCGTACCTGCGTGTCGTCGGACCGAGCTACGGCTTCTTCGGGCTTGGCCTGGCGCTTTACTTCGCCTCGCAGGGTGCGGGACGGCTGCTCTGGCCGCTCGTCGCGGGGTTCATGCGTCTCACGCTGGCCGCGCTCGGCGGCTGGGTCGTCGTCCATTGGCTCGGCGGCGGGCTTACCGGCCTGTCCGTGGTCGTCGCGCTCGCCTTCGTGCTGTTCGGCGTCACGCTGGTTTCGGCGGTCCGAGGCGGCGCCTGGCGCCGTTGATCCTTTGCTCGAATTAAAAGGACGTAAATGGCTAACATGATGGATCGCATCCAGACGCTGCTGCGGGGCGAGACTGCGCCCCCGCCGATCGCGACGCTGCTCGGCTTCAACCTCGCATCGGTGGAGCCCGGTCGCGCGGTCATCGAGTTCGAGGCCGGTGAGCGTCACGCGAGCCCGCTGGGCACCCTGCACGGCGGCGTGCTGGCCGATATCGCCGATGCGGCCATGGGCATGGCCTACGCCTCAGAACTCGAGGACGGAGAGACGTTTACCACCCTCGAGCTCAAGATCAACTTCATGAGGCCGGTGTGGACCGGCAAGCTGCGGGCAGAGGGCCGCCTGCTTTCGGGCGGTCGCACGATCGGTCTCGTCGTATGCGACGTCCGCGACGCAAACGATCGCGTCGTGGCCCACGCGACGAGCACTTGCATGACCCTGAGAGGTGATGCTGCGGCCGGCCGCTGACCTTATGCTCCGGGGGTGCGCGCCGCCGCCATCCTGCTGCTCGTCGCCAACGTCGTCTACGCCACCTCGTACGTCGTCACGCGCATCGTGCTGGACGACGTGCCGCCCACGATCCTGGCGTTGCTTCGTCTCGTCGTCGGTGCGGCGGTGCTCGTCCCGCTCAGTCGGCGTTCCGGCCCGTCTGATTCCGCCGCGCCGACAAAGGGGCACGGCGCGCGCGTGTTCTGGATGGGCGCGCTCGGCTTCGCCGCGGCGTTCGCGCTCTCGCACTGGGGCATCGCCCGCTCGTCGGCCACCAATGCCGCGTTGTTGATCGTCGTTGAGCCGCTGACGCTGGTCGTGCTCGGCCCGCTGCTGCTCGGCGAGCGGCTTACGCGACGCGAGGGGCTTGGCGCTGCCGTTGCGGTCGCGGGCGCGGTGCTCGTCGTTCTCAACGGCGTGCCGGGCGTCACGCTCGAGATCTTCCCGCGCTGGCGCGGCGACGCTCTGCTCGTGCTCTCCGGCGTCGCCTATGCCTCATATTCGCTGTTCGGCCGCACGGTGCTGACCGACAGCAACGCCGCCGCAATCACCGCGCGCTCGATCGTCTGGGGCGCGCTCGTGATGGCTCCGTTGGCGGCGCTCGAATGGGCGGCTGGCGCGCGGCCGACGCTGACCGCATCGGCAGTCGCCGGGACCTTGTACCTGGCCTTTGTCATTACTGCTGGCGCCTATCTCGTGTGGAATTGGGCGCTGGCGCGCGTTGAAGCGGCTCGGGCCGCACCGTTTTTGACGGTGCAGCCCGTGGTCGGCGCGTTGCTGGGCGCGCTGATACTCGGAGAGCCGGTCACCCGCTTCACGACGATCGGGGGCGGCCTCGTCGTCCTCGGCCTCTGGATGACGGTGACCGGGCGGCGCTGAGCGTATACTCGAATCGTGCCCGATCGTCGGTACGCGTTACAAAACGAAGAAGCCAATCGGCTGATCGTAGAACTGCTCGACGTTCTCGCGGTGCCGTCGGACCGCCGCGGCTACTTCCAGCACATGCTCACGACCGTGCTGAAGCTCTACGAGGACGGCGCCCTCGCGGGTGACCTGAAAGTCACCAACACGGAGCTCAAGGAGCTTCGCTACGCGTACAAGGTCTTCGCGCCGTATCGTGACGTCCGCAAGGTAACGGTCTTCGGCTCGGCGCGCACTGCGCCGACGCAGTCCGCGGCCATGGCGGCGCTGATGTTCGGCCGACGAATGGTGGAGCGCGGCTGGATGGTGGTGACCGGCGCCGGTGCGGGCATCATGGGCGCTGCGCAGGAGGGCGCCGGTGGCGAGCGCTCGTTTGGCCTCAACATCCGCCTGCCGTTCGAGCAAGAGGCGAACCCGTGGATCGCCTCCGATCCCAAGCTCATCACCTTCAAGTACTTCTTTACCCGCAAGCTGTTTCTGGTGAAGGAAGCCAGCGCGATCGCGCTCTTTCCAGGCGGCTTCGGCACGATGGACGAGGCCTTCGAGGTTCTGACGCTGATGCAGACGGGGAAGGCGACGATCGTGCCGATGGTGCTCGTCGAGACCGATCAGACGCCGTACTGGCGCAAGTGGGACGCCTTCGTGCGCGAGACGCTGGCCGCGCAGAATCTCATCGATCCGATCGACGCGTCGTTCTATCGCATCGTCGACACGGTCGACGAAGCGGTGGAGCAGCTGACGAGCTTCTACCGTGTCTATCACTCGTCTCGGATCGTCGGCGACAACCTCGTGTTCCGGCTCAATCGCGCGCTGCGCGACAGCGACCTGGCGCAGATCCAGCAGCGCTTCGAGGACGTGCTGAAGGGGCGGGTGGATCAGGCGCCGGCGCCGTACCCGCAGGAGTACAACGAGTATCCGGATCTGCCGCGCCTGCTCGTGCCGTTCAATCGCACGTCGTACGCGCGGCTGCGGCAGCTGATCGACTTCGTGAACACGCTGTAAGCCGGCGCTACTTCGCGGACGGCGTCGCGCCAGGGCCGGGTAGCGAGAGCAGTAGGCCGCTGGACTGGCCCTCGACCATCGGCCGGTGCCCATCCCACTTGCCGATCGCTCGTTCGGTGATTTCGAGCTGCCGCCACTGCAGGAGCACGCCGCTCAGCGACGAGGCGAGGAGCTGGTTCGCACGTGCCTTGCCCTCAGCCTCGGCCACATCCTTGGCGGCCTGCGCGCGAGCCTGCCGCAGCTCATTCTCGACACGCAGCGCGTCCTGGATCGCCTTGATCTTGGCGTTGATGGCGTCGACGATCGGTTGAGGCGCCCGCGGCGCCCCGATGAAGCCGAGTTGCTCGATGCGCACGCCGAAGCCGGAGACCTCGTTGTTGATCCGCTCTTTGACCTGGCCCAACAGCTGCTCACGCTTGCTGCCATAGACCTCTTCGGCCGTGTAGCGCGCCGCGAGCTCGTTGAAGGCGTCGCGCGCGACGTTGCGAAGATAGCCGTGCGTGAAGGCGCTGAGGTCGTCGGAACGAAACTGCACGTAGAAGTGCGGGACACGCGTCTCTTCGAGACGGTAGGCGAGCGAGACATCGGCGGTGAACACCAGGCCCTCGCCGCTGTTGAAGCTGATCTCCTCGTTGACGGGACGGCCTTCGTGCGCGCTACGCGTCCACACCGCCGTTTGCACGAACGTCGGGTATTCGAAAACCGTCGACGCCACCGGAGTGTAGAACACGAGGCCCGTGCGCAGCGTGATGTCCTGTACGCCGCGATGGGCCCCCAGGTTGTTGACCTTGATACCGACGTAGCCGGGAGGAATCCGGATGACGGTCGCGCTCAGCACCAGCACCGCGAGAGCGACGACGCCGACGACGTCGATCGCGGTGCGCCGGATCACCGAGGGATGTGGGGCGAAGCGCTGCACGATGTGAGCGGCGATCGACACCACGACGAGAACGGCGAGAACCAAACTGCAATGCGGACATAACCTATTGTCAGCACGGGGTCCCGCACGCCCCCAAGCTTTTACTCGGGCTCCGGGCGCTCCTCCAGCTGCTGGCACTCGGTGCAGGCCCACGTCCGCAGGAGCACCTTGGTCTGGTTGTCGCGGCGCAGCGTCCACGGGATCAGCGCCATGCGGCCGCACTTGGGACAGCGCTCGGCGTGCGCGCCCGGCGGCACGACGGACGGGAGCCACGGGACTTTCGCCGGCATGTGGGGATCATAGCATCGCTTAGTTTCGTCCCGAACCTTCTCGGCACGGCACCGCTCGTTCGCGGTCTCGATCGGCGTGACTTCCGCCTCGGCTCGTATCCGTCGGCTCTGCGCCCTCAGCCGCCGCGGTTCTTCGGTGATGGCCGTCGACATGCCGACGAGCCACTCCGACCGTGGCTGAGCACAGGCGCGGCCATCGATCGGCGATGAGGCCGACTGTCTGCGTCGCCGCAGGAGCGGCTCGAGTGATTGCCCGGTCGCGAAGAAGGCCGCCTGGTTGGCGAGGTCGGCGCGCTCGCGCGCCACGACACGCCCCATTTCGAAATCCTCGGGATAGGTCGGGCGCTCGAGCTCGTGCCATTCGAGCAGCGCGGAGACGACGCCCGAGGTCGCGACCGCATACGGAGCGATGAGTGTCGCGCCACGCTCGTTCCGCGAGGTGTCGATGAGAATGCGTCCGCGCCGCTTCGCTCGGCGCGGATCGCGGCTGAACAGCTTCGGCTCGCGGCGGATGACGCGTCTCGCGATCCTGTCGGCGGCGACTCGCGTGTCCGCGTACGAGCTGCTGCCGCTCAGCGGGACCATCACGTGCAAGCCCCGGCCTCCCGACGTCTTCACCCACGCGGTGAACCCGTACGCAGCGAGCTGCTCGCGGAGCAGGAGCGCGGCGATGCGCACCTCACGAAACGCGATGAGCTCGGGATCGAGATTGAACACCATCTGTGTGGGTTGAAACGCCGCCGCGGCCGTACTGCTCCACGGATGAAACGAAAGGCCCCCGTAGCCCACGAGGGCTTCGAGCATGTCGCCGTCGGGTATCGTCAAGTAACGCTCGGGCCCGGGCCGGCAGAACGAGCCCAAACGATACGTCGCGAACCGACCCGGGCATCCCGGCGGCGCCGTTCGCGCGAATCGGAACTCTTGCGTCGACTCATCCGGCCAGAGGACGGTGCTGGTGGGCCGTCCACGCAAGAATGGCAGGATGCGCGGCGCAACCTTCATGTAATACGCAGCGATGTCGAGCTTGGTCGGCCCGGCGTCGCCACCGAGTCGACGGTCGGGATCCGTAATAGTGACCGTGTGACCGTCGAGCTCAACGAGACGATGGCTCATGGCGCCACGACGACGCAAACACGTGGCCACATCCTGGTGCGGCTGAACACCCGAATCGTATTGACATGTCAGATGGTCAATCCGGGGCGACTCGCGAATCCAATGCCGATTCCGGATAGCGGACGCCACCCGCAAAATCTGCGGGATTGTCAGGCGGGTCGATGATCGGAGGTTACAATAGCGGCATGCGGCGCTTCCGCGTGAGCCTGGCCCAGATCAATCCGACGGTCGGGGACATCGAGGGCAACGCTCGCCGCATCATCGACGGCATCGCGCAGGCGCGCGCCGTCGGCGCCGACCTCGTCGCGTTTCCCGAGCTCGTCATCACGGGGTATCCCCCGGAGGATCTGCTGTTCAAGTCGGCCTTCATCGAGGCGAACCTCGCCGCGCTGGCCGACGTCACCAAGGCGGCGCGGGGTCTCACCGCGATCGTCGGCTTCGTCGATCGGCGCCAGGATCTCTTCAACGCGGCCGCGGTGATCCACGATGGCGCGCTGGCCGGCGTCTATCACAAACAGTTCCTGCCGAACTATGGCGTCTTCGACGAGAACCGCTATTTCCAGGCCGGGCGCGAGGCCTCGGTCTTCTCGATCGGGACGAAGATGTGGTGACCGTTCTCATCCTTGGCTTCCCTGTACTCGCCCTGCTGGCATACGCCCTCGACGATGTCGAACTTGCGCGCGCGCTGGCGGAAGAAGATACGCGTCGTCTTCCAGGGCTTGGTGAGGATCTTGGGCGCGGTGATCTCGAGCTCGACGTGCAGGATATCCTTTTCGGCAAGGTGGATGCGTTCGAGATCACGTTCTACGAGGACTCGCCGTTCGACGTGCTGCCGCTGTGGTACACGCTGCTGAATGCGGGGCTGTCGGTGCCGCTCGTGGGCGCCAGCGGCAAGGAGTCGAACGGCGTGGCCCTGGGGGCGATGCGGACGTACGCGCAACTGCAGCCAGGCGAGGCGCTCGACTATCGGCGCGAGATCCGGCTGCATGAGGCGAGCCGCTGGCCGACCCGGCTGAGCCTCGCGCAGTTCCGCGAGGTGACGGGCGAGACCGCCTGGCCCGAATTTCTGGCACCCTGGCTCAGGGGCGACACGCTCGACTATTTCTGCAACGGGCGGCTGCACTACGAGATCCGCGGCATCCATGTTGCGCTGGAGT
>DAIRVP010000223.1:0-5663 GCA_036802765.1 Candidatus Rokuibacteriota bacterium
TCGCATTCATCCTACAAGCGATTTCTCGACGCGGTATCATCGCCAGTCTATCGACCAAGGAGGCGAGGGTGAAGCGCGCTCGGCTCGTTACTCTGCTCACCGTAGGGCTGGCGCTCGGGGGCCCATATATATGGTGGTTGCACTCGCCGCGCGCCGACGCCCAACGCGCGGCGGTGCGCCGCACCGGGGTGCTCGCCGGCGCGCCGTATCACATCGAGGTGCCGGCGGGCTGGCGCGGCGGTCTGGTCGTGTACGCGCATGGGATTCAGCGCGGCCCGGGTCCAGGCGCCGTGACAGCGCCACCCATCGGCGGCCACATCGTGGGCGAGGGGCATGCGTGGATCGCCTCCGGCTACCGCGCGCGCGAATATCAGCCGCACCTGTTCGTCGAGGACCTCGTCGCATTGCGCGAGCTCTTTCTCAAGGAAATCGGCCCGCCGCGCTGGACGATCATCTACGGCCAGTCACTGGGTGGTCATCTCGTCGTCGCTTCGCTGGAGCTTCGGCCCGGACTCTACCAGGGCGGTCTCGCGGAATGCGGTGTCGTGGATGGCATCAGCGTCGTGGACTATCTGTTGGCGTATACCGCGGCCGCCGAGCTGATCGCCGGCGTGCCGTTGCTCGATTCGCCGGACGAGCAGGCGTTTGCGCGGACCCTCAACGAGCGTGTCGTCCCCGCGCTCGGCACGCCCGGCTCGTACACGGCGCGCGGTCGGCAGTTCGACAGTGTCGTGAAGTACCTGATGGGCGCCGACGAGGCCGGCAACGACCTGCCGCTGCGCGCCCAGGGCTTGCCGCGCCGCTATTTGCTCAACATGGTCTACCGCCATCCGGACGTCGAGCAAGAGTCGAAGCCCGGCGCGCGGGCCGGGAGCACCATTCACGTCCGCTATCGGATCGATCCGGGCCTCGGCATCACCGAAGCCGAGCTGAACGCGCGCGTTCGGCGCTTGTCTGCCGCCAAAGACGCGCGCTCAGCGACCGCGAATCCCGTGTACGCGGAGCGGACCGGCAAGCTCACCGTGCCGTTGATGACGCTGCACGAGACCGGTGACGCGTGGGTGCCTCTGAGCATGGAGCAATCGTACCGGCGCCGCACGATCGCCGCCGGAACCGACCACCTGGTGGTGCAGCGGGTCGTTCGCGCGCCCAGTCACTGCGGTTTCGATGGTGAAACGCGCGAGCAGGCGTTCGACGACCTGGTGGCCTGGATCGAGCGGGGCGCGCGTCCGCAGGGCGACGACGTCCTCGGGCGCGATCTCTCGCGGGTCGGGCTGAAGTGGACACCGATCCTGCACCTCGAGGATCCGCTCGCGGGCCGCAAGTCCAGCTTGCTGGACGCACCCTCGCGAGACGGCTGGGCGCTGGGGCGCTAAACCGTTGTAGTCGCGGCAATTCGCGCTCGGGGCAGCGGCGCGGTATGCAAGCTGAGCTTGCACCCCCGCTCTGATGATGATGCGGATTCCGCCGAAAACCGATCTGGCACGCGAGTTGCCGACGAATGGGCTGCGATGAGCGAGCGGACGGTCACCGGCCAGGTCGTGACGATCGGCGTCGACGTCGGCGGAACGTCGATCTCCGGTGGGCTGGTTCGCGACGACGGTGAGGTGCTTGCGACCGTCGAGACACCGACTCACGTCTCCGGCCGTGGCACCGCGCTGAAGACGGTGCTGGCAGTGGTCAACGACATGCGCTCGCAGGCTCGCGACCAGGGCTTCACGGTAGACGGCGTCGGCGTCGGGCTGCCCGGGCCGGTGGATGTGGACAAGGGTATGATCTCGGTGTTCGTGCCGCAGAGCCACGTGCCGGAGTTTTATGGTGTCCCGATTGCTGAGCAAATCCAGACGCTCACCGAACTGCCGACCTTTGTCGACAACGACGTCAACGCGCTCGCGCTCGGTGAGCGAGCCTTCGGGCTCGGCCGGGGCGCCACGTCGTTCGCGGTCGTCGCGATCGGCACCGAAGTCGGCGGCGCGTTCGTGGCGGGTGATGTGCTCGTACGCGGGGCGCGCGGATTCGGTGGTGAGTTCGGCCACATGCCCGTGAAGTTCGACGGCCCGCGATGCCAGTGCGGCGCGCGCGGATGTCTCTGCGCCTATCTGGGCGGCCGCTTCCTCGCCGCCGAGGCGCGTCGGCGCGTGTTCGAGGGCGCGCCGTCGATGCTCGTGGAGCAAACGGCCGGCGACGCCGACGCGATCACGTCATCGATGGTGTTCGCCGCCGCTGCCGCGGGCGATCCGCTCGCCGCCACGCTCGTTGACGATGCCTGCCAGGCGCTCGCTGCCACGCTCGCAACGCTGGTCAACGCACTCGACCCGGAGCTCATCGTGATCACTGGTGGTGTCGCCGCGTCGCTCCTGCCGTTGCGCGAAGACATCGTGCGTCGCGCATCTGAATACGCGTTCGCGCATCCACTCGGAGCGACGAGAATCCACATCACGCGATCCGATAAACGCGACACGGTGAGGGGTGGCGCCGCGCTGTTCGCCTACGAGCGCGCGCGACGCGCCGGGGGTCGCTGATGTACGTGGAACGACCGGGAGCGAAGATCTACTACCAGACGACCGGCAACGGCAGCCACGACGTTTTTCTCTGCCCGCCCCGGCAGCCTGCGGTGTACAGCCGGATGTGGAAGAACCAGATTCCGCATCTGTCGCGCCATTTCCGCGTGACCACCATGGACCCGCGCGGTAACGGTCGCTCGGATCGGCCGCTGACCGGCTACGACTTCGACACCCATTACGGCGATCTCACGGCCGTACTCGACGCGGCGGTGCGGCCACCGTTCGCCTTCGTCGCGTTCTCGTGCGCGAGCATGCTCGCCGTCCGTTACGCGATCGAGCATCCCGAGCGTGTGTCGCACCTGATCTTCGTCGGCGCCCAGTACTCGCAGTCGCTGCCGCAGCCGTTCGAGGAAAAGGTCGTGCCGATCTTCCGCAACGACTTCGACGGCTGGCGCACGCGGCTGTTCCAGAAGATCCATCCCGAGCCGCATTCGCTCAAGGGCATCGAGGACGGCATCGCGTGGGCTGGCGAGACGTCGCCGGACGTCTTCATCGAGGCGTTGCGGCAGATCGAGAAGGACAACGTCTACGATCTACTGCCGCGCCTCACCGCACCGGTGCTGATCCTGCACGGCACGCAGGACGAGGTCGTCCCCTATCGCCATGGCAAGAAGTTCGCCGACGCCATCCCCGGCGCCCGGCTGGTGACGTTCGAAGGCGGCGGCCACAACCTCCCCGGGCGCGAGGCCGCGAAGGTCAATCGGCTCATCCGCGATTTCGTCCGTGGCGCAGCGGTGGAGTCGGCCGCGATTCCGCCCGCCGTCGAGCGACGCGCGCCGGCGCCGCGCGCGCGCCGTCGCGGACGCAAGATTCTCTGGCTCTCGAGCCCCATCGGCCTGGGGCACATCCAGCGCGACATCGCGATCGCCCGGACGCTGCGCGAGCTCTATCCCGATGCGACGGTCGACTTCCTGGCGGCCTCTCCGGCTGACCGGGTGGTCGAGGTGAGCGGCGAGCGGCTGCATCCGGCGACGAGCCTGCTCCTGAACGAGAGCGCCCACGTCGAGAGCTGGGCCACCGCCGATCATCAGCTCCACGCCTTCAACGCGCTGTGGGATATGGACGAGATCATGGCCGCCAACTTCATGGTTTTCGCCGACGCCGTCGAGGCCGGCGACTACGACCTGTGGATCGGCGACGAGGGCTGGGATCTCGACTACTACCTGCACGAGAACCCGGAGATGAAGCGCGCGCCGTACGTGTTCGTCACCGACTTCATCGGCATGCTGCCGATGCGCGAGGACCCGACGTCGACCGAATTCGTCCGCGCCTGGGAAAAGAACGCGGAGAACATCGACCATCTCCGCTTGCATCCCGACGTCCGTGACCTCTCGCTGATGGTCGGCGACGAGGACGACGTGCTCGACCGGCCGTTCGGTCCCAACCTGCCCAACATGCGGCAGTGGGCCCGTGAACATTTCAAGTTCTCGGGCTACACCTATCATTTCGACCCGGCCGACTTCCGCGACAAGGCCGCGCTCCGAGCCTCGCTTGGCTACCATGCCGACGAGCGCGTCATCCTCGTGTCGGTCGGCGGTACCACCGTCGGCCGCCGGCTGCTCGAGAAGTGCGCCGCAGCCTTCTCGCTGATCGCCCCGCGTATGCCGGACACGCGGATGGTGCTCGTGACGGGCCCGCGGCTCGAGGGCGCCGAGCTTCCGCGCGTTCCCCGTCTCGAGGTGCGCGCGTTCGTGCCTCATCTCTTCCGCCACCACGCTGCTGCCGATCTCGCTATCGTGCAGGGCGGACTCACAACGACGATGGAGCTCGCTGCGTTCCGCACGCCGTTCCTGTACTTCCCGCTTCGGAACCACTTCGAGCAGCAGTTCTTCGTGTCGCGCCGCCTGGAGCGCTTCGGTGCCGGCGTGCGGATGGACTACGACCGCACGACGCCGGAAGACTTGGCGAGCGCGATGCTTGATCACCTGGGCAAGCCCGTGCACTACCGCGACATTCCGACCGACGGCACCGTGCGCGCGGCGCGCCTGGTGGCCGAGCTGCTCGCCTGAGAGGAGGCGACGATGCGCGCGCGCTATCCGGATCGCGAGGGCTACGCCGAATCTGGCGGGGTGCGCGTCTTCTGGGAGGAGTACGGCAGCGGTGACCGCGCGGTCGTGTTCATTCCACCGTGGCAGATCACGCACAGCCGCATCTGGAAGATGCAGCTCGCGTATTTCGCCCGCTACTTCCGCGTGATCGTCTTCGACATGCCGGGCAACGGCCGCTCCGACCACCCGGCGAGCGGCTATCAGCCCGAGACCGAGGCGGCGCACACGCTCGCCGTGATGGATGCGACCGCGACGCCGCGCGCCTCGCTCGTCTGTCTCTCGCGCAGCGCGCGGACCGGCGCCATCATCGCCGCCGATCACCCCGAGCGGGTGGAGCGGCTCGTCCTCACCGATGGCGTTCTGAGCGACGCCGTGCCGCCGAACCGGAAGTTCGACGAACGGCGCGACCACTACACGGGTTGGGAGAAGTACAACCGCCACTATTGGCTCACAAACTATGCGGACTTCGCCGAATTCTTCATGAGCCAGGTGTTCACGGAGCCGCACTCGACGAAGCCGATCGACGACGGCGTCGCCTGGGCGCTCGAAACCACGCCCGAGGTCCTGATCGCCACCATCGACGAGGCGCGTTCGTCCCGGCCGATGGCCGATGTGCTCGCCGCCGTCCGCGTCCCGACGCTCATCATCCACGGGACCGACGACGCCATTCGTCCGTTCGAGGTCGCCGAGCACGCCCATGCCGCCATCGAAGGCTCGGTGCTCCTGCCGTTGGAGGGAGCCGGACACTGTCCGCAAGCGCGTCACCCGGTGCGCTACAACCTGGCCATCCGCGATTTCCTCGGCGCAACGCCCCGTCAGCTGTGGCGGCGCGCGCTGGCGCGGCCCAAGCGCGCGCTTTTCATCTCGAGCCCAATCGGCCTCGGGCACGCGCTGCGCGACGTTGCCATCGCGCGTGAGCTGCGCGCCCTGCATCCGGATCTGCAGATCGACTGGCTCGCTCAAGATCCCGTGACACGCGTGCTGGAGACGCGCGGCGAGACGATCCATCCGGCGAGCCGGCTGCTGGCCGGGGAATCGGCGCACATCGAAG
>DAIRVP010000223.1:5763-8114 GCA_036802765.1 Candidatus Rokuibacteriota bacterium
GAGACGATCCATCCGGCGAGCCGGCTGCTGGCCGGGGAATCGGCGCACATCGAAGCCGAAGCCGGCGAGCACGATCTGAGGGTGTTCCAGGCGTGGCGCGACATGGACGAGATCCTGCTCGCGAACTTCATGACCGTCCACGACGTGCTCGAGGCGGAGTCGTACGACCTCGTGATCGGCGACGAGGCGTGGGAGACCGACTACTATCTGCACGAGAATCCCGAGCTCAAGCGCACCGCGTTCGTCTGGCTCACCGACTTCGTCGGCTGGGTGCCCATGGAAGGACCCGATTCACGCGAGGCCGCCCGCACGGCCGACTACAACGCCGAGATGATCGAGCAGATCGCGCGCTTCCCGCGAGTCCGCGACCGCGCGCTCTTCGTGGGCAATCCCGACGACGTCGTCGATCTGACCTTCGGGCCCGGGCTGCCGCGCATCCGGGACTGGACGCGCGCTCACTTCGACTTTCCGGGCTACATCCTCCCGTTCGATCCGGCGGAGTTCGCGGACCGTGATGCCGTACGTGCCCGACTCGGGTTCCGTCCCGACGAGAGCGTCGTCTTCGCCGCCGTCGGCGGCAGCGGCGTCGGGCACCACCTGCTCCGAAAAGTCATCGCGGCCGCCGAGCCCACGCGCCGGCTCGTGCCCGATCTGCGCCTGATCGTCGTCACCGGGCCCCGGATCGATCGCGCGACGTTGCCGACGGCGCCTGGCGTGGAATACCGCGCCTTCGTGCCAAATCTCTACGCCCACCTCGCCGCGTGCGACCTGGCGGTCGTCCAGGGCGGCCTCAGCACGTGCATGGAGCTCGCGGCGACGAAGCGGCCGTTCCTGTACTTTCCGCTTCGTAATCACTTCGAACAGAACGTCCACGTCGCCCACCGGCTCGGCCGCTACGGCGCCGGTATGCGCATGGATTATCACCAGACGGACCCAGAACGGCTGGCGCACGCGATCGCCGACGGGCTCAAGCGCCCCGTCCTCACGCGTGACGTCGAGACGGACGGGGCGCGGCGCGCCGCCGCGCTCATCGCCCCTCTCCTCTGACCAGGATAAGGAGAAACGACATGTCAGACCGACTGAACGACGTGAATCTCGATGGCATCATGGCCGTCGACAAGCTCGTGCGCGCGAACCCCGCCATGGGTAAATGTCAGTTCAAAGCCAAGTCGAGCTGGCAGCGCGGCACGAAGAGCCAGGTATCGATCAATGCATGGACGGCCGGCGGCAACAACATGTCGCCCGCGCCGCGTCGCTTCACGGTTATGGTCGACGAGCCGCCGGAGCTCGGCGGCGTGGACGGCGCGCCGAACCCCGTCGAGGTGCTGCTCTCTGCGCTGGCCGGGTGCGTGACCGCCGGCATCGCCACCAACGCGCAGATGTTCGGCGTGCCGATCGACGCAATCGACATCGATCTCGAGGCCGACGTCGATGCGCGCGGCATGCTGGGCCACGACAAGTCCGTGCGCAACGGCGTGACCGACATCCGCTATACGGTCACGATCCAGAGCTCGGCGCCTGAGGACAAGGTCCGGAAAATCAAAGAGACGATCGACCGCAAGTCGCCCGTGCGCGACACGCTTGCGAATCCCGTCAACATCGTCTCGAAGCTGGTCTACAAGGCGCGCTGAGGGGCGATGCCGGGCGACGTCAACTGCATCTTCACGAAGGTCCTGATTCCCTTCGTGGAGAAAGAGGTCGGGCCCGAGGGCGTCGCGGCGATTCTGCGCACCGCCGGACGCTCCCGGGACTACCTCGTCGCCGACCACAACTGGCTGTCGTTGTCGGTCGCCACCGATCTCGTGCATCTGGCGATGCAGTTGATGGGCGAAACCGACGAGGAGCGTTGGACGCGCCGTTACACCGAGTTCCTGATGGAGTGGCGGCCGTCGCGGACCGATCGTCACTATCTTGGCACCTACTCGATGGCGCTCGGCGAGCCGCGGCGCTACTTCGAGCGCTGCAAGACGATCTGGGGGGAGCAAGCGCCATATCTGCGCTTCGACATCGTGGACATCGGGCGACGTCGCGCGCGCCTTCGGTGGAGCCCGGCGACGGAAGTCCCGATGCCGAAGTGGAGCTGCACGGAGATCAAGGTCGGTTTGGAGCGAGCGCCGACCGTCTGGGGGTTGCCGCCCGCGACGGTGACCGAGCAACAGTGCGCGACGCGTGGCGCGGACGCGTGCGTGGTGGACGTGCGATGGACGAACCCGCCCCTCGGCCGGCCGTTCTGGGCGGCGACGCTCGCCGGCGTGGCAGTCTCGGCGCTGTTGGCGGGGGCGCTGGGCACGACAGCGGGGGTGTCGTGGGCCCTCACCGCGCTCGCCGCGGTGGGACCGGTGACGGCCGGC
>DAIRVP010000224.1:0-6203 GCA_036802765.1 Candidatus Rokuibacteriota bacterium
AGGCCGGATGCACCACCGCGCAGGAGATGGCGTACGGTCTCGCCATCGCCGCCGCGTACATCGACATGATGATCCGCCGCGGCATGGACGTGGACGACTTCGCCCCGCGCGTCTCGTTCAACTTCACCGCCTGGGGCAAGATCTTCGAGGAGGTTGCCAAGTTCCGGGCGGGCCGCCGGCTCTACGCGCGTATGCTGCGCGAGCGGTTCGGCGCGAAGAACTCCAAGTCGTGGATGTTCCGCGCGCTGATCGGCGGCGGCGGCTCGGCGTTCGTGCCGCAGGAGCCCGAGAACAACATCGTGCGCGGCGCCTACATCGCGCTGGCGGCCGCGCTGTCCGGCGCGCAGACGATGGCGCTGCCGACCTACGACGAGGCGTACACGATTCCCTCGGCCAAGGCGCAGCTCATCGCGCTGCGCACGATGCAGATCTGCGCCGAAGAAGCCGGCGCCGCCGACACGGTCGATCCGCTCGCCGGGTCGTACTACGTCGAGACGCTCACGAATCAGATGGA
Source organism: Candidatus Rokuibacteriota bacterium (assembly GCA_036802765.1). Classification (GTDB taxonomy): domain Bacteria; phylum Methylomirabilota; class Methylomirabilia; order Rokubacteriales; family CSP1-6; genus AR12. Next base: position 515 of record DAIRVP010000224.1, read on the forward strand.
GGACGCGATCCAGGCCGAGCTGGCCGCCGTGGATCGCATGGGCGGCATCGTCGACGCGATCAAGTCGGGCGCCATCCAGGCCGAGGTGGCGCGCCAGGCGTACCGGTTCGAGCAGGCGCTTGCGTCGGGCGAGGTACCGAAGGTCGGCGTCAACTGTCACGTGGCCGAGGGCGCGGCCGAGGCCGACCCGGAGGTCGAGCTCTACACGTTCGATCCCAAGGTTGCCGCGACACAGCTGTCGAAGCTCGCGCGCGTCCGGCGCGAGCGCGACGATGCGGCCGCGCGCGCGGCGCTGCGGCGCCTGTCCGATGAGGCGAGGGGATCGACCAATCTGATGCCGGCGATCGTCGACGCCGTCAAGGTGTACGCGACGCTGGGCGAGATCAACCGAGCGATGAAAGATGTTTTCGGCGAGCACAAGGAGCCGGTGCAATGGTAACGAGAGAGCGCTTCGCGCAGGGGATGACGTTCGACGAATACGTCAAGTTCGTTTCGACGCCCGAGAACCTCAAACGCGAGGGCTCGTTCAACATGCCGCGCAGGGACTACGGCGACTTCCTGCGCCGGGGATTCGAGTCGGCGCAGCTCAACGAAGCCCAGCGCGAGGCGTGGCAGTGGATCGTCGCGCAGCCGAACGGCCCCGCCAAGATGCTGGTGATCTCCGAGGAGTGGTCGTCGGACTGCCGGCGCGACGTTCCGGTGCTGGCGCGCCTTGCCCAGGCCGGTGGCCTCGAAATGCGCATCTTCCCTCGCGATGGTCACAAGCTCAGCGCGCTGCCCGTGCCCGATCCGAAGGAGTCGCCGAACGCCGACGTCATGGCGCAGTTCGTGAGGAAGCGCGACGGGCAGACGTTCCAATCGATTCCGATCGCGGCGTTCTACACGAAGAGCTTCGAGCACCTCTACACGTACGTGGAGTTCCCGCAGATCTACCGGAAGGACCGCGTCGTCGGCGCGATCCGGGCGCCGAAGCCCGGAGAGTCGAAGGAGGACACCTCCAAGCGGGGGTTGACGGATTTCTTCGCGTTTCAGCAGACGCCGTTCTTCAGGCTCTATGCCGCGGCCGCCGTGGACGAGATCATCGCCATGCTGCATGAGCGAATCCGGGTGGGTTCGCTAGCGTGACTCAGCTGTCCGTCGTCGGCAGGGCGACGCCGAAGAAAGACGGCGCCGACAAGGTCACGGGACGCACGCGCTACCTGCACGACCTCGCCCTGCCACGGCTGGCCCACGGCAAAATCTTGCGGTCGCGCTATCCGCACGCGCGTCTCGTCGCCATCGACGTCTCGAAGGCGAAGCGTTTGCCGGGCGTGCTGGCTGTGCTCACGGCGGCGGACGTCGAGCAGCAGCCGTTCGGTTACGCGCGCGATCAGACAGCGCTGAAGGCCTCCAAGGTGCGTTGTATTCGGGATGAGGTCGCCGCCGTGGCCGCGGAGACGCCGGCCATCGCCGAAGAGGCGTTGGACCTGATCGAGGTGGAGTACGAAGAGCTGCCGCCCGTGTTCGATCCAACGGAGGCGCTGCAGCCCGGGGCGCCACGCGTGCACGACGAGCGTGACGACAACCACACGGAGCTGCGCTACCAGTTCAGCCACGGCGACGTCGATCGCGCATTCGGTGATGCCGCGGCCGTCGTCGAGGGCACCTATCGGCTGAACTTCGTCACGACGTGCTGCCTCGAGACGATGGTCGCCGTCGCGGACTGGGACCTGAACGGCGGGCTCACGATGTGGTCCACCACGCAGGTGCCGTTTCTCTATCAGCGCGAGCTCGCGCGCGCGCTCGGCATCACGGGCGACCGCATTCGCGTCATGCAGCCGCCGGTCGGCGGCAACTTCGGGCGGGGCCTCGATCTCTACCCGATCGACGTGATCGCGGCGCTGCTCGCGCGCCGTGTGGCCCGTCCCGTCAAGGTCGAATTCGAGCGCCTGGAAGAGTTCGTCGCCAGCCCCACACGTGAGCCGTGCACGATTCGGCTGCGCACGGCGGCCGACGTGTCGGGGCGGCTGCTCGCACGCGACGCGCACGTGACCATCGACAACGGCGCCTACGTCTCGTGGGGCTCGACGACGCCGTACGTGATGCTGGCGACGGTGGCGGGACTCTACCGCGTGCCCAACGTCCGCTTCGACACGGCGATCGCCTATACCAACAATCCCTACTCCGGCTCGATGCGCGGCTACGGCAACCTCGAATCCACGTTCGCGGTCGAATCGCAGATGGATGAGCTCGCCGACCGGCTCGGGCTCGATCGTCTCGAGATCCGTCGCCGCAACGTGACGAAGTCAGGCGATGTGAACCCGCAGGGCTTCGTCATCACGTCGTGCGCGATGAGCGAGTGCCTCGAGGCGGCCGCCGAGGCGATCGCCCGGCCGGCGCTGCCGCCCGAGGCTGGATGGCGCCGCGGGATCGGCTACGCGGCGATGTTTCACGTCGCCGGCGGCGCGCGCATCTACCGCTCCGACGGCTGCGGCGCCATCGTCAAGATGGACGATTTCGGCAAGGTGTCGCTCATCACCGGCGCCACGGAGATCGGTCAGGGCTCCGAGACGGTGCTGGCCATGATCGTCGCCGAGACGCTCGGCGTACCGGTCGAGCGCGTGGACGTCGTGAACTCGGACACCGCCGTGAAGCCCTGGGACGTCGGCGCTCACGCCAGCCGCACGACGTTCATCGCGGGCAACGCGGCGCGAATGGCCGCCGAGAAGCTGCGCGCGGATCTGCTTGCGATGGCGGCCGAGCAGCTCGACGAGTCCGTCGAGCGTCTGAGCATTGCGGACGGCGCGATCTTCGTCGCCGCCGAGCCGCAGCGGCGCCTGCCGTACGATCGCGTCGCGCGCGGCGGTCACTATCAACCCGGCGGCCGCACGCTCATGGCCGAGGCGTTCTACGATCCGCCGACGAGCATGCTCGACAAGGACCTGCGCGGCAACGTCTCGGCGACGTATGGGTTCGCCGCGCAAGCGGTACTCGTCGACGTCGAAGAGGCCACCGGCGCCATCCGGGTGCGGCGCGTCGTCTCCGCCCACGACGTGGGACGCGCGTTGAATCCGCTCGCGGCCGAGGGACAGATTCACGGCGGCATCCACATGGGCCTCGGCTATGCGCTCGCCGAGCGCCTCGTCGTCGAGCGGGGCCAGGTGCTGACCGCGTCGTTCATGGACTACGCGCTGCTGCGCGCGGACGACATGCCGGAACTGGTGATCCGCCTCATCGAGACCCACGACGCGGAAGGGCCGTTCGGCGCCAAAGGGCTCGGGGAATCCGGTGTCATCGCGGTCTCGGCCGCCGTCGCGAACGCGGTGCACGACGCGATCGGCACGCGCTTCACCGAGCTGCCGATCGTCCCCTCACGCGTGCGCGCGGCGCTCGAGGCCGGTCGCCGGTGAAGCTCTTCGAAGGTGTCCGCGTCCTCGACTTGTCGCGCATGCTCGCCGGCCCCTACGGCTCGATGCTGCTGGCCGACATGGGCGCCGAGGTGCTGAAGATCGAGGAGTGCGGCGCGGGCGATCCTATGCGCGCGATGGGACCGCCGTTTCTTCCCGATGGCGAGAGCGCGTACTTCCTCGCGATCAACCGTAACAAGAAGTCGCTCGCGCTCGATCTCACCAAGCCGGCCGGCCGCGACGTGTTCCTCGATCTGGCGGCGCAAGCCGACGTCGTGTGGGAGAACTTCAGGCCAGGCGTCATGGAGCGCCTCGGTCTCGGCTGGGCGGCGCTGTCCGCGATCAATCCGCGGCTGGTGATGTGCTCGCTCTCGGCGTACGGCCAGGATGGCCCCTACCACGACTGGCCCGCGTTCGATCTCGCCCTGCAGGCGATGGGCGGCGCCATGTCGATCACCGGTGAGCCCGGCGGGCAGCCGGTGCGGATGGGGCTGCCAATGGGCGACCTCGCGGGCGGTCTGTTCGGCGCATTCTCGGTCGCCGGCGCACTGCTACGCCGCGCGCAGACGGGCCGCGGCGCGCACGTGGACCTCTCACTGCTCGACTGTCAGGTGTCGCTGCTGTCGTATCTCGCGCAATATTTCTGGACCGACGGTGTGGTGCCGCAGCCGATGGGATCAGCGCACGCGTCCGTCGTCCCGTACGGCACGCTACGCACGCGCGATGGTCACTTGATCGTCGCCGTCTTCGAACGCTTCTGGCCGGCCTTCTGTCGCGCGGCCGGCCATCTCGAGTGGGCCGACAATCCGTGCTTTGCCGCCAACGGCGACCGTGTGGCCAACCGCGCTGCGCTCATGTCTTTGATCGAGGGCGCATTCGCCGAGCGCACGACCCGCGACTGGCTCGACCGGCTGCACGACGCGGGGGTGCCGGCGGCGCCGATCCAGAGCGTCGATCGCGTGCTCAGCGATCCGCAGGTGCGTCACCGCGGAATGGTCGTGACGCTGGAGCACGAGCGTCTCGGACCGCTGCCGACGCTGGGCACGCCGATCAAGGTGGATGGCGACACCGCATTCACGCCGGCACCGGCGCCGCGTCTGGGACAGCACACGGACGACGTGCTCACCACGCTGCTCAAGTACTCCTTCACACGCATCGACGCGCTCCGTCGCGAGGGGGTCATCGCGTGAACATTGCCGTGCTCGGCGGCAGCAACGGCGCGTTCGCCACTGCCGCCGACCTCTCCCTGGCCGGCCATCGGGTGCGGGTCTGGCGACGGCGCGCGGAGGATGTCGGCGCGCTCGCGCAGGGCATCACGCTCCAGGCGGAGCAGCGCCAGGGATCGGCGCGGCTGGACAAGGCCACGTCCGACCTCGCGGAGGCGGTGCGCGACGCCGACGTCGTCATCGCGGCGCTGCCTGCCTCGACGCACGAAGACCTCGGCCGCCGGCTCGCGGGCGTTGTCACCGAAGGCCAACTGGTCCTGCTCGGCGCCGCCACGCTCGGCTCGTTCGTCATTGCGCGCGAGCTCGCGCGCGCGGGCAAGTCGCAGCCGTTCGCGCTGGCCGAAACCGGCACGCTGCCATATCTCGCGCGCAAGACCGGGCCGGCGGCGGTCGCGGCGCCGGTGCGCGCGGCCAACCTGCCGGTCGGCGTCTTCCCCGCGTCACGCGCAAAGGAGGCGCTGGCGCGCGTGCGCGAGCTGTATCCGGCCACCCGTCCGTGCGTCGACGCCGTCGACGTGGCGCTGACCAACGTCGGCCCAGTCATCCATCCCCCGCTCGTGCTCGTCAACGCCGGCGCCATCGACCGCGGGCCGTTCGACATCCACGCCGCAGGCACGACGGAGAGCGCGCGGCGACTCATCGACGCCGTGGACGCCGAGCGGGTGGCGAGCCGTAATGGCTGGGGTTTTCCCGCGCCGCACTACGAGATGGCGACGTACTACAACGAGGCGCGCGCCGCCGAAGGCCTCTACGGCGCCGGCGCCAAGCAAAAGCTGGTCGCGAGCGGCCTCTGGAACGAGACGCTCACATTCGAGCATCGCTACGTGAGCGAAGACGTTGAGCTCGGGCTGCCGTTTCTCGAATCGTCGGCGCGCTCGGTTTCCGTCGCGTCACCGGCGACGTCCGGTCTGCTCGGCGTGTTCGGCGCGCTGCTCCGCCGTCCGGTGGCCGGGCGCGGACGCGACCTCGATCACCTCGGCCTCGGTGAGCTGACGCTGCGCGAGGTGCGCGAGCTCTTCCACGACGGCTGGCAGTCGGCCCTCTGGCGTCGCGTCGCGCGCACATGACGCCGCCGCC
>DAIRVP010000224.1:6303-8079 GCA_036802765.1 Candidatus Rokuibacteriota bacterium
CCATTCGCGCGCGCCTACGGCGCGGCGGGGGCGCCCGTGTGCCACCTCACGCGCGGCGTGCTCGAGGCGCTCGCGGCCGCCGTGCTCGAGCGGCCCGCGTCGATGGTCGAAACCGCGTGCGTGGCTATGGGTGCGGACCGTTGTCGGTTCGAGAGCGTGACTATTGAGGATGGGGGGGACGAGACGTCCCCCCCATCTCCCCCCCGTTTCACGCGTGGGCAGTCGCCCGTTCGAACATGAGCGTGGCAACGCTCACCCACGTCGTGGTGTCGGGGCTGGCCACCGGGTCGATCTATGCGTTGATGGCGCTGGCGCTCGTCATCATCTACAACGCCACGCGCACGCTGAATTTCGCGCAGGGCGAGATGCTGATGGTGTCGACATTCGTGGCGTGGGCGGCGCAGCGTACGCTGGGATGGCCGCTGCCGGCGACGCTGCTCGTCGCCATCATCGCGGCGGCCATCATGGGATGGGTGATCGAGCGCGTGCTGATCCGTCGCGCAGTCGCGGCCACGCACTGGGACGTTCTCATCATCACCGTGGGGCTGTCGCTGATCCTCCGCTCGCTGGCCGGGCTTGTGTGGACCCACGACGAATTCCCGTTTCCGTCGTTCTTCGGCACGCGACCCGTCGCCATCGGGCCGGTGCGGCTCGCACCCGTATCGCTCGGCATCATCGGCGGTTCGCTGTCGCTGATGGCGCTCCTCTATGCGCTCTTTACGTGGACGCGGCTGGGCCGCGCGATGCGCGCGGTGGCGCAGAACCAGCGCGCGGCGCGGCTCATGGGCATCAGCGTCGAGCGCGTGTACTCGACGTCGTGGGTGCTCGCCGCGGTGGTCGGCGCGGTCGCCGGCGTGCTGGTGGCGCCGGTCGTCTTTCTGTCCTCCAAGATGGGCTTGATCGTCATCAACGGCTTCACCGCAGCCGTGCTCGGCGGCTTCGGCTCGATGCCCGGGGCGGTCGCCGGCGGCATGCTGCTCGGCGTGATCGAGAACCTCGCGCCGCTCTACCTGCCGTCCGGCATCCGCTACTCGGTGCCCTTTCTCGTGCTGATCGGGATTCTCCTGGTGCGCCCGGCCGGTCTGCTCGGCCGGGTCGAGCAGAGGAAAGTGTGACCGCGCGTCGTGCGCTGTTCAGCGTGTCGGCCGCCGCGGTCGCGGTGTGGCCTTGGGTGGCTCCGCGCTACTTCGTGTTCCTCGCGAGCCTGATCTTCGTCAACGTGGTGGTGGCGCTCGGCTTGAATCTCTTGTCCGGATATACCAACCAGCTCTCGTTCGGCCACGCCGGTTTTCTCGCGATCGGCGCCTACACGGCGGCGCTGGTGGCCATTCACGTCCCGCGGGCACCGATCGCGCTGACGTTGCTCGCGGCGGGCGCGGTCACGGCGGTCGTCGGTCTCGCGTTCGGCGTGCCGTGCCTGCGGCTCGGCGGTCTCTATCTCACGATGGCGACGCTGGCCTTCGGCTTCGTGATCACGGAAGCCATTCTGAGCCTCGACACGTGGACCCACGGCGCGGATGGTCTGCGCGTGCCCGCGGCGCACATCGCGGGCGTCGGAGCCCTCGGAGACGTGGGACGCTACTACCTCACGGCGGTCACGGCGGCCGTCATGGTCGCCGCCGCCATCAACGTCGTGCGCACGCGGACGGGCCGCGCGTTCCTCGCCATTCGCGAGAGCGAGATCGCGGCGCAAGCCAGCGGTGTGCCGGTGGCCGCGTACAAGACGCTCGCGTTCGTCCTCTCGGCGTTCTACACGGGCGTCGCGGGCGGGCTCTT
>DAIRVP010000225.1:0-8076 GCA_036802765.1 Candidatus Rokuibacteriota bacterium
CTCGACGGCAAGACGCCGCCGCGCGTGGTGGTCGCGCGCAGCTAGCCAGATACGGGAGCCACTGCTACACTGCCGGCCATGCCACGATTCCTCGCGTTGTGTCTCGTCCTCGCCGTGCTGTCAGTCGCTATCCCCGTGCTGGCCGCCGATCCGTCGCCGACGTCTCCGGGCATACTGCCGCCCACGGCGCCGTTCGCGGATTTCAACGGTCCGGGTCAGTCATCGTCCTTGCTCGTCTCGACGATGCACATCCGCGGTCCCGAGAAGATCCTCGGTACCGTCGTAGTCGTGCTCTTGTTGATCGCGGTCGTGATGTTCGCCGGGATGCTGCGGCACGTGTACGGCGGCCCCCGGCGCTCCTGAGCGCCGGCCCCGGCGCCTCCACGGCCCAGCCTGACGTCATTCCGCGCGGAGCCGCTCCCTTGACGCTGTTCCGGCCAGCGGGCTAGTCTGCGCGGACCGACGCGGTCTCTCGGGAGGAGGAGCCCATGGACGTGAGAACGCTGCTCGTCGATCTCGCCGTTCGCTACGGCTTCCAGGTGCTTGGCGCCGTCGTCATTCTCATCGCCGGCCTCGTGCTCGGCCACTGGGTGGCCGCGCTGGTCGGCGCTCAGCTCAATCGTTATCAGCTCGAGCCGCCGATGAAGCAGCTCATCACACGAGTCACGCGCGTCGTCGTCCTGGTCTTCGCGCTGGTCGTCGCCATCGACAAGCTCGGATTCCAGATCGCTCCGCTGGTCGCGGGCATCGGCGTGGCCGGACTCGGGATCGGCTTCGCGCTGCAGGGCGTGCTCGGCAACATCGTCGCGGGGCTCAACATCATCCTCACGAAGCCGTTCCGCGTGGGCGAGCACGTCGCCGTCGCGGGCGTTCACGGTGACGTCGTCGAGATCGGCCTCACCGCCACCATCCTGATGCACGCCGATCGCTCGCGCGTCATCATTCCGAACCGCAAGATCGTCGGCGAGATCCTCCACAACTTCAGCACCTCGCGGCAGCTGAACCTCACCGTCGGCGTCGCGCAGCCCGGTGATGTGGTGAGTCTGCTCCGCGGCGTCCGCGATGTGGTCATGACGAATCCGCGCGTCCTCAAGGATCCGATGCCCGCGATCGGCATCGCGGCGGTGACGGACGGCGGCGTGAAGATCGCCGTGCAGCCGTGGGTCCGCGTTCCCGACGTCGGTGTCGTCGACGGCGAGCTGTACCAGGCGCTGCTCGAGCACCTGCGTGCCCGCGGCCTCGCGGCGCCGGCGGCGAGCCAGCACGAGGTCCGTCTGGTGAACGGCGCCAGCGTGAAATGAACCGTCGGCGGTTTCTCAAGCTTGCCGGCGCCGGCGCGCTTGCGGCGCCGGCGGTGGCTCGCGCGCAGCCGTCGGTCAAGATCGGCACGGCGGTGTTGGGCTCCTACATCCTGGCCGGACCGGTGATCGCGGGCGTCGAGAAGGGCTTCTTCCGTCAGCAGGGATTGAACGCCGAGTTCGTGCCCTTCCGTGGCGGTCCGGACCTCGTCAAGGCGGTGATCGCCGGCGAGGTGCTCGTCGGCCTCACCGGATCGACCGACATCTTCGTGTTCCGCGAGGCCGGCATGCCGATCAGGATGACGGCGACGCAGGGCGAGGGCAACGACTTCGTCCTCGTGGGACCGCCCGACGGGCTGCGGATGGCGGACCTCAAGGGCAAGTCGATCGGCGTCACGCGGGCCGGCGCGGCCACCTGGGTGTTCGCCCGAATGGCGGCCAGGGCGCAGGGCTGGGATCCCGACCGCGACGTGACGATCGTCGCGCTCGGCGGACTCGATGCGCAGCTCGCCGCGCTCGCTCGCAAGGAGATCGCCGCCTACGTGTGGGGCGACTACGGCGCGAGCACCGAGGCGCAGGGGCGTACCAAGCTCGTGTTTCGGCTCGACAGCCTGACGCCCAGATGGATCTCGTCGATCCAGTACGCGTCGGACGAGCAGATCAAGAAGAACGCCGACCAGATTCGTCGCGTGACACGCGCGATCTTCCAGGCCATGGGCTTCATGAAGGCGCAGCCGCAGGAAGCGGCCGCCGTCATCGGGAGCAAGCTGAGCTGGGCGGCCGATGTCGTCGCCGCGGTGCACCGCGCGTGGACGCCATACTTTCCAGAGGACGGCCGCATCCCCGTCGAGAACCTCAAGGCGATGCAGGACGCGCTGCTCGATGCGGGCTCCGTCCGCAAGCGCCTACCGCTCGACGAGCACTACACCACGGAGTTCACGCCCGTCCGCTCGTGAAGACGATCCGCGTCTCCGTCGAAGGCCCGCTCGCGCGCGTCACGCTCGATCGTCCCGAAGTGCTCAATGCCGGCAACGCCGACTGGGTGCGCGATCTCACCGAGGTCGTCGACCACATCTCGCGCGCGGCCGACGTCCGCGTCGTCGTGCTCACCGGCGCCGGTCGCGCATTCTGCACCGGCGTCGATCTCGGTGCTCTCGCCAGCGGCGTCTTCGGCCTGGCCGACTTCGTGGCGTGGGAAGACGCCATGACCGCCATCGAGCGCATGGACCGGCTCTTCGTCGCCGCCATCAACGGCCATTGCCTTGGCGGCGGGCTGCAGCTGGCGCTGGTCTGCGACTATCGCCTCGCGTCCGACGCTGCGTCGCTCGGGCTCCCCGCGGTGAAGGAATGTTTGATCCCGTCGATGGCGCTGTACCGGCTGCCGCGGCTGATCGGCGCCGCGCGGGCGCGCGAGCTGATCCTGCTCGGCGAGCCGATCGACGCGGCCACCGCCGAGCGCTATGGCCTCGTCAATCGCGTCGTGCCGGCGACGGATTTCGAGCGTGAGCTCGATGCGACGGTGCAGAAGCTTCTCGCGCTGCCACCCGCGAGCGTGCGCGCCAGCAAGCGGCTCACCGCGCGCGCGTTCGACCTGTCGTTCGACGACTTTCGCCGCGAGATGCAGGCCGAGTTCAAGATCTGCCTGGACTCCGAGGAGCACCGCGCGGCGATGGAGGCGATCAGGCAACGGCCACGGCGGTCGTCCGCCCGACCGTCGGGTGCCGGAGCCCTGCGAAGGCGCCCCGACGGCAAATCTAAATAGCTTCAGCCCGCCAGCGCGACCGCTTCGATCGCGACCTGAACGCCTGGGATCTCGGCGCCGAAGCGCGCCATGGCGCGCGCCGGCTTCGGCCCGGGGAAGAACTCGGCGTACGCCTCGTTCATCTCGCGCCAGAGCTCGGGTCGCGCCAGCAACACGGTGACCTTGACGACGCGATCGAGCGAGCTGCCGGCAGCCTCCAGGATGAGCTTCACGTTTCGCAGACACTGCCGCGTCTGCTCCTGCATCGTGGTGCCGACGACGTCCGTCGGTCCGCCGCCTGGACGCACCGGGATCTGACCCGAGACGAACACGAATCCGTTGGCGACGACCGCGTGCGAGTACGGTGAGTGCGGCGCCGCGTAGCCGGCAACCTCGTGGATGTGGCGAATCGCGCTCATCGACACCTCACGGTGGTCCTTCGAGAATCGCGTTGCGGTAGTGGCTGGGGTACACGATGGTGGCGCGCGCCGGGATCGCCGCGAGGTCCTGAGCGATCTGCCAGCCGAGCGTCTCGAGCGCCGGCCGCGCGCTGCGCTCGCGCGCGGCGAGGAGCCGCCACGCCTCATCCTCCGACGCCGCGGCCACGATGACGGGACCGATGAAGTCGTCGTCCGTGATGCGCTCGAAGAAGTAGAGCGTCACGGCTCCCTGAGATCCGGCCGCTTCAGCGCCGCCGCCGCCCAGTCGCTGCACGCTTTGCGCTTGAAGTCGATCGCCCGCTGCCACTCGTCCAGCGGATAGCAGTCGCGCTCTGCGATCACGCGGATCTCGGTCACCGTCCGCTCGTCCAGCCCCAGACGCTCGGCGATCTCGCGATCGCTGAGGCCGCGCCGATCGATGCGCTGGAACGAGTTCGACAGTGCGAGGACCTCGTCCTTGTGACGCGCGTACACCTCGGGATCGAGACGGAAGAATGTCACCGCAGCTCCTTCAGCCCGTGGGCGGCCGGGCACACCCGCATGCACTCGAAGCACTGGGCGATGTTCGTCGACGAATACGTGATCGACCACAGAGTGCGCGTCATGAAGTCGCCGTAGACGAGCATTTTGCGACGCTCACGATCGGGCTCGTTCAGCGTTTCCTCGAGCACCTTTTGAAAGCCGCCGACCCAGTGCGTGTGCACGCGGGTATTGCAGCGGCCGGCGTCGTACGCGGTGCGCACGGCGCGGCCGCCGTCGAGTGCGCCGGCGAGACAGCCGCCGGCGTCCAGCGGGCACACGCGTAAGCAGGGCGTGGTGTGCTCGCGCTCCCACATATCCCGACAGGCCGGCGCGGGGCACGCCGCGTCCGTCGTCGGGCCGTCGACGTCGAACGGCGCGGTCGTCACGACAGCGCTCCAGTACATGAAGCCATGCTCGCGATTGAGAATCGGCCCGGCGAGGCTGCGGGTGCCGAGCCCGGCGAGCTCCGCCGCCAACATCAGGGACAGGAACGGCGTGTCACCCGCGGCCGTACCCGGCGGTACGAACAGCGCGTAATAGCCCAGCTCGCTCTCGATCGCCTGCGCGATCCGGCGCCCGACGCCCTGGATGCGCTCGGTGGTGCCCATCGTCGACAAGAGCCATGGCGACGTCGCGACCCAATCACCGGCCCGCGGCTGAGCGCCGCCCACGACGAGCACCGTGCGCGCGCCGGGCAAGAGATCGGCGGGACGATGCTTCGGGGGCGCGTACGCGTCGAAGGCGGCGGCGTCGGCCACGCCCACGACGGTCGCACCCGACTTGAGTGCGAGAGCCTTGAAGCGTTTGGTCGCGTCGGCAGGCAAGTCCGTCATTTCAGTTTTCTGTGTTTGCGACCGACGGGGCAGACGCGCATGCACTCGAAACACTGGGCGATGGAATCGCGGAAGAATCCGAGCGACTGCACGGACTTCGCGAAGAAGTCGGAGTGAATCATCTCGTGGCGGCGCCCAGGATCGTCCTCGTCGACGACGGCGAGCAGCGCCTTCTGGAACGATCCGATGCCGTACGTCTGCGCGCGCGAGTGACATTTCTCCCGGTCGTACGTCGACGTCTCGATGCGCGCGTTCTTCATCGTCCCCGACAAGCAGGCCGGGCACACGCGCAGGCACGGCGTGGTGCCGATGCGCTTGTACATCGCGGCACAGCCCGGATGCGGACACGCGGGCTCGGCCAACGGTGGGTCCGCCGGCAATGGCAGCGTCGTGATCAACGCGGCGTAGTAGAGCAGGCCGTATTCCGGATTGAGGATGATGTGAGCGGCGAAGCTGCGCGTGCCGAGTCCGGCCAGCTCGGCGGCGTGCATCATGCTCATCGGCGGCTCGTGTCCATGCACCGGCAGCGAGGGCGCTTGTACCGCGTAATAGCCCAGCTCGCGCTCGATGTAATCGCACATCGCGTGGATGGCGACGTTCTCCCGCAGGTCGTAGCCCGTGATCTCCATCACGCGGTGATCGGGGCAGCGCCATGCGCCAGCGGTGGGCCCATCGCCGCCGGCGACGACGACGCTGCGCGCACCGGGAAGGATGTCTTCCGGACGAAAGCCCTCCGGCACGCCGGCGCGGAACGCCTCCGCCGTCGCGACGCCCACCACACGCGCGCCGGCGGCCAACCCAACTCCCTTCACCGCGTCGACGACGGCGTCGGTGGCCATGAGGCTCCCCACTATACGGCCTTCCGCCGCCGGGGCACCACGCCGTAGAATCGCCAGACCGCGATGGATTTCAGCCGCCTCCGCGCGTCGACCATTCCGGGCCTGCTGGTCGAGCGCGCACGTGCGCGCGGCGACCGCGTCGCATTCCGCGCGAAAACGCTCGGTGTGTACCGCGAGACGACGTGGGCGGAATTGGCGGCTCGCGTGGCGGCCGTGGCGCACGGGCTGGCGACTCGATTCGGCGTCGAGCGCGGCAGCACCGTGGCGATCGTCGGCGACCCATGCCCCGAGTGGACCATCGCGGATCTCGCGGGCCAGGCGCTCGGCGCCGTGACCTATGGCATCTATCCGACGAGCGCACCGGGCGAGGTGCGCTATCTGCTGCAGCACGGCGGCGCGCGGGCGGTCATCGTCGAGGATCAAGAGCACCTCGACAAGACGCTCGCGGTGGTCGACGAGTGTCCCGATGTCCGCGGCGTCGTCGTCGTCGACACGCGCGCGCTGTTCATGTATTCGAGCCCGCGCGTGCACCGATTCGCCGACGTGGAGGCGGTGGGACGCAGCGCGGCGTCGCTGGACGAGCTCGAGCGGCTGGCCACCCGGGTCCGCCCCGACGATCCCGCGACGATCGTCTACACCTCGGGCACCACCGGTCCACCCAAAGGGGCGCTCTACCGCCACGGCCAGCATCTCGCCGCGTGCGCCAACATCCTGGCGCACTATCCCGTGCTCACCGAGGCCGAGCATCGTGTGGTCGCCATGCTGCCGCTGTGCCACACGATGGGCCGCAACACCGTCATCACGATGCCGCTTCTCGCCGACATCGTGCCGCACTATCCGGAAAGCCTCGAGACGTACGCCGAGAGCCTCTATGAGGTGGCGCCGACGTTCGTCTTCACTGTCCCACGGTATCTGCAGAAGTTCGCGGCGCACCTGCTCGTCGGCATCGATGCGTCATCGCCGCTCAAGCGGGCGGCGTACCGGGTGGCACTCCGCCTCGCGCGCCAGGCGACTTCCGCGCACCGCTCACCGGGCGCGCGCGTCGCCGCGGCGCTTGCACGCGCCCTGGTGTTTCGCTGGCTGCTGGAGAAAGTCGGCTTCGCGCGTGTGCGTCTGCTGATCTCCAGCGGCGCGCCGCTGCCGCCGGTGGTCGCCGCACTGTGGCAGGCGTGGGGCGTGAACCTGTGCGAAGGGTACGGCCAGACCGAGACCGGAGGCGCGCTCGTCTCGGGGCAGCGCGGACCGTATCCGAATCCGGGTGACGTCGGCACGGAAGCGCCCAACATCGACGTCGCGCTCGGCGCCGACGGGGAGCTGCTCGTGCGCGGCCCCGATCTGTTCGCGGGCTACTGGCGCGATGCCGAGGCGACGGCGGCGGCATACCGTGATGGGTGGCTGCTCACGGGAGACGTGGCCGAGCGCACGCCCGCGGGCGCGATACGACTCGTCGACCGCAGAAAGGATCTCGTGATCACGGCGGGCGGCAAGAACGTGAGCCCCGGCCAGATCGAGACGGTCCTGCGCGCCAGCCCGTATGTGAGCGACGCCGTCGTGTTCGGCGAAGGCCGCAAGTATCTCGCCGCGCTGATCGAGATGGACTACGAAACCGTGGCGGAGTGGGCCCGCGGCCGCGGGCTGACGCACACGAGCTACGCGTCGCTCGCCGCGCATCCTGAGGTCACGCGCCTGCTCGACGCCGAGCTCGCGCGGGCCAACGCGTCGCTCGGGCGCGTCGAGCAGGTGAAAGCGTTTCGCGTGCTGCCGCGCGAGCTCGATCCCGAGCAGGAGGGCGAGCCGGTCACGCCGACGCGTAAGGTCAAGCGGCGCTTGATGCTCGAGCGCTACCGCGATCTGGTCGAGTCGATGTTCGGGTCGGACGAAGAGCGACGGATCACCGCCGAGGTGGCCGCGTTCAAACAGGAGAGGTGACATGCGAGGACGTATCCTCATCGCCGCCGCGGGCATGCTCGGACTTGTTGCCGCTCCCGCGGCTCGCGCGCAGGCGCAGACGCCGGAGTCGTACCGCATCGGCATGACGGTCGCGATCACGGGCCCGTTCTCGGCCGGCTATGCACCGACGTACGAGGCCTACCGGACGTATTTCAAGCGCGTGAATGACGCGGGCGGCATCAACGGCCATCCCGTGGCCATCACCTACGAGGACGATCGCGGCGAGCCTCAGCGCGCGGCCGCCGCGGCCAAGAAGCTCACCGACGGCTCTCTGCTCCTGATCAACGCGTCGATCTCGCCGACGTACAAGCCGGTCATGACGGAGGCGGAAGCAACGAAGACGCCGCTGCTGTTCGGCGGCGGTGTGTGCCCGCGCGAGGCGTTTCCGCCCGCGGCGCCGCTGATCTTCTGCACGACGTCGTTCGGCAGCAAGTGGGACAGCCGCATGGCGCT
>DAIRVP010000226.1:0-8026 GCA_036802765.1 Candidatus Rokuibacteriota bacterium
CGGTGATCCGGCGCTCCGCCCGCAGCGCGTCGATCAGCGCATCGGCGTCGCCGGCGGTGCGCGCGGCAATCTCGTCGCGCGTGAGATCGCCGAGATCGTCGAGGATGGCGGCCAGCTCGTTGGCGTCGCGCGCGCGGCGATCGGGCGCCGTCTTTTGCAGCTCGGCTTCGACGCTGGCGACGATGTCGGGCCGCAGCGGCCCCGAGCTCACTGACCACGCCTTACGCATCGACACTGCGTCGCTGCGGCGCTCTTCCGCGTGGCCGGCGTCCAGGTACGCCCAGTCCCACGCGAGCAGCAGCGGGTAGACGAACGGTGAGGGCAATGGCGTGTCGACGTGCCGCGTCCACATCTCCGAATCGTGCAGACGGCCGAGGATGCGCTTGAGCCTCGGCACGTCGAGCGCGTCCTCGAAGCATTCGCGCAGCGTCTCGGACACCACGGGGAAGTCCGGCATCCCGCCGACCGCCTCGAGCAGCGCGTCGGCCTTGAGGCGCATCAGGTAGGCGGGCGTGCGCTGTCCTTTATATGTGCGCGGGATGAACAGCGAGCGCACGGCGGCGTGTCGGAACCGCGTGCCGAACAGCGGCGAGCCGATCAGGGCGTGGCCAAGAAGATCATCGACTTCTTCCGGTGTCAGCAGCGTCGCCAGCCGCTCGGGGCTGATCGGTGGAATCTGGCCCGGCGCGAACGACAGCAGCAGACCATCGTCGACGTGCGCGGCTTCGGCCACCAGCCCGTACGCGCGCCGCACCTTTTCCTTGAGCGCCATGCCCCAGGCGCCGTTGACGCGCATGCCGAACACTGAATGGATCATCGCGTGCCGGCCGCCCATCTCGTCGGCGAACGACTCCACCACGATGCCCTGGTCGTCGGCGACACCGTCGAGCACCTCGCCCGCCTTCACGAGCCACGCGCGCATGGCCGCGGCGGCCCGCGGCTCCAGCCCGGACTCGCGCCTGGCCCAGTCGGCGAAGTCGGGATCGTCGAGGTGGTCGCCGGCATCACGACGCAGGCGGCCGACGGCGAGACCCAGGTCGTACGAGCGCGAGGGATGCTCGCCCTTCCAGAACGGGATCGTCGGCGACATGCCGTGCGCGTCCTCGACCAGCACACGATCGGCGCGCACCTTGACGATCTTCCACGCGTTGGAGCCCAGCAGGAACACGTCGCCGGGCAGCGACTCCGTGACGAACTCCTCGTCCAGCGTGCCGACCTTGAGATCCGTTTCCGCCACGTAGACGTCGTAGAGTCCCGCGTCCTGGATCGTGCCGCCCGACGTCAGCGCAAGAAAGCGCGTACCCCGGCGCGCGTGCAGCCGGTCGTTCACGCGATCCCACAGCACGCGCGGCGCCACACCTTTGACCTCGCGGGGCAGGGGCTCCGCGACCGAGCGGACCACCTCGCGGAACGTCTCGCGCGTCAAGGCGCGATACGGCGTCGCGTTGATGAAGCGCTGATACAGCGCTTCGGTGTCGATCGATTCGGCGGCCACCGCGGCGACGATCTGCTGCGCGAGCACGTCCAGCGGCGCGTTCGGCATCGCCATGCGATCGAGCGTCCGCTCGTGGATGGAGCGCACGACCGCGGCCGCTTCGACCAGCTCCTCGCCCTTGGTGACGACGATGCGCCCTTTGGAGACGCGCGACAGCGCATGCCCGGCGCGGCCGACACGCTGCAGCGCGGCCGCCACGTTTCGCGGCGACTGCAGCTGGACCACGAGATCGATCGCGCCCACGTCGATGCCGAGCTCGAGCGACGAGGTTGCCACCAGCGCCTTGAGCTGGCCGTCCTTCAGACGGTTCTCGGCGTCCAGCCGCGCGCGGCGTGACAGCGAGCCGTGGTGCGCGGCGACGCGGCCATCGGTGATGCGATCGTTCAGGTCGCGCGCCAGCCGCTCCGCCGATCGGCGGCTTTGCGCGAACACCAGGGTCGTGCGGTGGGCCTGGACCATCTCGGCCACCTGCTGCAGCGTCGCGTCCCACACCGTGTCGCTGGTGGCCGTCAGGAAGTCGTCGACCGGCGAGACGACCGCCAGATCGAGATCGCGCGAGAAGCCGGCGTCGACGATCACCGGGTCGTGGGAAGTCGCGCCAGTGACAAACGCCAGCGCCTCTTCGACGGGCCGCACCGTCGCCGAGCAGCCGATGCGCTGAGGCCGCGGCTCGCCCGCGTCCGCCACCAACGCCTGCAGACGCTCGAGCGACAGCGCCAGGTGCGCCCCGCGCTTGCCGCCCAGCAGCGCGTGGACCTCGTCCACGATGACGAAGCGCGCGCGCGACAGCGCGGGGCGGAAGCCGGCGGCGGTCAACAATATATAGAGCGACTCCGGCGTGGTGATCAGGATGTGCGGCGGCCGGCGCGTCATCGCCTGGCGCTGCGCGGCCAGCGTGTCGCCGGTGCGGACGGCCACGCGGACCTCCGGCAGCTGGAGGCCCTGCGCCTCTGCGGCGGCGCGGATGCCCGCGAGCGGCGCGCGCAGGTTCTTTTCGATGTCGTTGTTCAGCGCGCGCAGCGGCGAGACGTAGACGACGTAGACGCGATCTTCCAGCTTGCCCTCGAGGCCCAGCCGGTGCAGGTGGTCCAGCGCCCACAGAAACGACGCGAGCGTCTTGCCCGAGCCCGTCGGCGCGACGATGAGCGTGTCACGCCCGGAGGCGATGGCTGCCCAGCCGTCACGCTGTGGTGGGGTCGCCTCCGTGAATGTCGCATCGAACCAGGCGCGGACGAACGGCAGAAACTCGGGCATGTCCGCTCATTGTACCCAGCGCGCCAACCGGGCGCGCACCGTCCCCGGGCCGACAACCCCGCGTACAATTCGGGCAATGCGGATCGTCTCGATCGGCGGTGGTCCGGCCGGACTTTACTTCGCGATCCTCATGAAGCAGGCCGATCGGTCACACGAAATCCTCGTCGTCGAGCGAAACCGCGCCGACGACACATTCGGGTTCGGCGTCGTGTTCTCCGACGCGACGCTCGAGCATTTTCAGGCGGCCGATCGCCAGACCCACGCGGAGATCACGCGGGCCTTCGCCCACTGGAACGACATCGACACGCACTACGCCGGCCAGACGCTGCGCTCCACCGGCCACGGCTTCGCCGGCATGTCGCGGCAGGCGCTGCTGACGATCTTGCAGCGACGCTGCGCCGCACTGGGTGTGACGCTGCGCTTCTCGACCGAGGTCGACGATCTCGCGCGGTACGCCGACGCCGATCTGGTGCTCGCCGCCGACGGCGGGAATTCCTGGGTGCGTACCACACAGGCCGAGCGGTTTGGGCCGCAGATCGACTGGCGGCCCAATCGTTTCGTCTGGCTCGGCACGACGTTTCCGTTTTCCGCGTTCACGTTCATCTTCAAAGAAGACGCGCACGGGCTCTGGCGCGTGCACGCCTACCGCTACGATCGCCAGCACTCGACGTTCATTCTCGAGACCACGGAGGCGACGTGGCGGCGCGCCGGGCTCGATGGCTCCGACGAGGCCGCCACCGCGGCGTTCGCCGAGCGGCTGTTCGCGCGCGAGCTGGACGGCCATCGCATCCTGACCAACCGCTCGCTCTGGCGGCAGTTCCCGACGGTCCGCAATGCGCGCTGGCACGACGGCCGTATGGTGCTCGTCGGCGATGCCGCGCACACGGCGCATTTTTCGATCGGATCGGGGACGAAGCTCGCGATCGAGGACGCGATCGCGCTGGCGCATCACGTGCGCGCTCGGCGCAGCGTCGCCGCGGCACTTGCCGCGTATGAGGCCGAGCGCCGGCCGATGGTCGAGGCGCTGCAGCGCGCGGCGCAGACCAGCCTCGAGTGGTTCGAGAACGCCGAGCGTTATCACGGCCGGCTCGAGGCTGTGCAGTTCGCCTATAGCCTGCTCACGCGTAGCCTGCGCGTGAGTCACGAGAATCTCCGAACCCGCGATCCCAAGTTGGTGGCCGCGGTTGAGCGCTGGTTCGCCGAGCGGGCGGCTGTCCAGACGGGTCACGCGGTGATGCCGGGACCTCCGGCATCGACGCCATTCCGGCTCCGCGAGCTCCTCCTGCACAATCGGCTCGTCGCCGATGGCCCGAGCGCGTCGCCGCACTTCGCTCTCGTCATGCTCAACGCATTGGATCAGCCGCGACGGCCCGGCGGCAAGATCGGGCTACGCGTGTGCGGTGATTTCGCCGCCGGCGCTCGCACCGCCGCGGCATCGGACGTCTATTTGCTCGAGGTCGACGTCGCGGATCAGCCGAAGGCGGCACTGCACGGGTTCGATGCTGCGCGCGGTGCCTGGCCGACCGCGCGGCCGGTTGCGGTGCGTGTGGCGGGCGACAGCGATGCCGACGCCATCGTAGAGCTCGCGCGCGTCCTGGCGGCGCGTGGCTGTGACCTCATCAGTCTGGCCGCCGCGCACGACCCAGCGGCCGAGCTCGCCGCGATCGCGCTCAGTGATCGGATTCGGCACGAGGCGGGGATCTCGACGCTCGTCGGGGCCGGCGTGGACACGCGCCCCGACGCGGACTCTGTTCTCGCTGCTGGTCGCGCCGACCTGTGCCTCATCCGACCGAGCCGCGCGCCGTCGCTGGCATCTGCGATGCAGCAACCTCTCTGGTCAGAATGAGCGCGCAGGAGGAGGACAGAGAGCGATGAAGTCCGTTGTGCTCGAGACGACCGGCGCCAAGACGTGGGCGCTGATCTTCGACAAGGGCGATGAGCCGGTGGCCGGGCTGACGGCGTTCGCGAAGGCGGAGAAGCTCGGCGGCGCTCACTTCACCGCCATCGGCGCGTTCAGTGAGGTCACGCTGGGCTACTTCGACCGGACGGCGCGCGACTACAAGAAGATTCCGCTGCGCGAGCAGGTGGAGGTGCTCTCGCTCATCGGCGACGTGGCGCTGGACCGCGGCGAGCCCAAGGTCCACGCGCACGTCGTCGTGGGCCGCGCGGACGGCGAGACGCGCGGCGGTCATCTGCTGTCGGCGCGTGTCTGGCCGACACTGGAGCTCGTGCTCGTCGAGTCGCCGCGCCATCTGCGCAAGCGCCACGATCCGGAGAGCGGGCTGGCGCTGATCGACCCGGCCGCGTAAATCAGCCGCGCCGACGGCGCGGGAGCGGATCGTGCACGGGCAGGCCCGGTACGGAGACGAAGTTCGAGTCGTGCGTCCAGATCTCGGTCGCGCCGTGCTCCAGCGCGATGAGCGCAATTTGCAAGTCAAAGATGTGGTGCCCAGCAATCTTCAGTTGAGCTGCCGCAGCCAACAGCCGAGCGGCGAACCCCGGACCGGGCAAACAAAGCTGGGCACCGCCGTCGATCAGGAGACCATCCAAAAAGCGCGCGCTTCACTCGCCGCGATGGTCTGCCAGCGGCCGTCGGGTAGGTGGCGACTGACCAGAACTTGGCGATGCTCGGCTGCGTAATGCACCAGCCCGCGCCCACCCCTGCGAGATGCGCCAGCGTCGCACGCGCCAAGCGATGTTCTGGAGCTGATGTTCGATGAGCGTAGAGGAGAAGATTCGTGTCGACCGCGATCACAGCGGTCGGGAGATCCAGCGGTACATCGACTCCCGATCCGCAACATCCATTCCAGGCGGGAAACCGCCACGCACCGTAACCCAGCGAATCCGTCGCCGTTTGGGTCGCGCCGCGCGCCGCGGCTGCCGCAGCTCGTGACGCAGGCCGCGCTCGATGAGCGTCTTCAGCGAGCAATGCAGCTCCGCCGCGCGCTTCTTCGCCGCGATGAACAGCTCGTCCGGCAGCTCGATGGTGATCTTCATCCGCGTTCCCACATTACCATTTATACGAGTCTGGCCACCCGCGCGGCGTCGCTCAGTCGCGTAGGTGGCGCTGCAGGAATGCGCGCATCCGCTGCACTTCGTCGCGGTACTGGCCAGCGTCCGTGAAAATCGCGTTGTGCCCGCTGCCGTCGTAGTACACGGCTTCCACCGGCTTACCAGCGGCTCGCAGTGCCGACTCGAAATCGCGGGCCATCTGGACGTTCGTTAACGGGCTCCCACCGTCGGCGGGACTGTCCGCGGTGCCATGCAGCATCAAGATGGGCGCCTGGAGCCTCGGCGAAAGCTGGGCGAACTGCTTCGGATAGCCGGCCGAGTTCACGATGGCCGCCTGCACGGTCTTGCCTTGCAAGACGTAATTGAGGGTCGCTCCGCCGCCGCGCGAGTGGCCGAAGAGCGCGACCCGGTCAGCGCGCGCGCCCGGCAGCGTGCGGACCGCCTGCAGCAGCGCTTGCACTATCCGCATGGCCTCTGGGCTCGTCGCGTCCGGCCTCGGAGGTCCGTCGGAGCAGGGAATCGAGGTCACGAAACGGGAACCGGCGCCGCCACCGCCCTGAAACCAGCAGGCGGCCACGGCAAGAAACCCGCCGCCCGACAGATCCCGCGCCAGGCGGACATACTCCTGAGCGAAGCCATGGCTGCCGTGCAGCAGCAGGACGACGGGAAATGGACCTGCGCCCTGCGGACGCGCGACGGCCGCGAGCATGACATCGACACCGGGCCGTGTGATCTTCACCCATTCGACGGCGAGCATTTCAGTGCCGGGCGGCGCAGCGGTGCTCGAGATGACCGGTGACATGGCGTCCTGCGCCGACTGGGCGAACGCAGCCTGAGGCGACAACGCGAGCACGAAGAGAGCCGCGGCGACTGTCAGCTCGCGACGAGGTGCAACTTCACGATAGCCGCGGACTGTTATGGCAGCCCGACCTGCTTCCGAATCGAGCGCGCTAGCGCAGTGTCCGGGCGCTCGAGCTCGCAGATGATCGAGAAGTGATCGTGCCCGACTGCATCGATGATCTCGATCGGCGTTCCGTGCGCACGCCACTCCGCCGCGAGCGCGTTCGTCTGACGGTGATACTCCGGCCCTTCGTCCGCGCCCAGCGCGAGCACGAGCGGCGCGCGAGCGGTGGGCTTGAGCAGCACGGGGCTGTTGCGTCGTGCCGATTCCGGCGACAGCGCGAGCACGTCGTTGAGATAGCACAAGCGGATCGGCTCGAGGTCGAACAGCCCGCTGATGGCGCAGCCGGCCTTCACGACATCGGCCCGCGCGCCGAGCTGCGACCACTCCGTGGCGAGCACCATCGCGACCAGATGGCCGCCCGCCGAATGTCCGGACACGGTGATGCGCGCGGGATCGCCGCCGAACGTGCGCGCGTTGGCGTGCACCCATGCGATCGCCGCCCGCACCTGCCGCACCAGCTCGTCGAGATCCACGCTCGGCACCAGCGCATAGTTCACGACCACGGTCACCGCCTCGGGAAAGGCGCGCGCGACGAACGAGAAGTCGGCCTTGTCGAGGCGGTGCCAGTAGCCGCCGTGGATGAAGACGTGAACGGGCGCCGCGGTGGCGGATCCGCGCGGCGGAAACACGTCGAGCCGCTCGGCGTGATGCCGGCCGTACGGCACGTCGAAGTGCATCGGCAGCTCGGCGCGGATGCGCGCGCTCTCGGCGCCATACCGCGCGAGCCATTGCATCGCGTTCTTCACCTTCGCGCGGTTGTTGTATTCCGCGTCGAGCGCCGCGCGATCGTAGTGCAGGAACAGGCTCACCGGGCGCGCTCAGTGGCTCAGCGGATCGGTCAACCGCACCCAGCGGCCGCCTTTCACCACGGCCAGGAACGAGGAGTTCGCGCCCTGATGCTTGTCGGGGCCGAAGTTCACCTCCGGACCATTGAAGATGTCGTGGTAGCCGCGGATCGACTCCAGGCCCTTCACGAGCGAGTTGAGCGTCAGGTCGCTGCCCGCCTTGTCGAGACCGAGCACCGTCAGATCGGCGGCCACGTGGCCGTAGATGGCGCCGATGTTCGGATCGACCTTGTAGCGCTCCTTGTAGCGATCGAACCACGCCTGCGCGGTCGGGCTGAGCGTGTCGCGGTATGGCATGTCAGTCAGGCCCATCGCATAGAGACCCTCGGTGACGCCGCCCTGCGCGGCGGCCACGAACAAGTCGTAGCTCGCGGCGGAGCCGAGGAAATCGACGTCCGTCCAGCCGATCTTGCGCGCGGTCGCGTACGGCACGATCGAGTCGCGCACGATGGTGCC
>DAIRVP010000227.1:0-7939 GCA_036802765.1 Candidatus Rokuibacteriota bacterium
TCGCACCGCGGCTCTGATAGTCGCGACGCGCCTGCGGTCCGCTGCCGTGGTGCAGCGTGAGCCCGGTGCCGCGCTCGTCGACGACGCGCTTGATGCCCTGGAGCAGCTCCGCGCTGCACGTCTCGGGCGAGAACGGCATCGCCCACGCGCGCAGCCGGCCCTCGAGGCGTCCGTTCCACTTGTCGATGAACGCCGCGGTCCGTGCGACCGCATCTTTGGTCGCATGGCGCGGCAGCGGGAACGGCGCGTCGCGATCGGTGACGGCCTCGCCGAGAATGACGCGGAGCCCGGCGTCGTCGTAGGCCTGCAGGCACGCGTCGGGAAACTTGGTCGAGCCCGGGTCGAGCAGGCAGACGGTGCCGTTGCTCACCAGCTCCAGCAGCGCGAGGAGCGACGTGTGGTACTCCTCTTCCTCCGTCATCGCCATCTGCAGCGCGAACACGTGCTTGAGGGGGCTGCCGAGATCGTCGGGAAAGATGCCGCGCACGGGATGCGCATAGCTGATGTGCATGTGCCCGTTGACGAACCCCGGCGTCACGACGAAATCCCGCGCGTCGATCACGCGGTCGGCACGCGCGCCGGCGAGCTCGTCTCCACGTCCCACCCGGCTGATGCGGCCGCCCTCGATCAGAATGGAGCCGTCGCGAATGATGCGGCGCTGCTCGTCGACGGTGACGACGTAGCGCGCGCGATCGATCTTCAGACTGCCCTGCGCCATGATGGCTCCTCCCGCGAGCGGTGAGGATCGCATCGCCCGCGACTCCGGGCAAGTCCGCGCGTTCAGGCTCCGTTCGCCAGGCGGGGAAGCAGCTCGCCGACGAGGCGCTCGAACTGCTCCGTCTGATGCCACGACGTGATGCGCAGCGTGACCGACTTGGGGCCCTCGGCGAGCAGCTCGCGAAGATGACTGATGCACTGCTCGGTCGTGCCCGCGGCCGTCCACGCCTCGATCATCTGCGGCGAGAACACGGGTCCGTAGTACGCATCGAGGAATCGCTTGGTTTCTTCGAGCGCCGCCTGCCGATCCGGATTCAGATTGACGTTGTGATAGGCCATCGTCGGAAACGCGGCGGCGTTCCGGCCCTCGCGCTCCAGTGCGCTGGCGATGCCGAGCCAGTTGTTGCGCGCCAGCCCGGGCGCCAGGCGCGTCGTCATCCATCCGTCCGCAAGCCGCGCGACGCGCGACAGCGCGCGCTCGAGCCGGACACCGGCGAGTGGTGGTCGCGGATTCGACGCGATCCATATGGGACACGGCTGCTGGACGGGCCGCGGCTGCAGCGCGACGTCCTCGAAGGAACGAAAGCGACCCTTGTAAGACACGCGGTCTTGGGACCATAGCTGCCGGCAGATCTCGATGTTCTCCGCCAGACGATCGACCCGCTCACGATCGGTCACGTGGAATGGCACGCCCTCACGCGCGCTGGCGCCGCCCGCGACCAGCCCCGTGCACGCGGCGAGCAGCATGCGGCCGTTGGACACGAGGTCGAGCGTCGCCCACTGATACGCGAACACCAGTGGGTCTCGCACCGGGAACGACGCCATGCAGCCCACGCCCAATCGGACGCGCCGCGTCGCCGCCGCGAGCGCGCCGAGCAGCGTGATCGAGTCGGGCCGCGGCTTGGCCCCGAGGCTATCGCCGACCCAGACCGATCCGAACAGTGGGTTGGCATCCGCGCGCGTAGCGAGCGTCAGCATCTCGTCGACCGTCGTGACGCCGAAGAAGACGCCGCGCTGAGGCAGCGTGAAGCCGAAAGGTCCCGCCATCACCGGCCTCCGATGAGCTCGCGCGAGATCAGGATCTTCTGCACCTCGTTCGTCCCGTCATAGATCTGGAACACGCGCGCGTCGCGATAGTACTTCTCCACCGGATAGTCGCCGACGAAGCCGTAACCGCCGTGGACCTGGATGGCCGCCGAGCACACGCGCTCGCACATCTGCGCGGCGAACAGCTTCGCCATCGACGCCTCCTTGATGCAGCGCTGCCCTGCTTGCTTGAGCTCGGCGGCATGCAGCGTCATCTGGCGCGCGACCTCCACGTCGGTGGCCATCTCGGCCAGCATGAACGCGATCGCCTGATGCTCGATCAGCTTCTTGCCGAACGTCTCGCGCTCACGCGCGTACACGAGCGCCGCGTCCAGCGCCGCGCGCGCGACGCCGACCGCCTGCGCGGCGACGCCGATCCGTCCGGTGTCGAGGTACGCGAGCGCGATCTTGAGTCCCTGGCCCGGCGCCCCGAGCATGTCACCGGCCGACACCTCGAGATCCTCGAGCGCGATCTGACACGTGTCGTTGCTGCGATGGCCGAGCTTGTCCTCGACGCGCACGACGCGGTAGCCCGGGCGGTCCGTCCGTGTGAGGAATGCGGAGATTCCGCGCTTGCCCGCCGTCGGGTCGGTGACCGCGAGCAGCACGGCCACCGACGCCGAGCGACCCGACGTGATGAACGTCTTCGTGCCGTTGATCACCCAGCGATCGCCGCGCGCGACGGCACGCGTCTTCTGGTTGGCGGCGTCGGAGCCGGCTTGCGGCTCCGTGAAGAGCAGGCACGCGAGTTCGTGGCCGCTCGCCACCGGGCGTAGATAGCGCGCCTTCTGCTCCGGCGTGCCGTGATCGCGCAGCTTCCAGCCGAACGCGTTGGTGGCGCTGAGCATGTTGCACACGCCGGCGTCGCCGTATGCGAGCTCCTCGGTGGCCAGGATGTACGAGATGAAGTCGGCGCCGACGCCACCCCATTCGGGCGGCACGCAGACACCGAACAAGCCGAGGCTGCCGGCGCGCCGCACGGTGTCGAGCGGCGTCGTCGCGCTGCGATCCCATTCCGCGGCGTGCGGCGCGATCTCCTTGCGGACGAAGTCTCGCGTCGTGTCTCGAATCGCGCGCTGCTCGTCCGTCAGCCGCCGCATGCGGCCGAACATAGCATGGCGGGTGTTACCATCGCCGCCGCCATGGCGATGCACATCGGCGTCGTCGGCGAAAGCGTGTGCTCGCGTGCCACGGCGCGCACCGCCGAGCGCGTCGGCGCCGCTATCGCACGGGCCGGCGCCGTGCTGTTCTGCGGCGGGCGGACCGGCGTGATGGAGGCCGCTTCGCGCGGTGCCGCACGCGCGGGTGGTGACGTGGTCGGCGTGCTGCCGGGCTTCAGCCGTCGCGACGCCAATCGCTGGGTTACGATTCCCGTCGTCACCGGCATGGATCAGGCGCGCAACGTCGTGCTCGTGCGCTCCTGCGATGCCGTCATCGCAATCGGCGGCAGTTACGGCACGCTGTCGGAGATCGCGCTGGCCCTCAAGCTCGGCGTCCCCGTCGTGGGCCTGCGGACGTGGCGGTTGGCGCCGCCCGACGCGCGGCGCGTGCCGCTTCTTCGCGCGCGCGATGCCGAGCACGCGGTGCGGCTCGCCGTGCGTGCTGCGCGGCGCGGCGTCGGCCGGCGCGCGCGCTCGTGGCTGTCGTGATGGGTCCGCGCGCCGCGCCGTGCGACCACGGGGCCCGGCGTGTATGATGCGCCTCGCTATGCCCGACATCCTCACCGTTCGCACGCCCATGCTCGAGATCGCGTACGAGAATCACGGCCGCGCCGATGGCATGCCCGTCGTGCTGCTGCACGGCTTTCCCGACGACGCACGCGCCTTCGACGGCATGGCGTCGCCGCTCGTCTCCGCCGGCTGTCGTGTGCTCGTGCCCTATCTGCGCGGCTATGGGCTTACGCGCTTTCTCGAGGAAAACGAGCCCCGGATGGCGCAGCAGGCGGCGATCGGCCAGGATCTGCTCGACTTCCTCGACGCGCTCGGCATCGCCTCCGCGGCTCTCGCCGGATACGACTGGGGCGGCCGCGCGGCGTGCATCGCGGCAATCATCGCGCCGGCGCGCGTGCGCGCGCTGGTCACCATCGGCGGCTACAACGTGCAGAACACGCTGGCGCCATCCGCGCCCGGGTCCGTCGCCCAGGAACGCGCGTACTGGTATCAGTGGTACTTCAACACCGAGCGCGGCCGCGCCGGCCTCGCGAAGCATCGGCGAGAGCTGTGTCGGTTGCTGTGGCACGAATGGTCGCCGACGTGGAAATTCGACGACGCGACCTTCGATCGCACGGCGCCGTCGTTCGACAATCCCGACTTCGTGCCCGTGGTGATTCATTCCTATCGTCATCGCCACGGCAACGCGCCCGGCGATCCGCGGCTGGATGCGATCGAGGCCCGCCTGGCGAAGCGCCCGCCGATCACCGTGCCGACGGTGATCCTGCACGGGGGTGACGATGCCGTGAGCCTGGCGCGCGGCGTGGGCCGCGACGCGGCGCTGTTTCCGCCGGGGACGGAGGAGCGGGTCGTGCCCGGCGTCGGCCACTTCATGCCGCGCGAGAATCCTCAGGCGGTGGTGGACGCGCTGCTCAAGGTGCTCCGCTGATGCACCTCGCCGATTGCTACGGCGGTCACGCCGCGGGCGTGAAGGCGTCGCTCGCGCCGACGATGGCTCGCCTGTACGCCGGTGCTCGCTCGGGCGGGGTTCACGCGACCCCCCATCCCCCAGTGGGGGTCGCATCAGGAAATCCAACCGTGGATGACGCGCTCACCCCGCCCTGCGCCACGCACGGCGACACGGCTTGCCATACGGCGCTCGCAACGCCTCCTCCGCCCGCGGCGGTGGCCGTCACCGCAGTCGAAGAGGTGCTCAGCTGATGCGGGTCGAGGTGATCTGCACCGGCGACGAAGTGCTGACCGGCAAGATCGTCAACACCAACTTCTCCTACATCAGCCAGAAGCTCGAAGATGTCGGGCTATCGGTGGCGTGGGAGACGACGGTCGGCGACGACCGCGAGAGCCTCCTGGAGGCGTTTCGTCTCGCGGGCTCACGCGCGGATGCCGTGATCGTCAACGGCGGGCTCGGCCCCACCGTCGACGATCTCTCGCAAGAGATCGCCGCGCAGGCCGCCGGCGTCGAGCTCGCGCTGAACGAGGAATGGCTCACGAAGATGGAGAACTTCTTTCGTCGGCGCAGTCGCGTGATGCCGCCGAACAATCGCAAGCAAGCGATGCTGCCCACGACGGCCGAGGTTATCGACAATCCGATCGGCACCGCGTGCGGCTTCGCGCTCGACATCGGACGCGCGCGCTTTTACTTCACGCCCGGCGTGCCGCGTGAGCTGCGGCGGATGCTCGAGGAGCAGATCATTCCGCGTCTGCTCGCCAAGAGCGGACTGCAGACGACGATCTATCTCAAGCGCTTCCACTCGTACGGCCTCGGCGAGTCGCACGTCGACGCGCTGCTGACCGGCGTCGAAACGCTGGTGCCGGACGGCAGCGTGAAGCTCGGCTTCCGCGCGCATTATCCGCAGCTCGAGACCAAGCTGACGGCTCGTGGCCGCGACATCGACGACGTCCGCGCCAAGCTCTCGCCGGTCGAGGCCGAGGTGCGCAAGCGGCTCGGCAACTTCATCATGGCCGAGGACGACCAGACGCTCGAAGGCGTCGTGCTCGGCGAGCTGATGCGGCGCGGCGCCTCGCTGGCGATCGCGGAGACGTTCACCAGCGGCCAGATCGCCGCGCGGCTGGCTCACCTGCCCGGCGCTGAGAAAGTCTTCCGCCGCGGTCTGCTCTCGCGCGATCTGGCCGAGATCTATGCCGCCGTCGGCGTGGCGCCGCCGTCCGGCGAGACGAGCCGCGAGACCGCCGAGGCCGTGGCGCGCGCGATGCGGCAGCAGGCGGGCGCCAGCCATGCGCTGGCCGTCCTCATCGACCTGGACGAAGGCGCCGACCGCATCGAGTTCGGCGGCACGATCTGTCTCGCCATCGCCGCCGCGGACGACGTCGCCTCGCGGCGAAGTCGCATCGTCGGCGGCCGCGAATGGGTGCGGCTCGGCGCCGTCGAGCTGGCGCTCGACTGTCTGCGGCGCCAGCTGCAAGGCCTGCCGGTCTACGAGAGGACCGATTTCGAAAAAGTCGACAAGCCCTGAGGAGGAGCACGATGGCGTACGAAGCGCAGATGGCCGAAACCGTGCTGATGCGTGGCCACCGCGGTGATCGCATCGACGCCTACCTCGCGCGGCCGCTCGGCGGCGGACCGTATCCGGGCGTGGTGGTCATCCACCACATGCCGGGCTGGGACGGCCCCAGCAAGGAGATCGCCCGCCGGTTCGCGCATGAGGGGTTCGTGGCGATTTTGCCGAATCTCCACTTCCGCGAGGGTAAAGCCACGCCGGAGGAGAACAGCGCGAGCGTGCGCGCGGCCGGCGGCATGCCCGACGATCGCACCATGGGTGACGTGCAGGGCGCGATCGATTACCTGCGCGAGCTGCCGTATCTGAACGGCAAGGTGGGCGTGATCGGCTATTGCTCCGGCGGGCGCCAGGCCTACCTCGCCGCGTGCACACTACGCGGCATCGACGCGGCCATCGACTGCTACGGCGGCGGCGTGGTGGCAAAGCCGGAAGAGCTGACGCAACGCCAGCCGACGGCGCCCATCGAGCTCACGAAGAATCTTCAGTGTCCGCTGCTCGGGCTGTTCGGCGTCGAGGACACGCGGCCGTCGCCCGAGGACAATGCAAAAACGGAAGCTGCGCTGAAGGAACACCGCAAGACCTTCGAGTTCCACACCTACGAAAATGCGGGCCACGCGTTCTTCGCCGTCGACCGCCCGCAGTACCGGCAACAGGCGGCGCTCGACGGGTGGAAGCGCGTGCTCGGCTGGTTCGAGAAGCATCTGGCGGGAGGCGCCCGATGAAAGTGAAGGCGGTCAACGGTTTCGCGCGAATCCTCAAGGCCGAGGGCATTCCGTGGGTCTCCTGCTATCCCACGAGTCCGGTGAACAACGCGCTCGGCGAGGAAGGCGTTCCGATTCTGATGATGGGCGAGGAGCGCTTCGCCGTCGCGGTGGCCGACGCCTTCTCGCGCGTGACGTGCGGCAAGCAGATCGGCGCGTGCACGGTGATGGCAGGACTCAACGCCGCGGGCATCCAGATGGCCTACGGCGCCGTGGCGCAAGCCTGGGAAGATTCGTCGCCCGTGCTGGTGATCGCCGAGGGCGTCGGCCCGAGCGCCACCCGGCATACGCATTACGACATCGGCGAAGCCTTCAAGTCCGTCACGAAGTGGGTCGGCGAGATAGGCCGCGCCGAGCTCGTGCCCGACTACCTCCGCCGCGCGTTCACGCACCTTCGCTCCGGCCGTCCCGGCCCAGTGCTGCTGCTCATCCCGCGCGATCTCGGCGAATACGACGAAGCCGAGCATCCGTACACGACTGTGAAGGGCTGGCGCAGCGGCCCTGATCCGGATGACGTGACGAGCGCGATCAAAGCGCTGCTCGCAGCCAAGAATCCGCTGCTCTATGTGGGCGAGGGCGTGCTCTACGCCGACGCCACGGCCGAGCTGCTGCGATTCGCCGAGGCGGCCCAGGCGCCGGTGCTCACCACGCTGAAGGGCAAGAGCGCGTTTCCCGAGAGCCACTCGCTCTCGGTCGGTGTACGCGGCTCGCACGCGGATCACTTCTTGAAGTCCTGTGACCTGCTGTTCTCGATCGGCTCGAGCCTGTTCCCGAACCGCTTCAGCCACGCGATCCCGGGCGCTGAGGCGAAGACGATCGTGCAGTGCACGGTGGACTTGCTCGACATCAACCGCTCGTACGAGACGCGGCACGCGGTGATCGGCGACGCGAAGCTGACGCTGGCGGCGCTGGCCGACGAGCTCGGCCGGCGCGGCGGCCGCAAGGCGCCCGCGATCCTCGACGAGATCAAGACGGCCAAGGCGGCGTTTCGCGCGAAGTTCGAGCCCTGGCTGACGTCGAACGACACGCCGATCAATCCCTATCGTGTGCTCGGCGATCTCATGAAGGTCCTCGATCCGAAGAATTCGTTCGTGACGGCCGATTCCGGCAACACGCGCGACCAGACGAGCACGGTGTACGAGGCGCAGATCCCGCGCGGCTTCCTCGGCTGGGGCAACGTCTCCAC
>DAIRVP010000228.1:0-7930 GCA_036802765.1 Candidatus Rokuibacteriota bacterium
TTCAACGTCCTCGTGCTGGCTGTGCTCCTCGGCCTGCTCGCGCGGCTGGCCGAGCTGGGCGGCGGCACGCCGCGGCAGGCGCTCGTTGCCGTCGTGATCTTCGCGACGTGCGGTCCGACGATCGAGGCGTTCTATACGCTCTCCAAGGCCGAGCCGCTGCAGATGATGTGGATCGGCATCTCGCTGCTGGTCGCCGCCGCCTCCGTCGCCGAGCCGCGTCGGTGGCGCCGCGCGGTGCTCATTGTGCTGGCCGGCGCCGCGTTGATGCTCGCCTATGCCACGAAGGAGACGAGCGTCGTCCTCATCCCGATCTCCCTCGCGTGGCTCGTGATCGAATGGGCACGCGCCGCGCGCCCGCCGCATGGCGCGCGGTTCGCGATCACGTATGCCGCCCTCAATGTCGCCGCCGCGGTCGCGTTCTTTTCGCTGCGATGGCGCTACGCGGCGCGCGCGCTCGCGGAGGGATCGTACACGCGTGCGTATGCGTTCGATGTCGCGACGGTCGGTCCGGCACTCTTTCGCATCGCCGCCTGGCTGATCAGGGACTTCGTGTTCCTGGCGCCGCTCGTCGTCGCGGCGATCATCGCATTCCGGACGGCGCGCTCCGAATGGCGCCGCGCAATCCTGTATGCGTCGGCGTGGATGGCCGGATGGCTCGCCGTGTGGGCGCCGTGGCCGGCCACGTTCGAGTACTATCTGCTGCCGTTCGCGTTCGGCGCGGCGTCGTTCGCGGGGCTCGTGGCCGGCGCGCTGTGGGCTGCACGAGGCGCGCGCGTGCCGCCGGCACGCCGTGGGCTGGCGTGGTCGGCTCTCGTCGCGACCGCACTGCTCTGGGTGCCGGGGATCGTGAATGCCGCAACAGACGGGCGTGTGCAGCTGGCCGTGGATCGTGCGAACGCCGAGCTCGTGAATTTCCTCGGCGCGCTCCCGCCCCGGAGCCGCATCATCCTCAACACGGTGTGGGTCAACGAGTATCTCTACGAGCTGCCGCGGCACCTGGCCGAGCTCGAGCGGCGTCCTGACCTCGTCGTCCAGCACGTCGGCACGTTCCTGGCCGACGCCAGGGCACCGGCGCGCGTCTACGTGGTAACGCCGACGCTGATGAACCAACCCGGACCGACGGTGCGCATCGCCGTGCATCAGCCGGGGGTCAGTCGCGACGGCATGCGACTGAGCGAGATGCTTCGTGGCGGCGGCGAGCTGGTCCATACGACCGAGCGGCATGCTCGCCTGCTCGAAGTCGGTCTGCACCGACAGCTTTGTCGTGTCGCCAGCCGGCCGTTCGTCGACGTCACGTTCTGCGCGGGCAACCGCGGCGTGCTCGACGTCAGAACGTTCGCCTACGGATGGCAGGTGCACCGGCTTTCGGCGGCGGAGTTGCTCGCGAGGCCGATGTGATGCGCGGCGAGCGGCGGCTGGCGATCGACATCGTCATCCCCGTCTACAACGAGGAAAGCGTCGTGGCCGAGTTCCACCGACGCCTGATGGACGTGGTGACGCCGCTGCGACGCGAACACCAGGTGAGGATCACCTACGTCAACGACGGCTCCATCGATCACACCGACGCCGAGCTGCTCAAGCTCGCGAACGACGATCCGGACGTGACGATCCTCGAGCTCAGCCGCAACTTCGGACATCAGGCCGCGCTCACGGCGGGACTCGACTGCGCGCGCGGCGACATCGTCATCACCATGGACGGAGACGGCCAGCACCCGCCGGAACTCATCACCGACATGGTCGCGCTCCACCAGACCGGCTACGACGTCGTGCTCACCCAGCGCGTCGCCGCCGATCTCTCACGCTTCAAGCGCTGGTCGTCGGCGGCGTTCTATCGGCTGCTCGGCACCATCGGCAGCACCCGGATCACCGCCGGGTCGGCGGACTTCCGGCTCGTCGCCCGGCCGGTGCTCGAGGCGCTGCGCCAGATGCGCGAGTATCACCGCTTCCTGCGCGGCATGGTGGCGTGGGCGGGATATCGGACGGTGGTGCTGCCCTATGCCGAGCGCGCGCGGATCGGCGGACGCCCGAAGTATTCGCTCCGCGGCATGGCGAGGCTGGCGGCCGACGCCACGTTTTCTTTCTCGCTGGTGCCGCTGAAGATCGCGCTGGTGATTGGCGTCGGCTTCCTGGTACTCGCCGCCGCCGAGGTCGTCTACGTCATGAGCTTCTTTCTGACAGGCCGTCAGCATCTCCTCGCGCCCGGCTGGAGCTCGCTGATGTTCATGCTGTTGATCGTGGGCGCCGCGCTCATGATCTCGCTCGGCCTCGTCGGCATCTACGTCGGCTACATCTTTCAGGAGGTGAAGCGCCGCCCGGTGTACTTGATCCGCACGGTGCACGGCCACGCCGACCACCCGCCGCGCGCTGAGGACGGCGGGACGCGGTGACCGCTGATTCGAGCGAATACTTCTACGACAGCATCGCCGACCGATTCGAGGGCCTCGATCATCCAGCTGATCTGAAGCGGCGCCTGAGCATCGTCTTCGACGAGTGCCTGGCGGACACCGATCTCGCGGGCAAGCGAATCCTGGACGCGGGCTGCGGCTACGGTCCCTTTTCGACCGCGGCATCCATGCGCGGCGCCGCGGTGCTCAGCGTCGACATCGGACGACGGCTCGTGGCGCGCGCGATGGCGCGCGCGGGAAGCCGCGGGCTCGTCGCCGACGCGTGCGAGCTGGGCGTGCGCGACGAGAGCTTCGACGTCGTCATCTCGAGCGAAATGCTCGAGCACACCGGTGCGCCGTTGCGCGCGCTCGAAGAGTTGGGGCGCGTCCTGCGGCCGCATGGACTGCTCGTCCTGACGACCCCGAACCGCGTATGGCAGGGCATCGTGCGGGCGGCGAGCGCGCTCGGGCTGCGCCCGTTCCATGGGCTGGAGAACTTTTGCGCCTGGCCCGATCTCGAGCGCGCGTGCTTGGCGGCGCGTCTCGACGTCGTGGCGCACGTGGGATTTCATCCGTGGCCGTTTCAGCTCGGCTTCGAGCGGCCGGCGAGAGCCGTGGAACGCGCGCTCGCACGCACCGCCGCCGCGCGGCTGATGGTGAACCAGGCGCTCGTGGCGCGAAAGCGCGCGCCGCGCGCTTGACAACGCCGGTGCGCCCGCCCTAGGCTCGCGCTGCTTTTGGCCCGTTCGCGAGTGTCTTCGCGCAGCGCCCCGAACAGCGAGCGGAAGAGATGTGCCGCCGTCCCCGCCCGCCAGGAGGTTTGCGATGAAGCAACGCGCCCTCTCGACTGCCGTCGCGTTCATCATCCTGCTCGGTGCCACCGTGACCGCCCACGCGCAGCAAGGCTGGACCGTGTACGGCGGCGACCCGGGCAACACGCGCTATAGCACGCTCACCCAGATCAGCCCGGCGAACGTCAAGAACCTCAAGGTGGCGTGGGTGCTCCAGCTCGGCTCCCTCCGTTCCCAGGAGTCGACGCCGCTCGTGATCGGCGACACGCTGTACGTCACGTCCTCGCACGGTCCGAAGAACGTCTTCGCGGTGAACGCGAAGACGGGCGTCGTGAAATGGCGCTACTCGCCCGAGGTTCCGGCCGGCATCGATCAGTACGCTTGCTGCGACGTGAACAATCGGGGCATCGCGTACGCCAACGGCCGCGTGTTCCTCGGACGCCTCGACGGTGCGCTCGTCGCGCTCGACGCAGCCACGGGCAAGGAAGTCTGGAAGACGCAGGTCATCGACTACACGCAGGGCTCGGTGATCACGTCGCCGCCCACGATCGCGAAGAATCTCGTGGTTACCGGCTTCGGCGGCGGCGAGTACGGCGCGCGCGGCTTCATCGCGGCCTACGACCAGTCGGACGGGAAAGAAGTCTGGCGCTTCTACACGGTGCCGGGCCCGGGTGAGATGGGCAACGACACGTGGAAGGGCGATTCGTGGAAGTACGGCGGCGCCACCGCGTGGGCGATCGGCTCCTACGACCCCGCGCTGAATCTCATCTACTACGGCACCAGCAACCCTGGCCCATGGAACGCCGCCGTGCGTGGCACCGACAGCTCGAATTACGGCCAGTACACGAACCTGTTCTCCGCGAGCACCGTCGCCATCGACGCCGATACGGGCAAGCTCGCGTGGTATTACCAGTCGACGCCGCACGACGCGTGGGACTACGACGGCGTCAACGAGAATGTGCTGGCCGACGTCGAGATCAACGGCCAGAAAGTTCCCGCGCTGTTCAAGGCCGACCGCAACGGATTCTTCTACGTCCTGAATCGCAAGACCGGGCAGCTCATCTCCGCGAAGCTCTTCGCGACGGCGAACTGGACGAGCGGCATGGACATGGCGACCGGCCGGCCGATCGAGGTGCCGGAGAAGCGCCCGCGCGTCGGCTTTCGCGCGAAAGACGTTTGCCCGTCGGCCATCGGCAACAAGAACTGGATGCCGATGAGCTACAACCCGCAGACCGGGCTCGTGTACATGCCCACCTTGAACATCTGCATGGACATGAACGCCGCGCCGGTTGACTACAAGCGTGGCGCGTTCTACCTCGGCGTGGAGTTCGAGCTCGGCAAGTGGGGCCCCGGCGGCCATCTCGGCGAGGTCATCGCGTGGGACCCGGGCAAGCAGCAGAAGGTCTGGGGGAACACCGACCCGCTGCCGTATCTCGGTGGCATCACGACAACGGCCAGTGGGCTCGTCTTCCATGGTGACATCCATGGCTGGTTCAAGGCCCTCGACGCCAAGACGGGTCAGACGCTGTGGCAGTTCATGACCGGCTCGGGTATCAGCGCGGCGCCGATCACGTACACGATCGACGGCAAGCAGTACGTCGCCGTGGTGTCGGGACGCACGTTCGCCATCCCGCCGTTCTTCGGCAAGATGGGCGAGCAAATGGTCGCAGCGAGCCCCGAGGGTGGCGCGCTCTTCGTGTTCGAGCTGCCGACGCCGTAACCGAGATTTTTGCGCGGGGGCCGGCGCGCCGGCCCCCGCGCGGCTGCGCGTCATGATCCGTCGTCTGTCCCGTCTGCTGCTGGTCATCGTGGGGCTCGCCGCATCGATCTCGGTGGCGGGCCCGCCGAACGGCACGCTGCGGCTCTGCGCCGATCCCGACAACCTGCCCTTCAGCAGCGCCACTGGGCCCGAGCGGGGCTTCTATCTCGACGTCGGCGCCCTGATCGCCGCCGATCTGGGAATGACCACCGACGTGGTGTGGTGGCGCACGTTCTACGGCGCCCGTGCGGTGCGCAACACGTTGCTCGCCGACACGTGCGACGCCTACGTCGGCCTGCCTGCCGAGGCGGGCTACATGGATCGCCGCGTGGCGATCTCACGGCCGTTTCTCGACATCGGCTACGCGATCATGGCATCACCGTCGTTGACCTTCGCGCGGCTCGACGATCTCAAGCCGTATCGCCTCGCGACAGCGTTCAGTACGCCGGCGCAGTTCCTGCTCGCCTCGAAGGACGGCTTCAACGTGTCGACGTTCCGTTCGGCCGAGGAAGCCCTCGATGCGCTCGCGCGGCGCGAGGTCGACGCGGCGTTCGTGTGGGGACCGATCGCCGGCTATCTCAACGCGCGAAAATTCGCCGGCGCCTATCGCGTCGTGCCGGTCGCGGGCGAAGGTTTGCAGTGGCGCGTCGGTGTCGGCGTCCGCAAAGGAGACGACGCGCTCTTACGCCGGATCGAAGACGCGCTGGGCCGTCTCGATGCCGAGATCCGGCGCGCCGCCGACCGTTACGGCTTTCCGCTCGCCACGGCCGTCGACCTGACAGCGCCGCCGCCCGCGGCGCCAACGACCTCGGACGTCGATCCGATCGCCGGCGGCCGGGCCGTGTTCAACCAGCACTGCTCGCACTGCCACTCGCCGAACGCTCACAGCCCCGAGCCGACGCGCGATCTGCGACGGCTGCGCATCCGCTACGGCGATCGCATGCCCAAGGTGTTCTACGAGACCATCACCGAAGGACGGAGCGCGAAGGGCATGCCGCCATGGAAGGAGATCCTCAAGCCGGACGACATGTCGCGCGTGCTGAAGTTTCTGGAGTCGGTGCAGTCGTCGCCCTGACGGCGCGTCAGGGCACGTCGACGATCGCGATGCCCCAGGGCAGCTTGCCGGCGGCCACACGGCCCACAACCTTGCCGGCTGCCGTGTCGATGACGGCGACGTCGCCGCCGCGGCCGACCGTGACGTAGAGCCGGCTGCCGTCGGGCGTGAGCGCGGTCCACCACGCGCGCGGCCCGACCGGAATCGTGGCGAGGACCTCCAGCGTGGAGGTGTCGAGCACGCGGACGTCGCCGGACTCGCCGTGCGAGACCCACGCGCGCTTGCCGTCGCGGCTCAACGCGATGTCCACGGGCCGGCTGCCCCCGGTCGGCACGGACTTATCGACGCTCATCGTGTCGAGGCTGATGACGGACACCGTGTGCGCCTGCTCGCTCGCCACGAACAAGCGCTTGGAATCCGCGGTGAAGCGCATGCCGCGCGGATTCTTCGGCACGCTGATCTTCTTCGCCACCGTCTGCGATGCGGTGTCGATCAGGTGGACGTCGTTCGACGTCTCGTTGCTCACCGCGATCCAGCGACCGTCGGGCGAGGCCACCGCGGTCTCCGGCTCGGTGCCCACCTCGATCTTCTTCACGATCCGGCCGGAGGGATCGATGACGGTCACCGCGGACTCGTTTTCGTTGACGACGTAGAGCAGAGTTCCCTCGCGGTTGAACGTCAGACCTTCCGGGTCTTTGCCGGCGGGGAAGGAGTTGACGACGCTGAGCGCGGCCGTGTCGACGACGCTGACCGAGTCGCTGTTCGAGTTCGCGATGTACACGCGCTTGCCATCGGCGCTCGCCGTCACACCGCGAGGCCGCTTGCCGACGGCGAGCGTCTTGAGCACCGTCCCGCTGTCCGCCTGGATGATCGTCACGTCATCCGAGCGTTCGTTGGTCACGAAGATGCGAAGCTCCGCGTGCGCCTGGGACGCGACGCCGACGAGCAGAACCGTGGTGAGCCAGCGCACCCGCGTGCGGCTCAGCCACGCGTCTAGACCCCACCGGCGTCCGGCGCCGGTGATCAGGAAGATCACCATCGACGTCGTGAGGAGCAGATGGAAGCCCTGCTGGCCGAAGCTCATCCACTGCGTGGCGAGCCCGAAGTTGAGCGCGAGGAAGAGCCCGATGGCGGCGGCCAGCCGCGTCATGACGCCGAGCACGAGACCGAGCCCGACGGCCACCTCGCCGATCGTCTGCAGCGTCGCGAACAGCGTGGCGTGCGGCAACACCGTCGTCTCGAGAAAATCCTTGTACCAGACGATGGGGTTTCCCGCCGCGAACTCCGCCACGCGCTTGGGCTGAAACGCGAGGAAGCGCGGCGACACAATCGGGTAGGGGATCACGCCGGCGGCCACGCCGACTTTCGTCCACACCGCCTTGACAAACCACGCGCCGACGACGACACGCAGCAGCGCGACTGCGCGGTCCGGGTGATTCATTGCGCGCTGGCGATGCTAGGGGACTCGTGCACAATGGTCAAGGACATTCGCCACTCACGTTCGCGAAAACTTGGTCCCCACGTCGGAGTTTGCTTCTATAACGCCTATGGCTTCGAAGACTTCATCGAGAACCGCAAAGACTAAATCGTCGGCGGCGGCCAAAACGGCCGCCGCACGGCCTCGGCTCGCTACCGCACCGGCCAAGCCCGCCGCCGCGTCGGCCAAGCCCGCCGCAGCGCCGGCGAAGTCTGCCACGGCCGCCACGCTCGAGGCCGCCGCGCGCAAGCCGCCGGTCGCCAAGCCCGCGCCCACCGTCACCGCCGTCGAGATGGGCGCGCGTCAGCGCGACATCTCCGTTTCCGAGTTCTTCACGAAGAATCGCCACCTGCTCGGCTTCGACAATCCGCGCAAGGCGCTGCTCACGTGCGTGAAGGAGGCCGTAGACAACGCGCTCGACGCCTGCGAAGAAGCCGGGATCCTGCCCGACGTCGTCGTGCGTCT
>DAIRVP010000229.1:0-6402 GCA_036802765.1 Candidatus Rokuibacteriota bacterium
GCTGCAGCAGCTGGATGGCCTGCTGCAGCAGCGGCGTCATGACGACTCGCTGGCTCTGTCGGAGAGAGAGGCGCGTTTCCATTGCCATGGGAGTTCTCTGCCCGGAACCTAAAGGGCGAACTTTTCGCCGAGATAGATTTCTCGGGCTATCGGATTGCTGGCGATCTCGCTGGCCGTGCCTGACACGAGAATCTTCCCGCCGTACAGGATGTACGCGCGATCGGTGATCGCGAGCGTCTCACGCACGTTGTGGTCGGTGATCAGAATGCCGATGCCGCGATCACGCAGACGTCCGACGATCTCCTGGATGTCGCCGATCGCGATGGGGTCGATGCCCGTGAACGGCTCGTCGAGCAGCAGGTACTGCGGCGATGTGACGAGCGCCCGCGTGATCTCGAGCCGTCGCCGCTCGCCGCCGGACAGGGTGAACGCTGGATACGGCGCCAGCGCGGTGAGGTCGAGCTCGGCCAGTAGCTCGCGCGCCCGCGACCGCCGCTCTTCCACCGGCAAGTCCAGCGTCTCGAGGATGGCGAGGAGGTTTTCCTCCACGGTGAGCTTGCGGAACACCGACGACTCTTGTGGCAGGTAGCCGACGCCGAGGCGGCAGCGCTGATACATGGGCAACGCCGTGATCTCCTGGCCCTCCAGGAAGATTCGTCCGCCCTCAGTGGGCAGCAGGCCGACCATCATGTAAAAGGACGTCGTTTTGCCGGCACCGTTGGGCCCGAGCAGGCCGACGACCTCGCCCCGCTGGATGTCGAGCGAGACGTTGTCCACGACCTTGCGGGTCTTGAACCACTTCTGCAGGCCCTGGGCGACGAGGCCTTCCATTCAGTTTTCGCACGTCGTCGGCGCCGGACGCGCCGCGACCGTGGTGGGCGTGGGTTGCGTCGTGCTCGCCGTGTCCTTCGTGTTGTCGTCTTTCTGGTAGAAGATGCCCTTCACGCGCTCGCGCGGTCCGCCCTGGACCGTCGCGCGGTCCTGCGAGAGAAAGATCGTGATGGTCTCCCCGCTCACGACGTTGTCGGCTTGCCAGACGCGAGCGTTGCCGAGCAGCACGACGCGCTGGTCGAGATCGTAATACTCCGCGCGCTGCGCGGTGCCGGTGCGGCAATCGCGCGTGATGATCCGTATGGAGCCGGTGGACACCGTTCGCTGGATCTTGTCGCCGCGCTCGTCCAGATAAACTTCCATGCGGTCGGCATACTGCACGGAGCCGTTCTGGCGCGCGACCACGTTGCCGGTGAACACGACGAGCCCTTCCTTGCCGAAGCGCTCCATCTTGTCGGCGTCCACGGTGACCGGCTGCGTGCGATCGTTCTTTGCCTGCGTACGTCGGTCGGTGGTCGTCGACGGCGCGGCCGACGGCGCCGGGTCCTGCGCGGTCGATACCGCAGATTTCTTCGGCGCCTGGGCGCCGGCCAGTGTCGGCCCCAGCGCCACGACGACCGCGGTCGCGAGGACGGCCAGTCGCGTCATTGCGCCGGCGACCTCGCGAACGTCGCGCGCACGCGCCCGGCGACCGTGGCGGCCTCGTCGTCGGTCGTCATGTCGAAGGCCGTGCCCTGGATCACCGATCCGTCGCGCGACAGCGTCACTGGCTCGTCGGTCCAGAGGCGCTGCGCGTCAGCGTCCCAGCGGATCACGCTGGTATCCATGCGCAGCCCGTCGCTGGAGGTGATCACGACGTTTCGCCGAACCTCGACGTTCTTGGTCTTCTGGTCGAGGTCGCCCTCTTCACCGAGGATGGTCCACGAGCGGTCCTTCTGGAACACACGTACGGTGAGGTTGCGGAGATTCGTGCGACCCTCCTGCTCGTACATGAGCGCTTGTTCGGCTCGCAACTGCCAGCGCACACCCTTCGTGACTTCTTCGAGGTCGACTTCCTTGACCTGGAGATCCGCCGGCGACGTCGCCGGGCCCTGCGACTCGACACGCGCCGTCCGGGCTCGCACGACGAGGGTCGTGCTGACCGCGATGACGAACACGGCCACGATACCGAGGATTACGCGCGCCAGGCTGGGTATGAGCATTCGTGCAAATTCGGTACCAGCCTACCACATAAGCGCGGAACGCAAGGTTAAAACCATGCGGACGACGCACCGCGGCTAAACGATTTTAGCCCGCAAGATATCGTGCATATGGATCACCCCGATGGGCCGACGCCCGGCATCGACCACGATCAATCCGCTGATGGCCCAGGCCTCCATGACCTCCAGGGCCTTGGCCGCGAGGTCGTCGGCCGCGATCGTCTTCGGCTCGCGGGTCGCGACCTCACCCGCGCGGGCGTCGGCAGGGGCGCCCCCGGAGAGCTGCAGACGCCGAAGGTCACCGTCCGTGACGACGCCGAGCAGCCGACCGTCGTCATCCACCACGGTGGTCATTCCGCATGAGTGCTGCGCGGCGCCGGCCGCGGCCGTGCACGGACGCTTGCGCGTCATCTCCTCGACCGCATCCTTGAGGCTCGCGTCTTCCCTCACCATCGGCACAGTGTCGCCGCCGTGCATGAGGTCGGCCACCCGGAACAGCGCGCGCCAGCCGAGCGTGCCGCGCGGATGCAGCGCGGCGTAGTCTTCGGGCCGCAGCCCGCGCAGTTCGAGCACGGCCATGGCGAGCGCGTCGCCCATCGCCAGCGCTGCCGTCGTGGACGACGTCGGCGCCAGGTTCATGGGACACGCCTCTTCCGCCACGCTGACGTCGAGGACCACCTCGCACTGCCGCGCGAGCGTCGAGCCGGTGCTGCCCGTCAGCAGCACGATCGGCACGCCGAGGCGCTTGAGCGGCGGCAGGATCGCGAGCACCTCGTCGGTTTCGCCGGAGTTCGACAGGACGACGACGACGTCGCCGCGCGCGACCATGCCGAGATCGCCGTGCACGCCTTCGGCGGGATGCAGGAAGTACGCGGGCGTGCCGGTCGACGCCAGCGTTGCGGCGATCTTGCGGCC
Source organism: Candidatus Rokuibacteriota bacterium (assembly GCA_036802765.1). Lineage (GTDB taxonomy): Bacteria > Methylomirabilota > Methylomirabilia > Rokubacteriales > CSP1-6 > AR12. The sequence goes on from DAIRVP010000229.1 coordinate 2,946, forward strand.
AATCAGTCCGGACTTGCCCATCCCGGTGACGATGACGCGCCCGGTGCAGCGGCGCAGCACGTCGACGGCGCGCGTGAAGCTCGCGTCGAGCTTCGGCACGAGCGCCAGGATCGCGTCGGCCTCGAGGCGCAATACGCGCTCGGCGATCCGCCGCAGATCCGGATCGGTCATGCCGGCGTGCCGCCGTGAACGCGGTGGATGGCGAGCAGCTCGTCCAGCAATCGCGGCAGGTCGTCGATCCGCAGCATGTTCGGGCCGTCGGAGAGCGGTCGGCCATCGGCCAACGTGCGATCGGGGTCCTCGTGCATCTCCATGAACAGCGCGTCGATGCCGAACGCCACCGCCGCCCGCGCGAGCGCCGGGACGTATTTGCGCTCACCACCCGAGCGATCGCCCGCGCCGCCGGGCAGCTGCACCGAGTGCGTCGCGTCGAAGACGACCGGATAGCCGAGCTCCCGCATGTCGGCGAGACCGCGCATGTCGACGACGAGATTGTGATAGCCGAACGACGTGCCGCGCTCGGTGAGCAGGATCGCCGAGTTGCCCTTCGACAGGACCTTGTCGACGACGTTCTTCATGTCGCGCGGCGCGACGAACTGCCCTTTCTTGACGTTGACGGGTTTGCCGGTCGCTGCCGCCGCCAGAATGAGGTCGGTTTGCCGGCACAGGAACGCGGGGATCTGCAGCACGTCGAGCACCTCGGCGGCCGGATCGACTTCAGAGACCTGATGAACGTCCGACAGCACCGGAAGGCGCAGCGTATCGCGTACCTTCTTGAGGATGCGCAGCCCCTCGACGAGGCCGGGACCGCGATAGCCGTTGACCGACGAGCGATTGGCCTTGTCGTAGGACGACTTGTAAACGTACGGGACGCGTTTGTCGGCGGCGATCCTGGCCAGCCGCTCGGCGGTCATTAGCGCGTGCTTTTCGTCCTCGATCGCGCATGGGCCACCGATGAGAACGAGCGCACGGCCGCCGCCGACGGTGATGTCGCCGATCTGAACTTCGCGGGTCATGGCAGCGGGTGCCGCGAGGCCGGCTCGAGGCATGGGTGGCCTGCGCTCGACGGTTGCCGGCCGCGTGCGCTCATCGCTGGGCCCGGTAGTCGAGACCAGCGCGGACGAATCCGGCGAACAGTGGATGCGGATCCCACGGGCGCGACCGGAACTCTGGGTGGAACTGCCCGGCCACGAAATACGGATGATCGTCGATCTCGATGATCTCGACGAGCTGCTTCTCCGCCCAGAGGCCCGAGACGCGGAGCCCATTTTTTTCGAGCGTCTTCAGATAGTCGTTGTTGACCTCGTAGCGGTGTCGGTGGCGCTCGCGGATGATTCCTTCGCCGTAGAGGCGCGAGGCGCGCGTCCCCTCGCTCAGCAAAATCGGATACAGCCCCAGCCGCATCGTCCCGCCCTTGTCCGGCAGCGCCCGCTGCTCTGGCAGCAGGTCGATCACGAGGTGCGGCGCGTCCGGCGTGAATTCCGACGAATTCGCCCCGGCCAGCCCGCACACGTTGCGCGCGAACTCGATCACGGCGCACTGCATACCCAGACAGATGCCGAAGTATGGAAGCCGTTGCTCGCGCGCGTAGCGGACCGCCTGGATCTTGCCCTCGATACCGCGATCGCCGAAGCCGCCCGGCACGAGAATGCCGTCGACGTCGGCGAAATGCGCGGCGGCGCCGTCACGCTCGATGTGCTCGGCGTCGACCCACACGATGTCCACCTTGGCCTGATGCGCAATGCCGCCGTGCACCAGTGCCTCGACGAGGCTCTTGTAGGAATCCTTGAGCTCGATGTACTTGCCGACGACGGCGAGCCGCGTGCTCAGACGCGGCGACTTCACGCGGCGCACCACGTCTTCCCAGCGGGACAGATCGATCGGCCGGTCCTCCAGGCCGAGACCCTTGACGATGATCGAGTCCAGGCCTTCCCGGTGAAATACGAGCGGCACTTCGTATACCGTGTCGACGTCCTTCGCCGTGATGACGGCTTCTTCCTCGACGTCGCAGAAGAGCGCGATCTTCGACTTGATGCCCGGCGGCAGGAAGCGGTCGGTGCGACACAGCAGGATGTCCGGCTGAATTCCGATCGCGCGCAGCTCCTTCACCGAGTGCTGGGTCGCTTTCGTCTTCAGCTCGGAGGCGGCCTGCATGAACGGCACGAGCGTGAGGTGAACGTAGAGGACGTTGTCCTTGCCGACGTCCTTCTTGAGCTGGCGGATCGCTTCCAGGAACGGGAGGCCTTCGATGTCACCGACGGTGCCACCGACCTCCACGATGACCACGTCCTGTCCGGCGCCGACCTTGCGGATCATCGCCTTGATCTCGTCCGTGATGTGCGGGATCACCTGCACCGTCCGGCCGAGATAATCGCCGCGCCGCTCCTTCTGGATGACCGAGAAGTAGACCTTGCCCGTCGTGATGTTGTGGTCGCGCGTCACGCGCGCCGACGTGAATCGCTCGTAGTGGCCCAGATCGAGGTCGGTCTCGCCGCCATCGTCCGTCACGAAGACCTCGCCGTGCTGGTACGGGCTCATCGTCCCGGCGTCGACGTTGATGTAGGGATCCATCTTCTGGAGCGCCACGCGATATCCGCGCGCCTCGAGCAACGCGCCCATCGATGCCGCCGCAAGGCCCTTGCCGAGCGAGGACACGACACCGCCCGTCACGAAGATGTATTTCGGCGCCACCTCAACCCTTCCTTTCTAGGTCGGCCATCCATGAACGAACATAGTCGATTTCGGTTGCTCGGTCGACGACGCGCGCGTCGAGCCGCGCGTCGCGCAGCGCCGCCAGCGCTGCCGCCACCGCGGGCCCTCGCGTCACGCCGAGCGCCAGCACGTCGTCGCCGCTCAGCAGCGGCTCGACGGAGCGTCCGGTCGTCACCCACCACTCCACGCGCTCGCGCGCCGTGCCGCCAGCGAGGTGTAGCGCGGCGAGGTCGGCGCCCGTCGCAGCGTGCAGTGCCCGACCCGCGGCGCTGGGCGTGGCACCGGCGAGGCGCCGCGCCATCGACGGCGCTTCGATCAGCGCGCGGCGCAATTCGCGCAGCGGCTCGCCGCTGAGTCCCAGGCGTCCGGCCATCGCCTCAGCGACCGCCGCCGGCTGCTCGGCGGCCAGCGCGAGCGCGCCGACGACGACGGGACGCGCGATGCGGTGCTCGCGAACCCAGTCCAGCGTCGCGGAGACCGCGGCGACGCGACCCGCGCCCGCCCGCGTGAGCCGCCAGCGCGGATCGAGCAGACGCGGCACGCCGCCGCGCGCGAGCATCGAGAGCGCCGCCGCGGCGTGCGGCTCGGCAAGCAGCCGCTCCAGCTCGGTGGCGAGGCGCTGACCCGAGAGCGCGGAATACGGCGCCAGGCGCAGCGCCAGCGCCTGGCAGCGGGCCGTCCATTCGTCGCTGCGCAGCTCCAGGCGCGCGGCGTAGCGCGCGGCACGGAGCAGTCGCGTCGGGTC
>DAIRVP010000229.1:6502-7929 GCA_036802765.1 Candidatus Rokuibacteriota bacterium
CGCTCGTGCTCGACGAGCGTGCCGTGGAGGACATCGGCCAGCGCCCGCGCCACCGCCGGGCCGTCGCCTTCGACCACGACATCGAGGTCGCCTTCGGCCGTTTGGCCGCGCCAGGCGTCGCGCACGAGGCCGCCGGCGACGAAGGCACGCGCCCCCTGGGCGGCGGCCACTCGTGCGACTTCGGCGAGCAGCGCGCGTGTGGGGGGCGAAAGCGCTCGATCGAGTCGCGCCCGCACGGCCACGGTGTGCGGCGTTGCCGCCCGCGCGATGGCGCCCTTGCCGGTGACGATGACTGCCGGCGCCCCCTCGCTGAGCTGACGGCGCACCGCGAGCTCTGGAGTACGGGCGGCGACGATCGGCAGCGGACGAGCGACGTCGCGCGCCGCCAGCTCACCGAGGCCGAGACTTTCGGCGCGTGCGAGGTCGTCCGCGAGGACGTGATCGTTCGCGCCGCACGCGAGGATCCGAGCACGACGCCGGCGCGCGAGCCGCAGCGCGTCGGCGACGCTGATCGTCGACGGGACGGCGACCACTTCCGTGTCGACGACATCGCCAGCGGTGACGGAAATCTGTGGGTACGTGTGCGCGCGCCGCGCCATCGTCGTCACCATTGCGTCCGACACGGCCGCCGCGTCCTCTGGGAGGCTCCGCCGTTCTGCCGACGGGGTCCCCCAGACGTGGCGGCGCCGAGGATCATCTAGGCCGTTGGCGGAGGAGCGTGACCCGAACGACGGGTGAGCGGCACGGCGGCGTTGGAGTGCACGACGGAATATAGCACGCCGACGCGACCGCTGGCAACGAACCGCGCGCGTCGACGCGCGCCGCGTCCTTCAACGGTCCGTCCGCTAACCGCTCCGTCGGCCGGGGACGAAGCGAATGAGCACGCGACGCTCGGACGAGCCGAACGCGGCGCTCGCGAGGAAGAAGATGAGGCCGCCGCCGACGATCACGGCGCCGAGCAGCGCGGCGTCGGTCACGAGTCGGTGACGCACGTCGAACAATGGCAGCGCCATCCAGCACCACAGCCCAAGCGGCACGGCCGCGGCCGCCGTGCGCAGCGTCGAGGCGAGCAGTGCGCGGCCGCCGAGACGGCCGAAGCGTTGCCGCGCCGCCCACAGCAGTGCGAGCAGATTGACGAAGGCACCGACCGACGACGCGTACGCGAGTCCGGCGTGGCCGAGCGGAGCCATGAGCGCCAGCGCCGCAACGATGTTGGCGGCGACCGACAGCGCGCCCACGCGGACGGCGACGCCCGGTCGCTTGATCGCGTAGAAGGCCTGCGCGGTGATCCGCGCGGCGGCGAAGCCGACGAGGCCGACCGCATACCCACTGAGTGCTTGCGCGGTCGCGAGCGTGTCCGCCGGCGTGAATCGACCCCGCTCGAAGAGCACGCGCGTGATCGGCATGCGCAGCACGAGCAGCCCGAC
>DAIRVP010000230.1:0-7925 GCA_036802765.1 Candidatus Rokuibacteriota bacterium
CGTCCGCGTCGCCTTGTAGTCCGCGAAGAGCTTGTCGCGAAATGTCGGTCCGGGCGGATCGAGCGCGACGGCCAGGTACTCCGGCTGCTCTTCGCGGATCAGCTTCCAGAGCATGGTCGACAGGATCAGGATGGCGTGGGTCGGTTGCCCGCGCGATGTCGAGAGGTATTCCATCGCGTGGTAGGCGCGGAAGATGTTCGAGTGTCCGTCGACGACGTAGAGCGCCGGGCGCCGGGTCACGCGAAGACCTCCGTATACGCCGCGCGCACCGCATCAGTCGCCTCGCGATAGGCGGTGAGAAACGCGTCGCGCGAAGCGAAGCCCAGCGCGGCGGCAACGCGCGCGGGCATCGGGCCCGCCAGCTCCAGCGTATCGGTCGGTCGCGCGCCGAGCAGGCGCAGCGCCGTGGAGACGCGACGCAGAAATCGATGGCGGGCGATCAGTGCCTCGGCGCCGGGCAACACCCCCAGACGCCCCAGCGCGCCGAGCGCCGCCGCCGTCGAGGGCGTGCGGACATCGTCGTGCGCGGCGCCGTAAACCAGCTGCAGCGCCTGCGTCAGGAACTCGACGTCCACCAGGCCGCCGCGGCCCAGCTTGACGTGCCATCGGCCGCGCGTCTCCTTGCCCAGCTCGACCTCCATGCGCCGACGTACGTCGCGAATCTCCTTGAGCGCTCCCGCCGGCAGCGGAGCGCCGTACACGAGTCGAGCGAGCGTGGCGCGGACCCGCCGCGCCAGCGCCCGATCGCCGAGGAGCGGCCGCGCGCGCGTGAGGCTCTGCCGCTCCCAGAGATCGCCGTGCTGTTCATAGTACCGTTCGAGCGCATCGACGCCTGCTGCGAAGCCACTGCCCTTGCTGCCCGGGCGCAGCCGCAGATCCACCGGAAACGCGATGCCCGCGGCGGTGATGTCGCCGAGCGCGCTGGCGAGGCGCTCGACGGCGCCGCTATAGAACGTGTGCGCGTCGACGCGCTCGCGTCCGTCGGTCTCGCCCTCGCTGGTCGCGGCGTCGGCGCGGCCAAACGTCACGAAGACGTCGAGGTCCGAGCCGGTCGTCAGCTCGCGGCCGCCGAGCTTGCCCAGACCAACGACGACGGCCGGGATGAAGCGGCCCCGTTCGTCGCGCGGCACGCCGTGCCGCTCGACCTGCGCGCCGAGCGCCATCGCCCATCCGGCAGCGAGCGTCGCCTCGGCCAGCGCCGTCATCTCGCGCGCATACGCATCGACCGTGGTGACACCGAGCAGATAGCGCCAGACGACCGTCAGCTCCTGCGCCTGCTTGATGCGGCGCAGACGATCGCGCTGCTCGGGCGCGGCGACGCCTGGAGCGAAGACTGGCGCGAGCGCGGCGCGGAAATCGGCGCGCCGGCGCCGGCCCTGAAGCACGGCGGGATCGGCCAGCGAGCTCAGGAGCTCGGGCTGCGCGACGAGCAGCTGCGCGAGGAGATCGCCGCCGGCGCAGAGCCTGACGAGGCCATCCAGCAGCTCGGGCTGCGCCACGAGTAATTCCACGTAGCCGGCGCGCGGGCCAGCCGCAGCCAGAAAACGCTCGAACTGATTGAGCGCCTCGTCGGGATCGGGGCTCTTCCAGCACGCGTCGAGCAGCGCCGGAATGAGCCGCGTGAGGGCCGCCCGCAGCGTGGCCGGATACGGCACGAGCGGCCGGCCGGCGACGATCATCCGGAGATTTTGTAGCGCGCGCTCCGGATCGGCGAAGCCGGTGGCGCTCAGCGCCATGCGGCTCGGCAGCCGCGGCCGCGCGGGTGTGTCCGCTTGCCGCTCGCCGAAGAACTCGCGGAACGCGTGATGAACGTCGCGCGTCACGGCGCGGTGCTCGGCGCCGAAGCGGCGCGCGGCCGCGCGCGGCGGCGCGTCGATGCCGACGCGGCGGGCGAGACGGCCGAGCTCGATCGGATCGTCCGGCAGCGTGTGGGTCTGAAACTCGTGCACGATCTGCAGGCGATGCTCCACGGTGCGCAGGTGGACGAGCGCGTGCGAGAGCCGCCGCCCGAGCTCAGGCGCCAGGTACCCGCGCTCGGTCAGCCGGAAGAGCGCTTTGAGCGAGTTGCGCTCGCGCAGCCAGGAATCGTCGCCGCCGTAGAGCAGCTGCAGCGCTTGCACGATGAACTCGACCTCCCGGATCCCGCCGCGGCCCAGCTTGACGTTGCGAGTCGACGCATCGGCGTCGCGGCCGCGCAGCGTCCGGTCGATCTGACTCTTCATCGCGCGAATCGCGGGCAGGACCCGCTCGTCGACGCCGGGCCGATAGACGGTCGCGGCCGCCCAGTCCATGAACCGCGCGCCGACGTCCTCGTCGCCCGCGCAGATGCGCGCCTTGAGCAGCGCCTGACGCTCCCACAGCTCCGCGCGCTCGCGGTGATAATCGGCGTAGGCGTCGAGCCGCATGGCGACCGGCCCCATGCGGCCCTCGGGACGCAGCCGAAGATCCACGCGGAACGCGTAGCCCTCCTCGGTGACGTCTTCGATTCTCGCGACGAGATCACGGCAGACGCGCGCGAAGAACGCCCCGTTCTCGAGCCGTCCCTCCGGGCCGCCTGCCGTTTCCCCCTCGGCGCCGTAGACGAACATGAGGTCGACGTCGGAGGAATAATTCAGCTCCTCGCCGCCGAGCTTGCCCATGCCGACGACGGCGAGGCCCGTCTCGCGCCCATCGCCATCGAGCGGCGCGCCGAAGCGGGCCCTCGCGTCGGCCAGCGCATCGGCCGCGGCCTGGGACAGACACGCGTCGGCGAGATGCGACAGTTCCTCGGTGGTGACGGCGAGGTCCGCGTCGCCGAGCAGGTCGCGCGCGCCGATGCGCAGCAGCTGGCGGTACTTGAATCGACGCAGCGCGTTCGTGCGCGCCTCGCGTGTCATGAACGGCCGCACCGCCTGGGCGACGTCCTGCGCGAGCTCCTCGGCCAGCCACGGCCGCATGGTGCGCGGCTCCAGCAGCCACGCGAGCGTGCTCGGCCGCCGGCGCAACACGTCGGCGAGAAACTGGCTGGCGCCGCCGACGCGCACCAGCAGTGCGGCGGCGCCCGGATGCACGTCCAGTGTGCGGAACAACACTGCGCGATCGACGGCGGCGGCGTAACGCTCGAGGTTGTTGAGCGCCATGTCCGGATCGGGCGCCGCCGCCAGCTCGGTCAGCAGCCGCGGCAGCGCCGGCGCCAGCAGCTCGGCGTCGTGCGGCGTCGGCGTCAGCGCCTCGAAGTTCGCGGCGGCCGCGGCGGGGTCGGCAAAGCTGGCCCGCCGCAACGCCCGAGTGAGCGCGACGCGACTGGTCAGCGTGACAGACTCAATCAGACAGCCTGCTCGCCGGTCTCGCCCGTGCGGATCCGAATGGACTGGTTGATCGGCAGCACGAACACCTTGCCGTCGCCGATGGAACCCGTCTTCGCGGCGCCGACGATCGTGGCGCTGACCTTGTCGACGAGGTGATCGGGCACGACGACCTCGATCTTCACCTTGGGCAGGAAGTCGACGGTGTACTCCGACCCGCGATACAGCTCGGTGTGGCCCTTCTGGCGCCCGAAGCCTCGCACCTCGGTGACGGTCATCCCGATGACGCCGATCTCGGTGAGCGCCTCCTTCACGTCGTCGAGCTTGAAGGGCTTGATGATCGCCTCGATCTTCTTCATGGCGTCACACCTCGTCCAGGATGGGCAGCATCAGCGCCGAGACGTGGCTGCTGATGCGCTTGAGGTTGGTGAGAACGTCGAGGTGGATCTCGGACGTCTCGATGGACTCCGCGAGGCCTGCGCGCAGGCGCCCCAGGTGGGATTCGCGTAGCTCCCGCTCGCGCATGCGCATGAAGGGACGTTGATCCAGCACCTCCTGCGCGAGCGCTCGGTCGTTGGCGGCGAACGCGGCGATGGCGCGCTCGAGGTTCTTGGATACGAGGCCGTGGAACTCTAGTATTTCCGCCCAGCCCGGCTCCGAGAAGCGGCGCGCCTGATACAGCTTCTTGCGCGCCAGCTCCATCAGATTCTTGTCGACGATATCGCCGATATTCTCGAGGTTGCCGATGAACGAGATCAGACCGATCTCCTTGCGCGACAGCTCCGGCCCCATGGCGTCGCGGCCGAGCCGCGCCAGAAACAGCTTGATCTCCCGCTCCAGGAAGTCGGCCTGGTCGTCGCGCTTTTCCACGTCCTCGAGCAGGGCCTGGTTGTCGGTCCGGAAGACCTCCATGGTGTCGCGCAGCATACCCTGCACGACGTCGGCCATGCGCAGGGCCTCGCGCGTGGCCTGCCCGAGCGCCAGTGAGGGCTGATCCAGCGCGCGCTCGTCGAGATACCGCGTGCGAAACGGCGTATCGCCCGTCTGATCGTCCGGCACGAGCGCCTCGATGGCGCGCGCCGCCAGCGGCGTGAAGGGCAGAAAGACGAGGCTGATCCCGAGGTTGAAGAACGTGTGGGCGTTGGCGATCTGCCGCGCCGGGTTGGACGCGCTCGCCGCAACGATCGTAGTGAACGGGCCGAGGAACGGCAGCATCAGCGCGGCGCCGAGCAGCTTGAACGCGATATGGGCCACCGCCACGCGCTTGGCTTCGGCCGTCGCGCCGATCGAGGCGGTCAGCGCGGTTGCGCAGGTGCCGATGTTGGCGCCGAGGACCATGGCCACCGCGCCGTTGAGGCCGATGAGCCCCTGGCTGGCCAGGGCGAGCGCCACGCCGAGCGTCGCCGCGGAAGACGCCACGAGCGCGCTGAAGACGGCGGAGACGAGGATAGACATCAGCGTGTTGCTGGAGACGGCCTCGATGAGCTCCATAGCCAGCCGGTTATCGCGCAGCGGCGCCACGCCATCCAGGATGACTTTGAGTGCGAAGAACACCAGACCCAGCCCGAAGATCGCCTGGCCGACGTCCTTGAGGACGCGGCGCCCCACGAGAAAGGTGATCGTGAAGCCGAGGCCGACCAGCACCAGCGCGTAGTCGGTGATCTTGAACGCGATGAGCTGGACGGTGAACGTCGTACCGATGTCGGCGCCCAGGATGATGCCGAGCGTCTGACGGAAGGTCATGAGCCCGGCGCTGACAAAGCCGATCAGCATCAGCGTCGTGGCCGCCGATGACTGGATGATCGCGGTCACCGCGGCGCCCGAGGCGACGGCGATCAGCCGGTGCCGCGCCATGCCGGTGAGTAGTGAGCGGAGGCGTCCGCCGGCGGCGCGCTGCAGGCTGTCGCCGCTCAGCCGGATGCCGTAGAGCAACAGCGCCAGGCCGCCGAAGAGCGCGATCACCACCGCCGTCACGGCGCGCGCTCTCCGCCGACGATGGAGGCGCGAACGTGCGTGGCGGTGGCGAGCGTGTCCGGCAGGTGCGCGGTGTCGTTGAGCGACACCAGACGCGGCGGCCGCACCACCGTCAGCGACGCGTTGTCGACACGCAGCCGCCAGAGCGCGTTGAACGAGCAGCCCAGCAGCGCGCACGCATAGACGCTGATCACACCGCCGTGCGCGACTACCAGGACGTCCTCGCCGTTGGGGTGCAGGGCGCTGATGCGATCCATCGCGGCCCGTACGCGCGAGCTCACCGCGTCGAGCGGTTCACCTCCCGGCGGCGGGCAGTCGTGGGGCGCCAGCAGCCAGGCCCGGTAGGGATCCCCGTCGCGGGCGCGCACCTCGTCCACCGTGCAGCCTTCCCACTCGCCGAGGGACAGCTCGCGCAACTCCTCGAGCGGCACGAGCGGGACGCCGGTGCCGGCCAGTGCGACCTCGGCGGTCTCGCGCGCGCGCCGGAACGGGCTGACGTACGCGGCGGCCAACCGATAGCCGCGGAGTGCTGTGCCCAGAGCCTCGGCCTGCGCGCGTCCGCGCGCGGACAGCGGGATGTCGGTGCGTCCCTGGAAGCGGCGTTCGGCGTTCCAGACGGATTCGCCGTGGCGCGCGAGCAACAGCCTCACGTGTCCGCTGTCCCGGGGGATGCGGGCCGATCCTGGCGGTTGGCCGCGGTCTCACGCGCGGCGCGCAGGCGCGCGAGCGTCTCGTCGCGGCCGAGCAACGCCAGGACGTCGAAGAGCGGCGGTGACGCGGTGCGCCCGGTGACCGCCAGCCGCGTGAGCTGCGCCAGGTCGACGAGCTTGAGGCTCATGGCGTCCACCAATTGTCGGTAGAGCGCCTCCAGCGCCGTTGCGGCGAACGGCTCGACCGCCGCCACGCGCTCGATCAGCACGCCGAGCCGCTCGACGCCCGCGGGCGTGAAGAGCTTGGCCGCCGCCTTGGCCTCGTACTCACGCGGGCGCTCGAAGTAGAAGCGGCCGACCTCCACGAGCTCGCGCAGCGTGCGGCCACGCTCACGGAGCGTATCGAGCATGCCGACGAAGCGTCCGGCGTCGGCTGGCGGCGTCAGCCCCACCGCCCGCACGAAGGGCGCCGTCAGCGCAGCCAGCCGCGCGCCGTCGATGGTCTTGATGTACTCGTGATTCAGCCACTCGAGCTTGGTCTGGTCGAAGATCGCGCCCGACGACGACACGTCCTTGATGTCGAACCGCTCGATCAGCTCGCGCCGCGTGAAGATCTCCTGATCGCCGCTCGACCACCCCAGGCGGGCGAGGTAATTCACCATCGCCTCGGGCAGCATCCCCTGCTCGCGATACGCCTGCACCGAGGTCGCGCCGTGACGCTTGGAGAGCCGCGTGCGATCGGCGCCCAGAATCATGGAGACGTGCGCGAACGCGGGCACGGGATAGCCGAACGCCTCGTAGCAGAGCACCTGCTTGGGCGTATTCGAGAGATGGTCGTTGCCGCGAATCACGTGGCTGATGCGCATGTCGACGTCGTCGACGACCACGCAGAAGTTGTACGTCGGCGTGCCGTCGCTACGCACGAGGATCCAGTCGTCCAGCTGCCGGTGGTCGAACGTCACCGGCCCATGGATCAGGTCTTCGACCACCGTGGTGCCTTCATCGGGAATGCGCAGCCGCAGCGCGCCCGACGTGAGCCCGAGCGTGCGGCAGCGACCGGAGTACCGGAACGTTTCGTTGCGCGCCTGGGCCTCCGCGCGCTCGGCCTCGAGCTGCTCGGGCGTGCACGCGCAGTAGTACGCGCGGCCGGCGTCGAGCAAGCGCTGCGCGTGCTTACGGTAGAGCTCGAAACGCTCGGTCTGTCGGTAGCCCGGCGCCGGCGGTCCCTCGTCCCAGTCGAGCTCGAGCCACCGGAGCGCATCGATGATGAAGTCGATGTTCTCGTCGGTCGAGCGTGAGCGGTCGGTGTCCTCGATGCGCAGAATGAGGACGCCACCATGGTGGCGCGCGTACAGCCAGTTGAAGAGCGCGGTGCGCGCGCCGCCGACGTGCAGGTGACCGGTCGGGCTGGGCGCGAAGCGCACGCGGACCTGGCCCGGCATGGACTAGTACTTCGCGAACAGCCGGCCCCACCCGGTGTCGGCGAACGCACGGATGCGCGCGCGACCGATCGTGGGGTACCAGAGCAGGTCGTGATACACGTTCGACGCGAACGGCGCCCACACCATGAGCGGCGAGTGCAGCAGCAGCCGCTTGAGCGGCTTGAGCGGGCCGCGGCGGATGAGCTGATCGCCCCAGATCACGAGGCTGCGCGACGTCTTGAAGCCCATGCGGGTCGCGGCGGCGTCGACGTCGCCCACGATCTCGATGTCGCGCGGATCGGCCACGCCGAGGCCGCGCTCGTGACACATCGCGAGATAGCGAATCGACAGCGGATCGAAGCCCATGATGCGCGCGGCGATCGCGTCGATGGCCACCTGGTCGGCGGAGGCGAGGATCAGATTGCCCTCGCGCGGGATCATCGTGCGGGGGCCGGCCCCGTCGCCCATGACGGTGCCGTCCATCACCGCGAAGACCGCCGGATGCAGCTCGCGCTGCATGTACATGAGGTCGACCATCACCTCGTGAATGAACTCGTGCGCGTAGTGGCGGACTTCTTTGAGCAGGCCGCCGAACG
>DAIRVP010000231.1:0-7895 GCA_036802765.1 Candidatus Rokuibacteriota bacterium
ACGCGCGCAGCGCGCCCGGCGTGCTTCCACCACTCTGGTCCAGCGCCGCGATGAACCCGGGATGCTTCTGCATCTTCTCGAGCTGTGTTTTGAAGTCGCCGCTCGGCCGCTTCATCGCGCTGCCTCCTTGCGCATCCGGTAGCGCCGGATGAGCGCATTCGTCGAGCTGTCATGGGAAAGCGCAGGCTCGGTCGGGCCCTCGAGCTCGGGGATGATGCGTTGGGCCAACACTTTGCCCAGCTCGACGCCCCACTGGTCGAACGAGTCGACGTCCCAGATCGCGCCCTGGGTGAAGACGCTGTGCTCGTACAGCGCGACGAGCTTGCCGAGCATTTCCGGCGTGAGCCGGTCGGCGAGAATCGTGTTCGAGGGGCGATTGCCCTGAAACACCCGGTGGGGAACGAGGCTGTCAGGCGTGCCTTCGGCCTTCACCTGCTCGCGCGTCTTGCCGAAGGCCAGCGCCTCGGTCTGCGCGAATACGTTGGCCATCAGCATGTCGTGATGCGGACCGAGCGGGTTCAGCGCGCGCGCAAACCCGATGAAGTCGCAGGGAATCAAACGGGTCCCCTGATGAATCAGCTGGTAGAACGAGTGCTGACCGTTCGTGCCCGGCTCACCCCAGTAGATCGGTCCGGTCGGATAGCCGACGTCGACGCCGCTCCGCGTGACGTGCTTGCCGTTGCTCTCCATCGTCAGCTGCTGCAGGTACGCGGGAAAGCGCTTGAGGTATTGCTCGTAGGGCAGGATCGCGACCGTCTCCGCGCCGAAGAAGTCCGTGTACCACAGGGTCAGCAGGCCGAGCAGCACGGGCAGGTTGCGCTCGAAGGGAGCCGTGCGGAAGTGCTCGTCCATCTGATGGAAGCCATTCAGGAGCGCGCGGAAGTTATCGGGGCCAACCGCGAGCATTGTCGACAGGCCGATGGCCGAGTCCATCGAATAGCGGCCTCCCACCCAGTCCCAGAAGCCGAACATGTTCGCGGTGTCGATCCCGAACTCCGACACCTTCTGCGCGTTCGTGGACACGGCCACAAAGTGCTTCGCCACCGCCTTGACGTCGCCGCCGAGCCCGGCCAGCAGCCACTGGCGCGCGCTCTGCGCGTTGGTCATCGTCTCCAGCGTCGTGAACGTCTTGGACGAGGCGATGAAGAGTGTTTCCGCCGGGTCGAGGTCGCGGGTCGCTTCTGCGATGTCGGTCCCATCCACGTTCGAGACGAAGCGGAACGTCATGGCACGGTCGCTGTAATACCGGAGCGCCTCGTAGGCCATCACGGGGCCGAGGTCGGAGCCGCCGATGCCGATGTTGATGACGTTGCGAATGCGCTTGCCGGTGTGTCCCTTCCACGCGCCGCTCCGCACCCGGTCCGCGAAATCAGACATCGCGTCGAGCACGGCGTGGACCTCGGGGACCACGTCCTGGCCGTCCACCACGATCGACGTGCCTCGCGGCGCTCGCAGAGCCACGTGGAGAACGGCGCGGTTTTCCGTCACGTTGATCTTGTCACCCCGGAACATCGCGTCGATGCGTTCCCGGAGGCCGCTTTCCTCGGCCAGCCGACACAGCAACGTGACGGTCTCGTCGGTGATGCGATTCTTCGAATAGTCGAGGTAGATCCCGACAGCCTCCGCGGTCAGACGTTCCCCACGCGTCGCATCGGCGGCGAAGAGCGCGCGGAGGTGCCGCTCGCCGATCTCGTTCCGGTGCGCCTGGAGCGCCTTCCACGATTGGCGCGATGTCAATGGCAGCATTGCGGTCATCTCTGATCCCTTCATGTCTTGGCTGAATGAACCTGGGTAGGGAGCGCTCGGGCGCGACGCTTGACGGGCGCTCGCTTCCAAAGCCGCTCTCCGCCGAGGAACGCGTTCGAGTTGTCGCCGGCGCGGCAGCCCGGTGGCAGTGTTTCGAGTTGGTGGATGTTACCGCCGCCAAGGACGACGTCCTCAGGCTCGAGCGCGGCGATCAAACGCGCGACGACGTCCTCGACGTCGCGCCGCCATGGCTCGAGTCCGTGCGTCTCCAACCCGTGCAATCCGATGTACTGCTCGAATGTTCCGTCCCGGTACGGCAGGTGACCGAGCTCCATCGGCTCGACGATGCCGTCGACGATCATCGTCGAGCCCAATCCAGTGCCGAGCCCGAGAAACAGCATCTTGCCGCCGCAATAACTCCCGAGCGCTTGCATCGCCGCGTCGTTGACGACCTTGACCGGACATCCAAACGCCGCCCGGTAGTCGAATCCGACCCAGCCGGGGCCGAGATTCCGCGGCTCCATGAGCGGGCGACCGTTGAGGACCGGTCCTGGATAGCCGATCGACACCGCGTCGTACTTCCACTCCGCGGCGACGGTCTTGACGCCCTCGACCATCTGCGCGGCGGTGAGCGTGGGCCCCGATGCGAACTCCCTCGGCGCCTTCTGTCCCGTGACGTGGACCTTCACGTGAGTGCCGCCGATATCCACAACGAGCACGCGCATACTCGGGCCCTCAGCTCGCCTTGGCCAGGTCGGAGCTCTTGGCCGCGATGACGCCCATCAACTCACGCCACGAGTCGACGAACGACTTCGCGCCTTCGTCCTGAAGCTGAACGGCGAGGGCGTCCACGTTGACGCCCGCGTTGGCGAACGTTGCCACCACTTCCTCGCCGTCCCCGCCGTCGGCGGGCAGCATCCCTCCGAGCGCTCCGTGGTCGGCCAGCGCCTTCAGGGTGCCTTCAGGCATCGTGTTCACCGTGAACGGGGCCGCGAGCGCCCGTATATAAAGGATGTCGGACGCCTGGGGATCCTTCGTGCCCGTGCTCGCCCACAGCAGACGCTGCGGCCGGGCGCCGGCATTGAAGGCGCGCTGCCAGCGCGGCGAGTCAAGGAGGTCGCGGTACGCCTTGTACGTCCGCTTGGCGATCGCGATGCCGAGCTGATTGCGCAGCGCTTCCGGCACCCGGCTCTTGACCGCCGCATCCCATCGACTGATGAAGACCGAGGCGACCGAGCCGACGTCGGGCGGCAGCCCCGCAGCCACACGGCGCTCGATGCCTCGTATGAACGCGTCGGCCGCCGCCAGATATTGCTCGCGCGAGAAGAGCAGCGTCACGTTGATCGGCACGCCGGCGAAGATCGCCTCCTCGATCGCCGGCAGGCCCTCTTTCGTGCCGGGGATCTTGATGAAGAGGTTCGGTCGTCCTGCTCGCGCGTGCAGGGTCTTGGCGGCAGCGAGTGTGGTGGCGGTGTCGTGAGCGAGCACCGGTGAGACCTCGAGCGAGACCCAGCCGTCGACGCCGCGCGTCCGCTCCCAGATCGGGAGAAACAGGTCGGCCGCCCGCGTGAGATCTTCGAGCGCCAGCTCGAAGAACAGCTCTTCGCCCGACTTGCCTTCCTTGACTTTCTGGCGAATGGCCGCGTCGTAGCGGGAGCTGTTCTTGATCGCGTGGTCGAAGATCGTGGGGTTGGACGTCAGCCCCGTCACAGCGTCCTCTTTGATGTAACGCGCGAGCGTGCCGCTCTCGAGCAATTCGCGCGTGATGTTGTCGAGCCAGAGACTCTGGCCGCGGTCGTGCAGTGTTCCTGTGGCGTTCATCGTGGAACCTCCAGCGGGAGAAGCTGGGACAAGTCATGGGCGACGAGATCGCCGATCCGCTCGACGGTCAGGTCAGCCGCGGGATAGGATTTCGCATCGCGCGCGTATTGCCCCTGGCGCGGGAAGATCGTCGTGACGCGGTCGCCCCACGCTTTCTTGACCGCGGCGAGAATCCGCGGCTTGTCGTCCACCAGGACGTAGTGGTGCGCCGGATAGCGTCGCTCGACGTCGTCCAGCGTTTCTTCCTTGTGGATATAGATCAGCACGTGGTTGTCCACGGCCTCCGCGATACCCGAGCGCTCGACCTTGCGAGGCTGAAAGACCACGTCGCCGTCGGAAAGGATCACCGTCGGGCCCCACCCGCGAAACCGTTCGAGCACGTCGAGCGCGCCGGGATAGAGGCGATTGGCGAACGGGTAATCGACCAGGTACGACGACATCGCCATGAGGTGCACGTCGTGAGGGTGCTCGGTCCGATAGCGCTGTAGCGCCCCGAGGTAGTCGCGATATCCGAGCTCGACGAAGAGCGCTTCGAGGATCGCCCAGTACCGATCGCGCGATGCGGCGCCGAACTCACGCTCCAGATGGCGCTTGAGGTCGTCCTGGACGCGATCGTTGTCGAGCAGCGTGTTGTCCACGTCGACAAGAAAGACGACAGGAGCCGTCGTCATGACGTGGCCGCCATCGCACGCTCGGCTCGCCCCGAGGCGCGCGTCAGGTCTCGCAATGATTCGAGGGCCGACCCGGCCAACTGGTCTTCGGTGACGCGCCAGCGCCAGTTGCCTCCAGCGCTTCCGGGTTGATTCATTCGCGCCTCCTTGTCCAGGTTGAGAACGTCCTGCAACGGAGCGATCGCGAGCGCAGCGACCGACGACCACGCGAGACTCAGCAACGCGGGGGCGACCTCAACGCCGGTGCCGGGCGCGCGCTTGACACATCGCCACAGATTGGTGCGCTCAGAGTCCGGCAAGTCTTCGTACCACCCGCGCGTCGTCGGGTTGTCGTGCGTGCCCGTGTAGGCGACCGTGTTGGCGACGTAGTTCTCGGGTAGATACGGATTGTCGGCATGGCCGTCGAACGCGAACTGCAGCACGCGTGTGCCCGGGATGTGAAATTGGTCGCGGAGCGCGCTCACGTCGGCCGTAAGCGTTCCCAGGTCCTCGGCGACGAACGGCAGGCCACCCAGCGCCTTCTCGACGGCGCTGAAGAACCCGGCGCCGGGGCCCGGCACCCATCGACCCGACTGCGCCGTCGGCGCGTCCGCGGGGATGTGCCACGCCGCCGCAAAGCCCCTGAAGTGGTCGAGGCGGATCGCGTCGACGTAAGCGAGCAAGGCGCGCATGCGGTCGATGCACCAGCGATAGCTGCGCGCGGCCAGCGCGTCCCAGTCATAGATCGGGTTGCCCCATCGCTGTCCCTGCGCGCTGAAGTAGTCCGGCGGAACGCCGCCGACGACGCGCGGCCGATGGCTCGCGTCGAGCAGAAACAGCTCCGGGTTGGCCCACACGTCGCTCGAGTCCGGCGAGACGAAGAACGGCAGGTCGCCGATCAACGCCACGCCTTTCGTCCGCGCATGCGCCTTCAATCGTGCGCCCTGCCGGAAGAGCACGAACTGAACGAAACGAACGCGGTCGACCTGGCTCGTCATATCCCGTCGCGCCTGCTCCAGCGCGGCGGGCACACGCCGAATGAGCTCGTCCGGCCAGTCGAGATAGCGGACGCCGTCGTATCTCGCTTTCAACGCTCGGAACAGCGCGTAGTCGTCCAGCCAATGCGCGTGCTCCTCGGCGAAGTGCTCGAAGTCGCGGCGCAGGTCCGTGCGCGCGCCGGCGCGGAAGTTCTTCCACGCGGTCTCGAGCAGGACGTACTTGAAACGCATGACGGCGTCGTAGTCGACGGTCGTGGACGAAAACGAGCCGCCCGCACAATCGGCTGGCCGGACCAGCTCGTCCTCGATCAGCCAGTCGGGACTGATCAGGAGCGGGTTGCCGGCGAACGACGACAGCGATTGGTACGGCGAATCGCCATAGCCGGTGGGGCCGAGCGGCAGCGCCTGCCACCAACGCTGTCCTGCATCGTGAAGCCGGTCGAGCCACGCCACGGCGGCCGGCCCGACGTCGCCGATGCCGTAGGGCGAGGGTAGCGAGGTGACGTGCAGCAGCACGCCCGAAGCCCGATAGTTGGTCGCGAACGGAGGCACGCTCATGCGTGCTCACTGACCGCAGCGTCGACGAGCTGCTGCGCTTCCCTGACGAGCGCGTCGAGGTGCGCCGCGTCTCTGAAGCTCTCCGCGTAGATCTTGTAGATGTCCTCAGTGCCCGAGGGCCGAGCCGCGAACCATCCGCCTGTCGTGACGATCTTCAGGCCGCCGATCGGCGCGCCGTTGCCGGGGGCTTTCGTCAGCTTGGCCGTGATCCGGTCGCCGGCGAGCGTCTGCGTCGCCACCGCCTCAGCTGACAGCTGCTGGAGTCGCGCCTTCTGCTCTGGTGTGGCTGCGGCGTCAACGCGCGTGTAATGGAATGCGCCGAACTCGGCGACCAGTTCGTCGTAGTGCTCGCCTGGATCCTTGCCCGTGCGCGCCGTGATCTCGGCGGCGAGCAGATCCATGATCGGGCCGTCCTTGTCGGTGGTCCACACGGCGCCGTCGTGACGCAGGAAGCTGGCCCCGGCGCTCTCCTCGCCCCCAAAGCAGCAGGAGCCGTCGAACAGCCCCGGCACGAACCACTTGAAGCCGACCGGCACTTCGTAGAGCCGGCGCCCCAGCCGTTCGACGACACGATCGATGACGCTGCTGCTCACCAGCGTCTTGCCCACCGCGGCGTGCGCCGGCCACCGAGGCCGATGACCGAGCAGATAGCGAATCGCCACCGCGAGGTAGTGGTTGGGGTTCATCAATCCTGATGACCGCGTCACGATGCCGTGCCGATCCGAGTCCGGATCGTTGGCAAAGGCGACGCGGTATTGGTCTTTCAGTCCCACGAGCCGCGCCATCGCGTACGGGCTCGACGGGTCCATGCGGATCTTGCCGTCGTGATCCACCGTCATAAACGAGAACCTTGGATCGATCACCGGGTTGACGACGGCGATGTTCAGCTTGTAGAGGGCGTTGATCGGCTCCCAATAGGGCCTCGCCGCCCCACCGAGTGGATCCACGCCGAGGGTGAGGCCGGCCGCACGGATCGCGTCCACGTCGACGACGTTCTTGAGATCTTCGACATACGGCATCACGAGGTCGACTTGCTGCGTGGTCGCCGCCTTGATCGCGGTCGCGAAGGGCATGCGTTTGACGCCGACATTGCCCTCGCGCAGCAACAGGTTCGCGCGGCGCTGCACCCACGCGGTCACGTCGGTGTCGGCGGGGCCCCCGTTGGGCGGGTTGTATTTGAAGCCGCCGTCCTCGGGCGGGTTGTGCGACGGCGTGACGACGATGCCGTCGGCGAAATGGTTCTTGCGCCCACGGTTGTACACAAGGATGGCCCACGAGATCACCGGCGTGGGTGTCACGCCGCCGTCGCGCTGAATGATCGTCTCGACACCGTTGGCCGCCAGCACTTCCAGCGCGGTGCGCTGCGCCGGCTCGGACAGCGCGTGCGTGTCCTTGCCCATGTAGAGCGGACCGTCGATGCGCTGCCCACGCCGATAGTCGCAGATGGCCTGCGTGATCGCAGCGATGTGCGCCTCGGTGAACGAGCCGCGGAACGGTGAGCCGCGATGGCCGCTCGTGCCGAAGCTGACGACCTGCGTGGGGTCGTCCATCTCCGGCTTGCGGTCGTAGTACTCGCGCTCGAGCCGCGCGAGATCGACGAGCATAGACTTCGGCGCAGGCTTGCCGGCCAGCGGGGAGATCTCGACGGCCTCTTTCATGTCGTGGATCATCGCCGGCTCCATCACGACACCACACACGGCTTCGCGTGCCAGATCTCGGACGCGTACTCGGCGATCGTGCGATCGCTGGAGAATTTGCCGGAGCCGGCGACGTTCAGGATCGCCTTACGCGCCCATGCTGCGCGATCCGCATAGAGTGTGGTGAGCTTGGTGTCGGCCTCGAGGTAGGACGCCAGATCAGCGAGGTGCATGTAATGGTCGCCGTGCGTGAGGAGCGTGTCGCGCAGCGGCGCGAACACGCCGGGCTCATTGGCGCTGAAGTGGTCGGAGAAGATCAGGTCCAGCGCCTCGCGGACCTCCGGCTGGTTGTCGTAGTGCCAGCGCGGGTTGTACCAGCTGCGGCTGTCGGCGACCTGTTCCGCGGTGAGGCCGAAGAGAAAGAAGTTCTCCTCGCCGGCTTCCTGCGCCATCTCGATGGTGGCGCCGTCGCGCGTGCCGATCGT
>DAIRVP010000232.1:0-3821 GCA_036802765.1 Candidatus Rokuibacteriota bacterium
GGCCGAGCGTGGGCTGCGCGCACAGCACGCACAAGCTCATCGGCGGGCCCCACGTTGCGTCATTGGTCTGTCCATCGTGCTCCTCATTGCGACCGGATTCGTCATTGAGATGTGCGGCGGGGCGAGCGCGGTTACGCGCAGGCGGCGGCCCAGGCCCGCTCGATCTTGGCGCACGCGTCGTAACGCCGCCGCGGCTTGCGCCATCCCAAGGTTGTACACGGAAGCGATTGCGCGGAGGAGGCGCTGGTGAAGCAGCTCACACCCGAGGAACGCCGGCGGATCTTCGTCGCCCGGCAGCGAACCTGCGACGACATGATCACATGCCGCTCTGTGCCCGCCGCGGCCCCGGAGACTCGGCGTCCGGGTCTGCGGCTGAATCGCGTCGTCAAGACGGCGGCGATCGCGGTGCTGCTGAGCGTGGGCTGGTTTGCCTGTCACGCCGTCGAGCTCCATATCCCCGCGTCGATCGCCGAGGCATTCCCTCGACTCTGACGTCGGGCGCAGCCACACCTTTCTGTGTGGCACTCACGCTGCATCACGGATCGCTCAGTCGGATGCTCGATTCTTGCGAAATATTTTCAATCAGTGACGACATCGCCCGCCACGTGGACATCGAAACCACCAGACAACGACGTCTTCGACCGGGCGGAGACGCGTCGAGATAACCATCCCGGAGAAGGAGACAGGACGATGCGTCGTTTGATCATCGGAGTGCTGGTGGTGGGAGGTCTTGTCGCGGCGCTTTCGGGGCTCACCGCGGCTCAGAGCGCGACAGGGACGCTGCGGTTTACGGATGGCTCCATCGCCGCCGGTATCGGTTTCAGCTGGGGCAAGGGCACGCTGACTTACAACGGGAAGACGTATCCCGTGAAGGTCGAAGGCCTGTCAGTCGGAGAAGTTGGCCTGGCGCGCGCCACGGCGGTTGGCACGGTGTCGAACCTCAAGAGCATCTCGGACTTTGCGGGGAACTACGTGGCGGCCGGTGCGGGTGCGACGGCTGCGGGCGGCGCGGACATCGCCGTGATGCGTAACGAGAACGGCGTCGTCATCGAGATGAAGAGCACGACGCAGGGCGCGAACCTCAAACTCGGCGTCGACGGAGTTCGTCTGACGCTCGCTAACTGAGACGTGCGACGGGACGCTTCGCCGCCGCGAAGCGTCCCGTCTCGGCACCTACGCGCTGCTCGATGGAATCCTGGCGGCGGCGTGGGTGTCAAGATCACCGTTTCGAATGTGGACGTCGCGCTGCGGGAACGGGATCTCGATCTTCGCTGCGGAGAGCGCCCGGTGCACCGCGATCGCGAGGTCGCTCAGGAACGACTCCGCGTCTTCGATCCGGGTCCAGACGCGTAACTGGAATTGCAGGGCGCTATCGCCGAATCCGGTGCACAGCGCGAGCGGGGCCGGGTCCGCGAGCGCCTTGGGATGTGACGCCGCGACGCTCCGTAGGATCTCGAGGACCCGCGGCGGATCGGCCGTGTAGGCGACGCCGACGTCGAGATTCACGCGGCGCAAGGCATCCGACAGCGTCCAGTTGGTGACGCGCTCGGACGTCAGGACGGCGTTCGGCACGATGACCTCGGCGCCGTCCCACGTCCGGATCGTGCTCGAGCGGCTTCCGATGTCGCGAATCCGACCCTCGAGAGTTCCGAGCTGCACGGCGTCGCCGACGTGCAGGCGTCGCTCCAGCAAGAGAATGAGGCCGGACACGAAATTCGCCACCACGTTCTGCAGACCGATTCCGACGCCTACGCCCAGCGCGCCGGCCAGGATCGTGAGGCGGGTGAGGTCGATGCCCAGGGCGGCGAGCGCGAAGACGAACCCGGTGATGATGATGATGTAGTGAATGATCGTCGACAGGGCATACGAAGAGCCACGCGGCAGCTGCACGCGCGGGTACAGTTCCTCGTTGAGCGCGAAGCGAACGAAGGACGAGCCGACGAATGCGATCCACACGGTGAGCGCGAACGCGGCGACGTCGCCCACGGACAGGCTCACCGAGCCCCGGACATAGCGCGCGCTCAGGATCGCGCCGGCCGCCGACCAGATCGATGGCCACACGCCGAGCGCGTCCAGCGTGACATAGGCCCACGCCCCGATGCACAGCCAGTGGAGCGCACGTGTCAGCCGCCGCTGCACCAACGGCCGATGGCGCTGCACGATGAACAGGTTGCAGAGTGGACCGACGCGTAGCGCATAGGCGACGAGCCCCTCGCCGACTCGTACGCCGGCGTATGCCACGAGCGCGACGTAGCTGCTGGTGAGGACTTCTCCGCCAAGCAGCCGCGCCAGGCGCATGTAGCCGAGCGCGCCCGCGAACAGGGCTATGACGAGGACGAGCAGCTGGCCGCGCAGAATCCAGACGATCGCGCGCCGCCATTCGGGCGTCACTTCGGTGTCTCCGCCACGCAAGACGTGCTCGGACCGCAGAGCAAGCGCCAGGAAGAGAATCCCCGAGGTTACCTCGACAAGGAAGAGCCACTGCTCGAGGACTGGGACGACCGAGCAGAGATCTCGGACTCGATCGACGAGAAAAAACGCCGCCAGGGCGTAGACGGCGGGCGCAACCACGGGCGACGCGAGGCGTCGGACCACGAGCACCGTAGGCAGCAGGACGAAGAGCTCAACCGCACTCATCACGGCACGCGGCGGGTGCGGATAGATCCAGAGCGTCGCGATGAGCGTGAGAACGAGCGCAGCCGAATACGGCCGCTCGAAGACCTGCGCGGCGGCGGCCTCGCTCGGCTGCTTGTCCGGCGAGCGCCGGGCGCCTCGGCGCGCCAGGCGCGCCAGCACGGTGATGACCAGGAAGACCGCGACCTGCAGCGGCGTCCGCGTCCTCTGGCTGGCCACGAAGTCTCGGACGACGCCGACGCTGTCCGCGACGGCTTCGCGCAGCCGCCTGCCCAGATCGTTCGACATCCACGTGCGAGCTTCGCGGCTCCAGATGGCAACCGCGTCGCGCGAGAGCAGGGGTCCTTGGAGCGCGTTTCCGGCCTGCGTGATCCTGGCGAGAACGTCGTCGCAGCGAGCGAGCTGCTTGGCCGCCCGATCTTGAAGCCCGAAGACACGCGCGAGCTGCGCGCCGGCGTTTCCCCGCGCGGTCGCGATGGCCGCCAGGGTTCCGTCGATGCGTGCGAAGACGGTGGCCGGCGGCCCTGACTGGCCGGCGTCCGTGCGCGTGGCGGCCCAGGTTGCCTGAATCGTGTCCAGTTGCTCGACCCGTTGCTGGGCGAGCGTCGCGCGCCGGGTCAGCGTGTCGTTGAGGACAGCGAGCCTGGCACGAATCAGCTGCCAAGAGTCGGTCAGGTTCGCCAGCGCGTTCGCCGACGGGGACGCGGCAAGCGCCTGTCCCGTGCTCTCGAGGTGGTCGCGGATCCAGTCGGCGGCCGCTGTCAGCTCGACGTCGGCGTCATCCACGTGCGCGTCCGTCGGATCTTCCGCGGCCACCCGTAAAAAGGTCGCCGCCTCCTCGGCCCGCTGCGCGATCTGTGGGATGGGGATCGGCGTGATCGCGGGCGCCGCCGACGGCTTTGGTGCACTCGGCGGAGCGGCAGGCTGGGTGGGGGGCTCAGCCGATGCCGTCACGGCGGGGTCAAACAGCGCGATGCCAAATAACCCGACGGCCGCGAGCGCGTGCGCGACGACGCCGAGCGCGTGAACGCATATGCCCCGGAAGATGGACCTCGGCACTGGCGTTAAGACGCCGGCAGGGCCCGCGGGGTTACGACCGTAGCCGCCCTGTGACTACGAGGGACTCTGTTGGCCGTGGTGAACGGCCGCCTCGCCGCCGTCACGATCGACACCCGACGGACGTAGGG
>DAIRVP010000232.1:3921-7849 GCA_036802765.1 Candidatus Rokuibacteriota bacterium
CCGTGGTGAACGGCCGCCTCGCCGCCGTCACGATCGACACCCGACGGACGTAGGGGTCGGTTACGACCCAACCAACGTCGGGTAGAAGCGTTTCGCCTCGCACCGTAGCCTTCGCGATAGATCGATTCGAATATCACGGAGGGCGGTGGCGTGACATGAATGCACAAGCGGCGATCGAACGAGCCTCGCAAGACGGCTTCATCGCGCGGCGCGCAGAGCGTGATCGTGATCTGCTCGATGCGCTGCGCTCTCGCGAACCCATGGCGGCGGAGCGGCTCGTGGATCGATACGGCGAGCGGGCCTATCGGCTTGCCAGACGCATCACGGGCAGCGGCCCGGACGCGGACGAAGTGGTGCAGGACGCGTTCTGGGCGGTGATCCGCAAGATCGACAGCTTCCGCGGCGAGTCGGCCTTCGGCTCGTGGCTGTACCGCATCGTCGCCAACGCGGCGTATCAAAAGACCCGGAGCCGGAACAATCGCCGGCACGAGGTCTCGCTGGACGAGGTGCTGCCGCTGTTCGACGGAAGCGGTCACCATGCTGCCCCGGTCGACGACTGGTCGCCGTACGTGGAGGATCCCGCTCTTCAGGCCGAGATGCGGATGGCGCTCGGCGCGGCGATCGACGCACTGCCGGCTCCCTATCGCACGGTGCTGATTCTGCGCGACATCGACGGCCGCTCGTGTGCCGAGATCGCGGACGCCCTCGGGCTGAACGTCTGCGCCGTGAAGACGCGCGTGCATCGCGCGCGGTTGTTTCTCCGCAAGCGGCTCGGCGACTGCGCGACGACGTCAGCCGCCGGCCTCGCCCGCGCCGTCGCCTCGTGACCTCGCGCGTCTCCTGTCGCATTCGTGCGGAAATGCCGGGGCAGCGGTAACGACGTCGTCGCGCGCGGACGTCACAAGACACGGCAGCTACCTCACGCGCGACGCGCGATTGCGAAA
Source organism: Candidatus Rokuibacteriota bacterium (assembly GCA_036802765.1). Classification (GTDB taxonomy): domain Bacteria; phylum Methylomirabilota; class Methylomirabilia; order Rokubacteriales; family CSP1-6; genus AR12. The sequence goes on from DAIRVP010000232.1 coordinate 4,866, forward strand.
GGGACGACCTCTCATGACCACGATCACGATTGTTCGAACGGCGGCCGTTTGTGCTTTGGCGCTTACCACTACACTCATCGGATGCGCGACGCGCCCCAGCGTCACGTCGACGGCGACCGCACCTGGCGGTCCACCGGCCGCAGCGACGCCGGCAGCCGCGGACAGCGCCGCGGCGCCAGCGATCGTCGTCGAAGAACAGCGCGAGGTCGTGGTCGTCGAGCGACCGGACCCGGCGAGCTTCACGGAAAACCCGAACGTCAAGCCGGTCTACTTCGACTTCGACCGGTACGAGATTCGCGACGGCGACACCAGGACGCTGGAGACGGACGCGAGCTGGCTCAAGACGAACGACATGCTCGTCCTCATCGAGGGCCAGTGTGACGAGCGCGGCACCGACGCCTACAACCTGGCGCTGGGTGATCGACGGGCGCGCGCCGCGATGAACTACCTGGTCGCGCAGGGCGTCGCGAGCGATCGCATCAGCATCGTGAGTTATGGCAAGGAGCGGCCGGTCTGCACCGAGCACACCGAGGCATGCTGGGCGCTGAACCGCCGTGCCCATATCCTCGTCAAGCCACGCGGCTGAGACCCGGGGACACAACTTCGCCGATAATGGTCCAAGGCTCGAGATGCCTCACGGCCGTGATCGGGGGGCAGTGCGATAGGGACGACACGACGGCAGTGTTGCTTCGGACTTCTGGCGGTGCTGGCGGCGCCGGCTCTCACGAGTTGTGGGACCGGAGCGTCGGGGCCGTCGCTCATCTCGGAAAAAAAGGAGCGTGAGCTCGGGCACGAGGCGGCGGGCGAGGTCGCGCGCACCGTCGGGCTCGTGCAGGACCCCGCGCTGGTCCGGTATGTCGGTGAGGTCGGGCAGCGGCTCGCGGCCGAGACCGGGTCGCCGAACGTGTCGTACGAGTTCCATGTCGTTGACGACACCGAGCCCAACGCCTTTGCGCTGCCCGGCGGGTTCGTGTACGTCACGCGCGGTATCCTGGCGCTCGCCAACAGCGAGGACGAGCTGGCCGGGGTCATCGGACACGAGATCGGCCACGTCGTGGCGCGCCACTCGGTGCGCCGCCTTGAAACGGCGACGCCGCTGGCCTTGCTGTTCGGTGTGCCGAGTGCGATCGCGGGCATCGTGAGCCCCACGCTCGGCGGCATCATCGGCGGTGTCGGGACGCTCGCGAGCGGCGCCGTTCTGGCGCCCTACAGCCGCGAGCAGGAGCGCGAGGCCGATCGGATCGGCGTCGATCTCGCCGCTCGAGCGGGTTGGGAACCCGCCGGGCTGCCGTCCATGCTGCGCACGCTCGAACGCGAGCAGGCGCTGGCCGGAAGTGATCCATCGCGGGTGAGCTTCTTCGCCAACCATCCGTCGACACCGGAGCGGGTCAAAGATACGACGGCAGCGGCGCAGCGCCTGACGCGCCGGGCCGCCCGCCCGATCGCTGCAAGCCGTTCGGCGTTTCTTGCCCGTCTCGACGGGCTCGTCGTCGGCCCGGACCCGGCCAACGGCGTGTTCGTCGGCGCCACCTTCGAGCATCCCGACCTGGGCTTCGCGTTCGACATGCCGACGGGGTGGAAAACGAAAAATACTCCCGCGACCGCGATCGCGGTCCAGCCGAACGGCCGTGCCGCCGTCGCGCTTCAGCTCGTGGCCGAGGGCGACGATCCAGTGAAGGGAGCGCGCGAGGACGGCCTCGACGACAAGCTCGTGCGCCAGGCGACACGACAAACCATTTCCGGGTTCCCGGCCATCCAGCTGGTCGGACAGGACCGCGACACGCGGATGCAGCTCACGTGGATCGCGTATCAGCATCGCATCTTCAGGGTGACCGGCGGCGCCGGCATTCGCGACTTCGACAACTATCGCGAGGCATTCGCGCGAACGACGTCGAGCTTTCGGCCCCTGAGCCGTGACGCGCGCGAGCGCATCACGGAAGTGCGCTTGCGTGCGCGGCCGCTGCGTGCGGACGAAAGCCTTGCGACATTCATCGCCCGAACGGGCGGCGTCTGGAAGGTCGAGCAGACCGCGGTCGCGAACGGCGTCGCGATCGACGCGAAGCTGGACGAGGGATTCCCGGTGAAGGTGCCGATCCGCCAGCGCTACGAGGGCCGCCGGCCGACGAGCTGAAGAAGGCGGCGCCGATACTTCACGACCAGGTATCCGCCGGCTGCCGCGACAATGCCGAGGCCGACGGTGTGTCCGAACGCGGTGGCTCTGGCGACGACCGAGAGTATTGCGCTGCTGCAAAAGTAGCCGAGCGCCAGCCACGTGCCCGCCCAGAGCAACACGCCCGCGAGATCGTAGACCAGGAAGCGCACGCGCGCGACCGCGAACACGCCCGCGAGCGGCGGCACGATCGTGGTCAGGCCGGGAACGAATTTCGCGGCGAGCATGCTACGCACGCCATAGCGACTGAAGAAGGCCTTCGCCCGGCGCAGGCACGAGCCGGGTTCGACGGACAGTCGGCACAGTTGTTTCAAGACCGTCGCGCCGCGACGACGGCCGAGCTCATACCAGACAAAATCGGCCGTCAGTGCCGCGACGCAGATCGCTCCGAGCACGATCGGGATGCTGATGCGGCTCTGCGCGGCCAAGACTCCGACCGCGAGAAGAGCCGGCACCGCCGGTATGGGAATACCGACCTGCTCGGCGACGGCGAGGGCCGGCAGAACCACGACGCCGTAATGTTCGAGAAATTGCTGGCTGTCGGCGACGGTCATCACTGTTGCGAAGCCGCGCGGCGGCCGAAAGATTCATGCTAATCAAATTGCATGATGATCGGAGATCACGAACTCACGAAACTTCGTCGAGGAAGGCAGTGGCCGGCGATGCGGCGCGCGGCCTCGCTCGTTCTGGCCGCGTTCCTCGCCGGCTGTGCGACCGCCGGCAGCCTGGTGTTTCCGTCCGAGCCGAAGCCCGGGACCGTCTTTCATTCGTTCATCAAGCCCGACGGGCCGGGGCCATTCCCCGCGGTGGTGCT
>DAIRVP010000233.1:0-7723 GCA_036802765.1 Candidatus Rokuibacteriota bacterium
GTCGTGATCGTCGATCCGCACCGCGTGCGCTTCGTGCTGCACGAGCCGTGGCCGGACTTCATGACCTTCTACGGCACATTCGCGACGTCGGCGGGGTGGATCGCGCCCAAGAAGTACATGGAGCAGGTCGGCGTCGACGGCTTCAAGAAGGCGCCCGTCGGCCTCGGTCCGTACAAGTTCGTCAGCCACACGCCGGGCGTCGAGCTCGTGATGGAGGCGTTCGAGGGCTACTGGCGCAAGATGCCGTCCGTGAAGCGGCTCGTCTACAAGAGCGTGCCGGAGGCCACCACGCGGATGGCGATGCTCAAGCGCGGCGAGGTCGACGTCGCGTACCTGCTGGATGCGACGCTCGCCGAAGAGGTCAAGCGCGATCCGAGCCTCAAGCTCGCGTTTTCCGGGGGCATCGGGACCTATTACCTCGATTTCCTCGATCAGTGGGATCCGAAATCGCCGTGGCACGACAAGCGCGTGCGGCTGGCAGCGAGTCTCGCGATCGATCGCCGCAGCATCAGCATGGCCGAGACGCTCGGCGCCTCGCGGCCGACGGGCAACGTCATCCCGCGCACGTTCGAGTTCGCGATTCCGCTGGAGCCGCACCCGTACGATCCGGCGAAGGCCAAGCAGCTGCTGGCCGAGGCCGGATATCCGAACGGCTTCGACGCCGGCGACCTGCATCCGTGGCCGCCGTATTTCTCGACGGGCGAGGCGATAGTCGCCAACCTGGCAGCCATCGGGATCAAAACGCGACTACGCACGATGGAACGGGCCGCCTTCTACTCCGCGCTGGCCAGCAAAAAGCTCAAAGGCATCTGCATGTGCATCGACGCCGTGTACGGCAACGCGTCCTCGCGTCTGTCGCAGATCGTGCCTGCCGAGGGCGCCTACTCCTACGGCGCCTACCCGGACATCGAGACGCTCTATCGGCAGCAAGGGCAAGAGCTGGACAAGAAAAAGCGCGCCGCGATGCTTGCGCAGATCCAGCAGCAGCTCTACGAGCGCGTGCGCTTCGCGCCGATTTACGACTACATCTGGCCGAGCGGGATCGGCCCGCGCGTCGAAGACCCCGCGCTGATGCACATCGATCCCTATCCGTGGTCGGCGCCGCTCGAAGAGGTGAAGCTCAAGAAGCGCTGATGAGGCCAACTCCGACCATCGCCAGCGTCGTCCTCACCGCGGTCGTATGGGTGGCCGTGCTTCGGATGCTTCGCCGACGCCGCGCGCGACCGGGCGCCGACGTCTCTGCGCGAACACTGCGCAGCGACCGGCTGCACAACGCTGGCGTGATTTGCGCCGCCGTCGGATTCACATGGTTCTCCGTCTGGCTCATCACGGATAGCGGAGCCGCCAACTGGCTCCACGCGGTGTCGGCACCCGCCGCGCTCGTCTTCATCGCGCTTGGCGGCGTCGTGGCTGGATACGCCGGTTGGCTTGGCGGACCGTAGCGCGGATCTCCGAATCACGCTTCAACTCATGTGGAGGCACCCACGATGAATTCTGTCGTTCACTTCGAGATGCCCTACGACAATCGCCAACGAATGGCGAAATTTTACGAATCGGCGTTCGGGTGGCACACGCAAATGCTCGGCGAGGAGATGGGTAACTACGTCCTGGCCACGACGACTGAAAGCGGCGAGGACGGCCCGAAGCGCCCCGGCGCGATCAACGGGGGCTTCTTCGCGAGGAAGCCGGATTGGCCTGGGCAACATCCGTCCGTCGTGATCGCGGTGGACGATATCAAGGCGGCAGTGCGGAAGGTCAGAGACGCGGGCGGTACCGTGCTCGGCGAGCCGATGGAAATCCCCGGCGTCGGACACTACGTTTCGTTCACGGACACCGAGGGCAACCGCGTGAGCATGCTTCAGCCCACGCGTGGACGTCGCGCGTAGAGGAGACTCCCCATGAAAACCGTGGTCATCGGAGAGTCGTCGGGCGCCAGCATGGAGACGATCATGGCGGTGTATCCGCGCCACAAAGCGATCGTCGACAAATACGTGGCGCGGGGTGTTGTCCTGGGCATCGGGCCGTTCACCGACGGGGGCAACATGGCGGTGTTCAAGACGCGCGCGGACGCGGAGGCCTTCTCGAGGGAAGACCCGTTCATCCTCGAGGGACTGGTGAAATCGTTCGTCATCAAGGATTGGCGCGACTCGCTGCTGCCGGAGTGACGGGCGCGCCTTGACATGCGTTCGATTTCGGCCACGGCGGAATGGCGAGCCGCCCACCCCGGGGCGATCATCGGCCTCTTGGAAATGTCGGGCGTCGCGAATGGTGATCCGTCGCCGCGGTTGAACGAGCGCAAGCGCGAGATGGAAGCGCGCGTGCGGGAGCGCTACCGAGGGTTCACGCGACGAGACTTCCTGTCGCTTCCGGTGATGGCCGCGTATGCGCAGTACTACAAGCGGTTCGATAAGACGTACCACGTCCTGCAGCAGGTCGAGTCCATCGTGTCCAAGGGCAAGTCGTTGCCGAACGTGTCGCCGCTGGTCGATGCCAATTTCATGGCGGAGGTCGACACGCTGGTGCTCACCGCCGGACATGATGTCGACAAGCTGCACGGGGCCATCTCCATCGACGTGTCGCGCGACGGAGACCAGCTGACGCAGATGGATGGCACGCCCAAAGCCATTCGGGCGGGCGACATGATCATGCGCGACGCCAAGAGCATCTGTTGTTCGATTCTCTACGGACAGGACAATCGGTCGCCGATTTCAGTCGGGACGTCGCATGTCCTGTACGTGGCCTACGCGCCGGCCGGTGTCCCCGCCGCGGCGGTGGAGGCTCACCTGGGCGCCATCGAAGAACACGTCCGATTGGTATCGCCCGCGGCCGTCAGGGAACAGCAGCAGTTGCTCGTTGCCTAGTTCGGCTGGCACTCTGAATCTGACAGAGGAGGTCCGTCGATGTGTCGAAGCATCAAAACGCTCCACAACTTCACGCCGCCGGCGACGGACGAAGAGATCCGCGCGTCGTCGCTGCAGTTCGTCCGAAAACTGAGCGGCTTCACCAAGCCGTCCAAAGCGAACCAAGCCGTGTTTACGCGCGCGGTGGACGAGGTCGCGAACGCAGCCAGGGCGCTGATCGACGGTCTCGTGACCACCGCTGGGCCCCGCGACCGCGACGTCGAAGCGTCGAAAGCGCGCGCTAAAGCCGCCCAGCGTTTCAGTCGTTGAGCATTTGCACGGGCTGAAGACCCGAGCCCGGTCCGCCCTCGCCGCACTCGCCGTGGTGATGGCGCTCCTGCTCTTCCTTCCCGCGGCGACGCTGCACTACTGGCAGGCGTGGGTCTATCTCGTCATCTTCGTCGGAGCATCCTGGCTCACCACGGTCTATCTCGAGAGGAATGACCCGGCGCTCCTCGAGCGCCGTATGCGTGGCGGTCCGACGGCCGAAAAGGAGCCGCGGCAGAAGGTCATCATGCTCGGCGCCTCACTCGGGTTCATCGCCCTTCTCGCCGTGCCCGCGCTCGATCGCCGCTTTCAATGGTCCGTTACACCAGTCTGGCTCGCCGTCGGCGGCGACATTCTCACTGCGGTCGGCTTCTACCTGATCTTTCGCGTCTATCGAGTCAACACGTTCACGGCGGCCACCATTCAGGTGACTCCAGATCAGCACGTGGTCTCGACGGGGCCCTACGCGATCGTCCGTCATCCGATGTACGCGAGCGCGTCACTCTATGTCATCGGCACGCCACTGGCGCTCGGGTCCTATTGGGGCCTCCTGGCGGCCGGGGCCATGCTGCCGTTCCTGATATGGCGGCTGCTGGACGAGGAGCGATTGCTCGCTCGAAGTCTTTCCGGGTACACGGAGTACCAAAAGAAAGTTCCGTATCGGCTGGTGCCGCGGATCTGGTAGTCGGGTCGCTCAGCGCGCGTACACGACGAACGTCGACAGCCGACCGTCTTCCACATCGACCACGCGGAAGCCAGGCGGCCCCGGCTCGAAGTGCGCGGGCCCCGGAACCTTCGCGAGCTGAATGCACGTGGACGGCGTGGTCAGAAACGTCAAGCCGCCGCGTTGGATCATCTGCTCGCTGTGGACGTGGCCGCCGATGAGCCAGCCCACCTGTGCGTGCCGGCCGAGCAGTGCCATCAGCTCGGAGCCGTTTCGAAGCTGCATTGTGTCCATCCACGCGTGGCCGAGCGGCCACGGGTGGTGATGGACGAAGACCACCGTCGGGGTCTGCGAGTGGGCTGACAGGTCGCGCTCCAGCCACGCCAGCTGGGCGGCGTCGAGCACGCCGTCGGTGTGGCCCGCTTCGTGGGAATCGAGCGCGACGAAATGCATGCCGCCGTGATCGAAGCCGTAGTAGCACGGCGCGTCCTTGGGCGTGTCCGGACGCAGCGCCTGGTTGAAGGCTTCGAGGTTGTCGTGGTTGCCCATCAGGTAGTGGGCGCGGCAGGGCAGGCCGGCCAGGATCTCCGTCAGACGCATATAAGAGGATGCGTACTCCGCCGGGGCCAGCGTCCGCTCGCGGTGCAGGAGGTCGGGGCTCGCCAGGTCCCCGCCGAGCACGGCAAACGCCGGCACCGGGTCCAGTCGCCCAACCGTGTCCACCACCCGACGCAGCGACGCATCAGTGTCAAAATCCACGTCGGTGCCCCGGATCCGCCACACTCCGCCCGCCATGACGTGGGTATCGGTGATGTGGACGAAGCGGAAGTGATCTGTCATATCGCCGGGCCCATGGTCTGGCGTACGATAGCATCGTCGTGGCCATGGATGAGCTCATCATCGACGGCGGCGTCCCCCTCCGGGGCACGGTCACGCCAAGTGGCAACAAGAACGCCGCCTTCCCACTGATCGCGGCCGCGCTGCTCACCGACGAGCCCGTGCGCCTGCACAACCTCCCCGACATCGCCGACATCCGCACGATGCTGTCCCTGGTCGAGGGCCTCGGCGTCGAGGTGGACCGTCACGACGCGCACACCGTCACGCTGCGCGCGCGGCGAATCATGACAACGACCCCCGACCCGACGCTGCTCAAGCGCGTGCGTGGCGGGCTGGTTCTCGTGGGCCCGCTGCTGGCGCGCGAGGGCGAGGCGCGCGTCGGCCACTCCGGCGGCGATCAGATCGGCCGGCGGCGCATCGACACGCACGTGCTGGGCCTGCAGGCGCTCGGTGCGGGGCTGCAGCAGCAACCCGACCTGGTGCTGCGAGGTCGACCGCTGCGCGGCGCCGACATCCTGCTCGACGAAGCCAGCGTCACCGCAACGGAGAACGTCGTGCTTGCGGCCTCGCTGGCCGAGGGCACGACGATCATCCGCAATGCCGCCTGCGAGCCGCACGTGCAGGAGACATGCGCGCTGCTGACGGCAATGGGCGCGCGGATCGACGGCATCGGCAGCAACTTGCTCCGCATCCATGGCGTGTCGCGGCTGCACGGCGCGGAGTTCACGCTCGGTCCCGATTTCATGGAGGTCGGCAGCTTCATCGCGCTGGCCGCCGTGACGGGTGGCGAGATCGTCATCAAGAACGCGGGCCTCGAGCATCTGCGGATGGCGCTTGCGGTGTTCGGTCGGCTCGGCGTGCGGACGCGGTCCGACGGAGACGATCTCATCATGCCGGGCCTGCAGCAGCTGGCCATACGGCCGGATCTCGGCAACGCCATTCCGACCATCGACGACGGTCCGTGGCCAGCGTTTCCCGCCGACCTCATGAGCGTCGCGCTCGTCACGGCGACGCAGGCCGAAGGCGCCGTGCTGTTCCACGAAAAGATGTACGAGAGCCGGCTCTTCTTCGTGGACAAGCTCATCGGCATGGGTGCGCGCGTGGTGCTGTGCGATCCGCATCGCGCGCTGATCCACGGCCCTGCTCGCCTGCGCGGCGAGCCGACCGGCATCCCGAGTCCCGATATCCGTGCCGGCATCGCGCTGGTGGTCGCCGCCCTCGCGGCCGATGGCCGCACGATCATCCGCAGCGTGGATCAGATCGACCGCGGCTACGAGAACATCGACGCCAAGCTGCAGGCACTCGGCGCGCGCATCCAGCGCGTGCGCGTCTGACCCTCCCGCCCCAGGAGCCGTCCCATGAACGACAACGCCTATCGCATCCGCGCCGAGCGCGGCGAGATTCAGCTCGGCACGTGGATCACCATGATCCGCACGCCGGCCGTGCTCACGCTGCTCCGAGCGGCCGGCCTCGACTTCGCGCGCGTGGACATGGAGCACTCGCCGTTCTCGATGGAGACGGTGGCCGACATGGCGACGCTCGCCCGCGCGCTCGACTTTCCGATCGTGGTGCGACCGCCGGAGGGCAATCGCGAGTGGATCACGCGCCTGCTCGACGCCGGCGTGTGGAACCTGCACATTCCCCAGGTCGACACGCCGGAGCAGGCGGCCGAGGTGGCGGCGTGTGCGCGTTACGCGCCGCTCGGCGAGCGCGGGATGTACGGCTTCGGCCCGCACACGATGTACCAGACGCTTGCGCCCGCCGAGCACATGGCCGCCGCGAACGCGCGCGTGCACGTAACGGCAATGCTGGAGACGAAGCAGGCCTTTGATCGGCTCGACGAGATCGCCGCCACCCCGGGCATCGACGCGCTCACCATCGGCCCCACGGATCTCGCGCAGAACCTCGGCGTGCTCGGCACGCCCGCGCAGCGCGAAACGCTCACCGGCTATCGCAAGCGCCTGGCGGCGGCCGCCCGCAAGCATGGCAAGCAGGTGGCCATGATCACCGACAGCGTCGAGGGCGTGCGCGAGATGATCGAGCTCGGGGCGACCATCATCAATTACTCGTCCGACGCCGCCGTGCTCCGTGCGGGGTATGCGGGCGTCGCCGCGGAGGTGCGCCGGCCGCCGCGCGGCTGATAGAATCCGCCCCCATGAGCCCCTCTCCCGTCCCCTGGCGTACCGAAACCGTGTCCGTCGCCGGCATCAATCTATCCATCGCATCGGCCGGCAGCGGCCGGCCCGTGCTGGTACTGCACCACGATATCGGCCGGCCCGAGCCTGCGCTCTTCGACGATGCGCTGGCACGCACGTGCAGCGTGCTGGTCCCGTCGCATCCCGGTTACGACCGCTCGTCGCGGCCCGACTGGATGCGCAGCGTGCGCGACGTCGCCGTCGTGTATCAGTGGCTGCTGGGCGATCGGGATCTCACGCGTGACCTCACTCTGGTGGGGCTCGGGTTCGGAGGCTGGATCGCGGCCGAGATGGCAACGATGGCGCCGCGAGCGTTCAAGCGCCTGGTGCTCGTGGGGGCGATGGGCGTCAAACCGGAGCGCGGCGAGATCGCGGATCAAGCGCTGCTTTCGTATATCGATTACGTGCGCCGCGGCTTCGCCGACCAGCGCGCGTTCGATCGCCTCTTCGGCGCCGAGCCGGCGACGAGCCGGCTCGAGCAGTGGGATCTCAACCGCGAGATGACGTTCCGCATCGCGTGGAAACCCTACATGTACAATCCGACGCTGCCACATCTGCTCGGCGGTGTCGCGATCCCCGCGCTGATCGTGTGGGGCCGCGACGATCGCATCGTGCCGCTGGAGTGCGGCGAGCGGTATCAGAAGGCGCTCCCGCACGCGCGGCTCGAGATTCTCGACGGCGCAGGTCATTTCGTTGACATGGAAAAGCCTGACGAGCTTGCGAGCCTGGTGACGCGGTTCATCACCGAGGCCTGAGGAGATCCGATGCACCTCATGTACTTCACCGAGCAGCCGATGTCGGCGTACCCCGAGCAGGAAGGTCGCGACTTCGGCGCCACCGCGCTGATGTTCAGCAATCGT
>DAIRVP010000234.1:0-7698 GCA_036802765.1 Candidatus Rokuibacteriota bacterium
GGCGCACAGTCTGTGAAGGCGGTAGCGACGCCGGTCAGAAGATTGGTAGCGCCCGGGCCGGAGGCCGCCATGCACACGCCCGGCCGGCGGGTGACACGCGTCCACGCGTGCGCCGCAAACGCCGCGGCCTGCTCGTGGCGATGATCGATCGCGCGGATGCCGAGCTGGATGCACGCGGCTTCCGTTTCCAGCATCGGCCCGCCCATCAGATAGAACATCGTGTCGACGCCCTGCGAGCGGAGCGCCTGCGCCAATACCTCCGAGCCCGTGATCGTCGCCATCGTCAGGCCTTTCGTCCTCTGCGAGCGATGAAATCGACAAACGCGTCGTCCGCCTTCGCCGGGCGCGCCACGGTCGTCGTGTAGGTTCGCTCGTTCTTCCACTGCTGCTCGAGGTCCTGGCCGAGGCCCTGGAGCAGCAGCGCCTTGACGCCCATCACCGACTCGCGGCGATTCCGGGCGATCATCGTCGCCAACCACAGCGTCTTGTCTCGCAGCTCGGCGCACGGCACCAGGTGGTTCAGCAGTCCGATCCGATAGGCCTCTTCCGCTTTGACCTCACGACCCGAGAAGAGCAGCTCCTTGGCGATCGGCCAGCCGATCTGGTTCGGCAGCGTCCAGGTGGTGTTGATCCGCCCATATGCCGCCGCGAGGAAACGGAACGACGCGTGCTCGCAGCCCACGCGCATGTCGAGCGACGACGACAACACGCCGGCGCCGCCGTAGGCCAGGCCGTTGATCATGCCGATGGTCGGCTTGGCGCATGCGCCGATCTCGTAGAACGCGCGCGTGCGCTCCGCGCTGCGCGCGTCGAGCTCCGCCTGCGTGTACTTCTTGTCGTCCTCACGCTGCTCGTGGATGTCGCCGCCGGCGGAGAACGCTTTCTGTCCTGCGCCCGTGATGACGATGCAGCCGATCGCGGGATCGGCGACCGCCGCGGTGACCGCCGCGTGCAGCTCTGCTGAGAGCTGCCGATTGAGCGCGTTGAGCTGATCAGGGCGATTGAGGGTGAACATCGCGACGCCGTCGACCGTTTCGGTGAGCAGGTAGTCCGCCATAGTGCGGTGTAGCATACGCCCCGGAGGCGCGAAGATGAAGATCACCCACGTCACGACGCGAATCTTGCGGACGCCCGCCGACAACCCGCTCGTGGTCGGTCTGCCGGCGCCGACCGACACGCGCGAGTTCGTCACGCTCGAGCTCGGCACCGATCAGGGTCTGACCGGCGTCGGCCTCACGTTCTTCGGCGGCGCTCTGACCTCCGCGCTGCGCGCCGCGGTGGACGGCCTGGCGCAGCTGCTCATCGGTGACGATCCGTCGGAGACCGAGGCGATCGCCGCCAAGGCGCGCGGGCGGCCGGCAGCTCCGGCCCCGGCGGCATCTTCACGCTCGCGCTGTCGGCCATCGACATCGCGTGCTGGGACCTCAAGGGCAAGGCGGTGGGCCGCTCGGTGGCCGCGCTGCTGGGCGGGCTCCGTGAGCGCGTGTCGACGTACGCGAGCGGCGCGCTCATGCGCCCGCACCCGATCGACTATCTGGCCAAGGCCGGCCCGCGCCTCTACGACATGGGGTTTCGTCAGATGAAGATGCAGTGTGGCAGCGAGCCGACGGTCGCGGCGTCGGTCGAGCGCGTGCGCGTGATGCGCGAAGCGATCGGATCCGACGTCGACCTGATGTGCGACATCAACCAGCTGTGGAGCGTGAACCAGGCGATCGAGGTCGGCCGGCGTATCGAGCCATATCATCTGTTCTGGCTGGAAGACCCGACCGCCCACGACGACTACGCTGGCCTCGCCCGCATCGCTGACAATCTCACGACGCCGATCGCCGCCGGCGAGTACCACTACGGCATCGTGCCCTTCCGCCACATGCTCGAGGCGCGCTCGATCGACATCGTGATGATCGACCTGCTACGTGCGGGCGGGATCACGCAATGGATGAAGATCGCGGGCATGGCGGAGGCGTTCAACCTGCCGGTGGTGAGTCATCTCGTGCCCGAGCTGCATGTGCATCTGATCGCCGCGATCCCCAATGGCCTCACGGTGGAGTACATGCCGTGGACGCTGCGACTCTGGGAAGAAACGCCGAAGCTCGATCGTGGGCAGCTGGTCGTGCCGACGAAGCCGGGGCTCGGCCTCGCGTTCGACCAGGCGGCGCTCAAGCGTTACCAGGTTGGCTGAGGCCGAGCTTCTTCGCGAGGCGACCCAGCGTCTCCTGCTCGTTGGGCGTCAGCGCGGAAAACGCCTCGACGATGGCGCTGACGTGGTTGGGAAACACCTTCGTGATGAGCCGGCGCCCCTCGGGGGTCAGGTGAACGGTGACCTGCCGGCGATCGTCGCCACGGCGCTCGCGCCGTACCAGGCCTCGCGCTTCGAGGTTGTCCACGACGGTCGTGATGTTGCCGCCGCTCATCAGCAGCTTGTCGCCGAGCACGCGCTGCCCCAGCGGTCCCAGGTGCAGCAGGGCCTCGAGGACGCCGAGCTGGGTCGGCGTCAGCCCGGCGGTCGCCAGGGCCGGAGCCAGGCGGGCGCCGACGGAGCTGACGGCCCGCGTCAGCTTGATGTAGGCGTCGAGAGCCCGCACCTCGGCGGGCCGGCCGTCGTAGTGAGTAGCCACCGGAATCCCCCGCCACCCATTCTACGTCAAATGATTCGACATTGAATTAATTCGCACCGGGGGACCGACCCCGGCGAGCCCATAGACAGGGAGGCAGCCCATGAAGCCGTCCGTTCGTCCGATCGCCCAGGTCATCACGCCCGAGCCGGTCATCGAGGGGGCCGGGGTACATCTCCGGCGAAGCATCGGGACTCGCCGGCTGGATCACCTGGACCCGTTTCTTCTCCTGGACCACTTCGAGTCGGTACGCCCCTCGGATTACGAGGCCGGGTTTCCGTACCATCCTCATCGCGGGATCGAGACGGTCACGGTGGTCCGCAAGGGCGAGATCCGTCACGGCGACTCGCTCGGTCATCGCGGGACCATCGGCGCCGGCGACATCCAGTGGATGACGTCGGGCAGCGGGATCATGCACGAGGAGATGCCGCAGGTGCGTCCGGAGGGCATCGGCGGGCTGCAGCTGTGGCTGAACCTGCCGGCGCGCGAGAAGATGACGCGCCCGAAGTATCGCGACCTGCAGATCGACCGGCTGCCGACGACGACCATGGACGGCGGCGCGCAAGTTCGCGTGATCGCCGGCGCGGCCTCGGACGGCCGGCTCGTGGGGCCGGTCGAGGGGCTCGCGGTGGCACCGACCTTCATCGACGTCGTGCTCGCTCCGGGCACGTCGTTCCGCGAGGCCGTGCCGCAGGGCCACACGGCGTTTGCGTACGTCGATGAGGGCGAGGTCCGCTTCGGGGCCGAGTCGCGCAGCGTGCGCGCTCCCGCGCTCGTCGTGTTCGGCGACGGCGATCTCGTGGAGGCGTCGGCCGGCGACGCCGGCGGCCGGTTCCTGCTCGCCGCTGCCAAGCCGCTGCACGAGCCGATCGCGCGCTACGGGCCGTTCGTAATGAACACGCGCGCCGAGATCGAGCAGACGCTCGCGGATCTGCGCGCGGGGCGGTTTATTCGCGAGGAGCCGAAGGATTCGTAACATCGGCGCCTGAGCGGCGCCGCGCGGCCGCGCCGGGCTGGCTCGCCTGTACGCCGCAACTCGCTCGGCCGCATCTCGCGCGACCCCCCATCCCCCAGAGGGGGTCGCGCGCTGAACAATCGGTCGTCGGCGACGCGCTCGCTGTGGCCTGCGCTTCGTGCGGCGACACGTCTCGCCAGACGGCGCTCCCGCGCCGCCGCCACCCGGGCGCCGACGTTGCGGGTACCACGCTCTCAACCGTTCTCAATGAGCCGACTGGGATCGCTGACTAGCCGCGGACGTAGAACAGCGTGCTGGCGTCGAGCCGGATGCGCTCGACCATCGCGCAGGTGTAGTGTCCGTCGGCCAGGATCGGCATGTCACCGACCCACGGGTTGACGTTCGAGGCTGTGGACGCGACGACGGCCCACGAGTTGGGAAGCCTGAGCGGCGTCGGTCGAGGTACTGGTGCGTGATGAGCAGGCCTTCGATTGTAGCCGTTAAGCGACACAGTCCGAAGTCCGCCGCGCGTGGCCTCAGAGCTGCGCTTCGAGGTGCGCCTCCCCGTAGCCCAGCTCGAGCCACGAGTCGATCGGAGTGCTGGGATCAGCGATGATCGCGAAGCCGATGCTCGCCGCGAGCAAGCCAGCCAGCACCAGCGAGCCGCGACGTCGCCAGGGGCTGATGCTGCGAACGCGGCCGCGTCGGCTCTGTAGCACGTGGCCGTGGTGGCCCAGATCCAGCGACTCGGTGTGGCAGAGGCAGGGGCAGAAGGCGCCTGAGCATCGCCCTTCGATGCAGGCCGCGATGAGAGCGCGCGGCGGTCGTCCACGTCGTCGCCGCCGGATCGGGTTCCTCATTGGTGCCCAGCATGCCAGAAGACGCGGTCTCTTCGCCAGCCTCCGTGGACGTTCCCGCAGGAACGCGTTCGAGCGGGCGGGCGTCGTCCTGCCGATGGAATTGACGTCTCTAACGCGCGGACGGTTTGAGCCGCAAGTCTTCGAGCGGCCCCGAGTAGGGGAACGACGGGATCAGCTTCAATCCCGCTTCCTCGACGCGGGGCCCGTAGGCGCGAATGAATCCGTTCTCCCAGATCGGCGCGAACATCACCTGGTCGGCGATCATGCGCTGGATCTGGTGCAGCATCTCCTCGCGTTTCCGGCGATCCATCTCCTGCAGCTGCTTGGTGAAGATGGCGTCGAGCTCCGGCAGCGTGCCGTAGGCGCCGGTGCCGCGGCTCGTCGCGTAGGCCTCGAGGCGCGTGGAGGCGTTGCCGGCGGCGCCTGTCGCGCCGACGAACAGATGACGAATTTTGCGCTCGCGCCAGGCCGTCAGCACTGCCGCCCGCTCCATCGTCCGCATGCGGAGCTTGATGCCGACCGCAGCGAGATAATTCACGATCGCCTCGCCCATGCCGGTGTACGGGGGAAACGGCGTGAAGTCGCCGCCGTCGAAGCCGTTGGGATAGCCGGCCTCGGCCAGCAGCGCCTTTGCGCGCTTGGGATCGTACGGCGGCGGATCGATCGCGAGCGCGAACTCCTGGTGACGCGGGACGATGTTTCCTGTCGGCCCGGAGAAGCCGAGCGACTCGGCCTCGTTGATCGCCTGGCGGTCGATGGCCGTGCTCGTGGCCAGGCGCACGCGGCGATCGGCCCACGGGGAGCCGGCGGTCCACTGCTCGGGGAACATGAGCCAGAACACGCCGTTGGTCCGCACTGCGGTGAGCGTGAGGCCGGGCGTCCGGCGCACGTCCTCGGCGATCGGGCCGTTCAGGAAGTAGACGATGTCGACCTCGCCGCGCTTGAGGGCCGCGGCGCGCGTGGATTCGTCCGGAATGCTGCGCAGCACCAGACGCTTCACGCTTGGCGTCTTGCGCCAGTACTGATCGAACGCCTCGAGCACCAGCTCGATGCCGGGCGTGAACGAGACGAACTTGTACGGGCCCGCGCCGACCGGCGCCTTCTTGAAGCCCTCCTCGCCGACCTTCTCAACGTACTTCTTGGGCACGATCCACGCCGCGCCCGAGGCGCTGGTGCCGTAGAACGTCATGAAGTCGGGCCACGGCTCTTTAAGATGGAATCGCACGCGGCCGGGGTCCACGACCTGGATCTCGCGCACGCGCTCCTTGAGGATGTTCGCCGCCGCGCCTTTGTAGCGCTCGAAAGAGAACTTCACGTCCTCCGCGCTGACGGGATCGCCGTTGTGAAAGCGGGCGCCTTTGCGCAACACGAAATCCCACGTGCGCCCGTCGGGCGACATCGTCCACGACTCGGCGAGACTCGGCGTGTTGAGACCGCCCGGCATCGGCTTCACGAGCGCGTCGTGCAGCGCGTAGAAGATCATGAACGGCGTGATCTCGGCGTCCGTGTCGGCCGGATCGAGCCAGCGCGTAGCCAGCGTGACGTGCACGCCGAACGTGACCGTGCCGCTCGGCTGCGCGGCCGCGGTGGCGCCGGACAGCAACACGAACGCGGCGAGCACGACGAACGCGCGCGCCGCGGTCGTCATTGGTTGCGATACGCGGCCAGCACCGCCGCCGCCATCTGTTTCGTCGTCGCGGTGCCGCGCTGATCCGGCGTCAGCGCTTTGCCGTCGCGATACACGCGCGCGACGGCCGACTGCAGTCGCCCGGCCTCGGCGGTGAGCCCGAGGTGCTCGAGCATCAGCACGGCAGAAAGCAGGGTGCCGGTGGGATTGGCGATGCCTTGGCCCGCGATGTCGGGCGCCGAGCCATGCACGGACTCGAAGTACGCCCAACCCCCGTCACCGAAATTGCCCGACGGCGCGACGCCGAGCCCGCCGGCGACCTCGCCCGCCACGTCCGAGAGGATGTCGCCGTACTGGTTCATGCACACGACGACGTCCAGGGTTTTCGGAAACCGGATGATGCGCCGCGCCGCATCGTCCACGTGAAAGTGCTCGAACGTCAGATCGGGGTACGTTGCGACGACCGCCTGCACGGTCGTGTGGAAGAGGCCATCGGTCTGCGGCAGCACGTTGGATTTGGTCACGCAGGTGACCTTGCCCGCGTGGCCGCTCGCCTTGCGCCGGCGCGCCAGCTCACACGCGAAGCGCGCGATGCGGGTCGCGCCGCCGCGCGTGGCCACCTTCACCGCGAAGCGTCCGTCCTTATAGTGATCGAGACCGCGACCGAAGCGGTCGCGGACATTTGGCAGGGCGCGCTGAGCGTCCGCGAGATCACCCTCGCGGCCCGGATAGATGCCCTCCGAGTTCTCACGGATGACGACGAGATCGATGCCCTCGGGATCGGCGAGCGGGGAGCGCATGCCCGGATAGAACTTCGCCGGCCGCACTCCGCCCCATGCGTCCATCTCCCAGCGCAGCCAGCCGACGACGCGCGTCGTCGCGGGCCCCGCGGCGCCAAAGAGCACGGCGTCGGCGTCACGGCAGATGCGCTTCGTCTCGTCCGGGACCGGTGAACCCGGCGCGGAAATCTGAGGCGGCGTCACGATCTTCAGCGGCACGCCGGCGTCTGTCAGCAGCCCACACGTGGCGTCCACGACCTCGATGCCGATCCCTTCGCCCGGAAGCGCAACGACGGTCTTCATGAGGCGCCAGTATAATCCCGCCCATGAAAACTCTGCTGGCCGTACTCGCACTCACCGCGGCTCTTGCCGCGTCCGCCTTCGCTCAGGACACGCCACGCTCTGGCGGTGAGCTGATCTTCGTCGTCGCCGCCGAGCCGCCGAGCTTCGACGCGCACCAGGAAGAGACGTTCGCGATGCTCCACCCCGGCGCGCCGCAGTACAACACGCTGCTACGTACGGACCCCACGGATCGCACGGGCACCAAGATCATCGGCGATCTCGCCGAGTCGTGGACGATCTCGCCCGATCGTCGCACGTACACGTTCAAGGTGCGCAAGGGTGTCAAGTTCCACGACGGCAGCGTGATGACGTCGAAGGACGTGAAGGCGTCCTACGATCACATCATCTCTCCGCCGGCCGGCGTGCACTCGAGCCGTCAGGCGACGTACAGCTCGGTGGAATCCGTG
Organism: Candidatus Rokuibacteriota bacterium; assembly: GCA_036802765.1. GTDB lineage: Bacteria > Methylomirabilota > Methylomirabilia > Rokubacteriales > CSP1-6 > AR12. The sequence goes on from DAIRVP010000234.1 coordinate 7,583, forward strand.
GAGGCGCCGACGCCCGATACGGTCGTCTTCCGCCTGAAATATCCGGAAGCGTCGTTCCTGACCAACCTCGCGCAGCCGTGGAACTGGATCTACAAGGCCGACATCCTGGCCAAGGA
>DAIRVP010000235.1:0-7696 GCA_036802765.1 Candidatus Rokuibacteriota bacterium
GGCCGATCAGGCATGCGACAACATGATCGCCGCGGTGGGCAAAGCCAAGAAGGCCTGAGCGCGATCCCGTCGTGCCAGCGCGTGCGCGAGGACGCGAGCCGAGCGCGGGAGCGCTCGCGATCTTCCTGAATCTGCCGTCGGGATTGTGTCTGCTGCTGATCCTCGCGTGGCCGGTGCTGTACGCCGGCTGGCTGTCGCTCCACGACGTAAATCTAAAGACGCTGCGCACCGGAGAGCTGCCGTTCGCCGGTCTCGCGAACTACGCGCGGCTGTTCGGCGACGAGATCTTCTGGCTGACGCTGCGCAACACGGTCGTCTTCGTCGGCGTTTCGGTGGCGCTCGAGGTCGTCATCGCGCTCGCGGTGGCGCTCGTGATTGACGACGATCGCGTCGGCCTCTCGCGGGTGACGCGTGTCCTGCTGCTGGTGCCGTGGGGTGTGCCACCCGTGGTTAATGGTCTGCTGTGGGCGTTCATCTTCAACACGCAATACGGCTATCTCAACCGCGTGCTGTCCGCGCTCGGGCTGATCCACGAGCCGGTGAACTGGCTGGGCCATCCGCAGCTGGCGATGGGCGCCGTCGTCACCGCCTACGTGTGGCGCACGACGCCGTTCAACATTCTTCTCTATCACGCCGGCCTGCGCGGTATCCCGCGCGACTATTACGAGGCGGCCGAAGTGGACGGCGCCTCGGGCTGGCGGAAGTTGTGGCACATCACGTTGCCGCTGCTGCGCCCGATCATCGCCGTGAGCCTCATCTTGAGGACGACGTTCGGCTTCATGGTGTTCGACGAGATCTTCGCCATCACGCAGGGCGGCCCCGGCAACGCCACGTGGACGGCGTCGTGGTATACGTATCGCGCCGCCTTCCAGCCGCCGTTCAACGTGGGTCTCGGCGCCGCGTCAGCATGGGTGATGGCGTTGATTCTCGCCGTGGCCGGCATCGCCTACGCGCGGATGGTGGGGCGGAGGCTCGAGGCGTGAGGCTGTCGCGGGCGCGCCGCGCGTGGCTGACGGTCGCCAACGTCGGCGTCATCGCGTTTCTCTTGCTTCCCCTGATGCCGGTCGTTCTGGGCGCGCTGCAATCAGAAAAAGCGCTTCAGTCCGATCTGCGCTCGCTGCTGCCGCGCCAGCCGACGTTGGCCAACTTCGAGCTGATCCTCACCGGCGGCGCCCACCGCGGTCCGATTTTCGAGCAGGTCACGTATCTGCCGAAGTCGGTCGAGCGCTTTCCCGCGGCGTTCATGAACAGCGTGGCGGTGGCCGTGTCGGTCGCGCTGCTCACGCTGCTGTTCGCCAGCTTTTCGGCGTATACCGTCGCGCGCCTGCGGTTGGCCTGGGTGAAAGCCCTGCTGTCGCTGTCCGTCGCGTCGCGGCTCGTGCCGCTGGTCGTGCTGATGGTGCCGCTCTACGTCCTCTTCCGTCGCTATGGTTTGTTGAATTCGCTCAGCGGGGTCGTCATCGCCGAGATCGGCTTTCTGTTGCCGTACGCCGTGCTCATTCTGGTCCCTTACTTCGCCGCGCTACCCGGCGAGCTCGAGGACGCCGCGCGCATCGATGGCTGCACGCGTTTCGGCGCGTTCGTTCGCATCGTGCTGCCGCTCGCCACGCCGGGGCTGGCCGCGTGCGCGACGATCATGTTCATCCTGTCCTGGCACGAGCTGCTGATCCCGCTGATCGTTGTGAGCCGCCCCGACGTCATGACGGTGCCCGTTGTCCTGGCCGGCCTCGTCTCTGATTACTTCGTCTTCTTCACGCTGATGATGGCCATCTGCCTGCTCGGCCTGCTGCCGACGCTGCTGTTGGTGTTGCTGCTCCAGAAGTATGTGGTGCGGGGCCTTGTCGCCGGGGCGCTCAAAGGATGATGCGCTTGCCGTATCAATCTTTCGACATTGTCATGCGGAGCATGCGGCAGCACAGTGCGTCATGCCTCTCCGACGCTTTGGCGATTTTGCCATCTCGGCTCACGCGCGCTCCGAGATGGAGCGTCGCGGCATCACAGAAGACATCGTCCGACGCGTCGTCAGTTCACCGGAGCAAGAACTGCCCATACGCGGCGGCCGCGTCGTACTTCAATCACGGATCCACATGGGATCGCCGCCAAAGAGCTATGTTGTACGGGTGTTCGTCGATACAAATAACCGGCCCGCCCGCATCGTGACTGTGTATCGCACGACGAAGGTGGACAAGTATTGGAGGCGATCGTGAGAATCACCTATGACCGCCAAACCGACACCTTGAGCTTCGTCCTCAAGGAGGGCGTCACCGTCGCGGAGAGTGACGAGGACAAGCCTGGCGTCATCCTGGACTACGACGCGGCCGGCGACCTCATATCACTCGAGATTCTCGATGCGTCTCGACGGGTCACCGAGGCGGGGCGCGTCGAGTACCAGACAACTGGGTAACGCACAGTCTACGTGACCGATGCGCTTCGGCCTCATCGGCTACGGCCTCTTCGGCCGCTATCACGCGCGCGCCATCGCGCAGGCGCCCGGCGCCACGCTCGCCGCAATCGCGTGCCGCAGCCGCGAGACGGCGGACGCCGCTCGCCGGGACTGGCCTGATGCGGTCGTCGAGCTCGATTACCGCGCCCTGCTCGCTCGTCGGGACATCGACGCGGTCGACATCGTGGTCCCCAACGATCTGCACGAGCAGATCGGCATCGCCGCGCTCGAGGCGGGCAAGGACGTGCTGCTCGAGAAGCCGCTGGCGCCGACGCTCGCCGCGTGCGATCGCCTCATCGAGACCGCTCGCCGCACGGGCCGCGTGCTGTCGATCGGCCACGAGCTGCGTCTGTCGCAGCAGTGGGGCGCCATCAAACGCATCATCGACGCCGGCGACGTCGGCAATCTGCAGAGCGTCGCGTTCAATCTCTTTCGCTTCCCCTACCGCCCCGGCTCCGGCGGCTGGCGGCACGATGCGCGCCGGGTCGGCTCCTGGATCATGGAGGAGCTCGTCCACCACTTCGACCTGGTGCTCTGGTATTTCGCGCGCTGGGGCGATCCAGTTGCGGTGAGCGCGGTCGGGTTTTCGCGCGACGGCGATTCGGCGTTGACCGAAGCGGTCACGGCAACGCTTCGATTTCCCGGCGCTCGCTACGCCGTCGTCACGCTGACGCTGACCGGGTTCGAGTACCACCTCGGCTGCGAAGTCGTCGGCGCCGACGGCGCGCTGCGCGCGTGGTGGTCCGGCGGAATGGATCGCACGCGCGAGGCGAGCTTTGGGTTGACGGTGCGGCGCCGCGGGGCGAGCGCGCCGGCCGCAGTCCCGCTCGAGGCGTCCGGCGAGCTGTTCGAGCTCGAGGAGCAGCTGCGTCTGATCGTCGGCGCATTTCGCGAGCGCCGCGCGCTGGTTTCCGCCGAGCAGGCACGGAAGGCTGTCGCGGTGTGTCTCGCGGTGGAAGAGGCGCTGAGGCACGGACGCGAGATGGCCATTACGTGATGACTCCCGACGCGAGTACCATACGCGTCTCATGGACCCCCTGGATGAGTTGATCGGGGAGAATGCCAAGATCGTCGCGCTACGGCAGACGGCCCGCGCGCTTTTGCGGCGCCATGACGCCGCGCGACGACTGCCGCCGATCCTCATCGAAGGCGAGACGGGGACGGGCAAGGGCTTCCTCGCGCGGCTGATGCAGCGCACCGGGCCTCGTGCAAACGCCCCGTTCGTCGACATCAACTGCGCGGCCATACCGGAGACGCTCCTCGAAGCGGAGCTGTTCGGTTACGAGCGGGGCGCATTCACAGATGCGCGGCAGGCCAAACCGGGCCTCTTTCAGGTTGCTCACGGCGGCACGTTGTTCCTCGACGAGATCGGCCTGCTTCCGCGCGGCCTTCAGGCCAAGCTGCTCACCGCGCTCGAACAGGGGAGCATTCGCCGGTTGGGAGCCACCAAAAACGAGCCCGTCAATGTCTCGATCATCGCGGCCACCAACAAGCCGTTACTCGCCGCCATTCGCAAGGGATCATTTCGGGAAGACCTTTATCACCGGCTCGCCGTGCTCGTCCTCGAGCTTCCACCTCTGAGAGAGCGTCCCGAGGACGTCGAGCGGCTGGCCGAGCGGATGCTGGCCCGCATCTGGGCCGATTACAAGCTCCCGCCCGGAAGACTGTCGGAGGATGCACGCGGCGCCCTCACGGCCTACGACTGGCCGGGCAACGTGCGCGAGCTCAGGAACATCCTCGAGCGAGCGGTGCTGCTCTCCGACACCGAGGCGATCACGGCCGACGCGCTGGACCTTCCTATACGCCGACGTGCGGCCCCCGAGCGCGGCCGTGCCGAAACCCCGCCATCATCCGAGCAACCAACAGGCGAAGCGAATCGAGAAGAGGACAATCGCGAGCGTCTCGTCGAGGCGCTCGCGCGTACCGGGTGGAACATCTCGCGGACCGCCGCGCTGCTCGACATCACTCGCAACACCGTGCGCGCGCGGATGCGCCTTTACGGTTTGCGGGCGCCGACCGCCGCGGGTGTCGAAGCCGAACCCTCAGCGCCGGCGAGCGCCGTGACGCCGGCCGGCACTGAGCAGGCGGTCGGAGCCACGATCGCGGACGTACGGTGGGAGCGGCGACGCCTGACCTTCCTACGAGCGCGAATCGTCGGTCCCGCCGATGCGTCGCCGTCCATCACCACCCCGGTCCTGACTTCGATCATCGAGAAGATCCAGACGTTCGGCGGTTACGTCAGCGAAATCGGCCAGCACGGTATCGGTGCGATCTTCGGGCACGAGCCCGCCGAAGACGCTCCACGGCGGGCGGCGACGGCCGCGCTGGCGATCGCAAAGTCGTTGGCGCCCGAGCAACCCAGCGCCGATGTACGGCGAGACGTCTCAGCGACGCTCGCCATCCACGTCGACCGCGTCGCGCTCGCGCGGATCGACGGTCGACCGGTCGTCGACGCTGCCGCCACCCGCCAGGCTATGACCGCACTGGATGACCTGGAGCCGATCGGCGCCGCGGAGATCGGCGTGAGCGCCTCGGCGGTTGGCTTTCTGATGCACCACTTCGACGTGAAACCGGCGGGGCCCGATGTGCATAGGGGCAGCCATCGACTCGTCGGCCGGTGGGTCACGCCGGGGGGACCGCACGCGGTCAGCTTCATCGGCCGCCGGCCCGAGATCGATCTCCTCCACGGGCTGCTCGATCGCGCCATGGTGGGCCAGGGCCAGATCGTGACGCTCGTGGGCGAGCCCGGCATCGGCAAGTCGAGGTTGCTTCACGAGTTCCAGCAGTCGGTCCGGCACGGCATCGTCATGCTCGAGGGGCGCTGCGCGTCGTATGCGAGGCACGTACCGTATTTCCCGGTCATCGAGATATTGAAGACCGCCTGGGAGATCGAGGACACCGACACGATCGAGGTCGTCGACGCCAAGGTGCGCGAGGCCCTGCAACTGCTGGGCGAGGCCGCGGTCGCGTCGGCTCCTTATCTACTGTACCTGCTGTTCCCGCGCAGGACCGCCGAGCTCAGCACTCGCTCGCCCGATGCGATCAAGGCCGCGACGTTCGAGGCCAGCCGACGCATCCTGCTCGCCCAGCAGGAGCAGCGGCCGGTGCTGCTCGCCATCGAGGACCTGCACTGGATCGACGAGACGTCGGCAGAGCTGCTGGCGTCCCTGGCCCAGCTCACGATGACCGCTCGAATACTGCTCGTGACGACGTCTCGCCCGGTCTATCACGCGCCGTGGCAGACGCGGTCGAATGCGACGCAAATCGCCATCGGCCCGCTCTCGGTCGCTGAGAGCCGACAGCTCGTGAAGTCCGTCCTGGTGGCGCGCCCCGTCGCCGAGACGGTGGTCGCTCGCATCCTGGACCGCGGCGAGGGCAATCCGTTCTTCCTGGAGGAGCTCGCGCGCTCGGTCGAGGAGCAGACCGACGATGCGGTTGCCCTCGCGGTGCCGGGAACGGTGCACGACATCATCGCCGCGCGCGTGGACGGTCTGGCGCCGGCGGACAAGCACGTCCTCGATGTCGCGGCCGTCATCGGGCGCGAAGTCTCAGGCTCGTTGCTCGAGGATGCGTGTGAGCGCTCCGTCGACGACGTCCGCGGCAGCCTGCGACGGCTGCAGACGGGCGAGTTTCTGTACGCCACTCGATTGGGCGTCGACTCCGCCTACACGTTCAAGCACGCACTGACGCACGAGGTCGCGTACGACTCCGTCGCGCCAGAGACACGGCGGCGGCTCCACGCGCGCGTCGTCACCGCGATCGAGAAGCTCGCGCCGGAGACCCGCGACCGCCGCCCGGAAACGCTGGCGCACCACTGCACCGAGGCCGGCCGGCACGCCGAGGCGATCGAGCACTGGTACCGCGCCGGGCAGCTGGCGATCCAGCGGTCCGCGCACGGCGATGCGCTCGTGCACCTCGGCCAGGCGCTCAGGCTGCTGGGTGATCAACCGGAGAACCCCTCGAGGGACACCCAGGAAGTGCCCATGCAGCTCGCGATGGCCATGTCGCTCACGGCGGCGCGCGGATACGGCGCTCCCGAAGTCGAGCGGACGCTGACGCGCATTCGCGAGCTCGCCGATCGGCTGACCGACGTCACCCAGAAGTTCTTCGTCCACTGGAGCGCATGGCGATTTCAGTTTTCGCGGGCCAATTTCCGTGCCGCGGAAGAGCTGGTCGCCCAGCTCCTGGCGATCGCCGCCGATCACGGCGACCGCCTTGTGCGCGTCGGCGCCCACCTCGCAGCCGGCGTCGACAAGTTCTATCTCGGCGAATTCGCTCCCGCCCGCGAGCATCTGGCGCAGGCGATCGCGTTGTACGACCGCGCGGAGAGCGCAGCGCAGACGCTTCGGTACGGTCAGGACATGGGCGTGGCGGCGTGGGGCTTTCTCGGCTGGGCCGACGCCGTCGTCGGCGATCTCGAGAGCGCGGCCCGGCGCGCCGACACGATGCTCCAGCTCGCCCGCGAAAGCCGGCATCCGTTCACGCTCGCGCTCGCCTTGTTCGCGGCCTGCGAGATCGGAGAGCTTCGTGAGGACGCCGCGGGCGTCAAATCGCTCGGCGAAGAGCTGGTGGCGATCTCCCGCGAACACGCGTTCGCGTTCTTCGTGGCGATCGGGATGTCGCACACGGGGTGGGCCATCGGGCGCATGGGGGACGTGAGCGGCGGCGCCGCGATGATGCAGGAGGGCGCCGACCTCTTCCGGGCGGTGGGGCAGCGCGTCGGCCTCGCGCATCGCGCCCGGTTGGCCGACGGGCTTCTGGCCGCCGGCCGCGTCGACGCCACGCTGGACGTCATCGCGGACGCGATGGAGCGGCAACGGGAGACCGGCGAGCACGCCTTCGTCTCGACGCTTCTGTGCGTGCGCGGCGAGGCTCTGGCCAAGCGTGGCGACGTGGAAGGCGCCCGGCAATCATTGCAAGAGGCGATCGAGGTCGCGAACCAGCAGGGTGCAGTACTCTTCGCTCGGCACGCGGCAGCAGCGCTGCGCCGCCTGGAGGACGCGCGATGACCATCTCGAACTGGAACGGCTCCAACCGCTGCGCTCCGCTGAAGAACGAATCGCCCGAAAACGTCCTGCGGCTCCGCGAGATCATCTGCGATACGCAGCAATTCCCGTCGCCGGTGCGAGCGCTCGGCGAGCTGCACTCGCTCAACGAGTCGATCGAGACGACCGGGACCGCGGTGTTCATGACGCGTTTCGACACGATCGGCGAGCCGGACGAGACGTTCTCGGTGGACCTGTCCTCCGAGAC
>DAIRVP010000236.1:0-7657 GCA_036802765.1 Candidatus Rokuibacteriota bacterium
GCACTTCACCTCGGAGCTGTGCCGAAGCTACCAGTACTTCATGGCATCGAAGGAATTGCAGCCGAACAGCATCCGGATCCGCCTCGCGGTGCTCGGGAGCTTCGCGAAGTGGGCGGTGAAGCACAATCGACTCGAGAAGAACCCTATGGAGACGATCACGCTTCCGGCAAAGCGAACGAGGATCCCCGGTGTCCCGAAGTGGGAGGCCGTCGAGCAGTTCCTCGCACGGTGCGCGCGTCGTCGGGACAAGGCCATGCTGGCCCTGATGGTCTACGGCGGTCTCCGCCGCGCCGAAGTCGTCCGTCTCAACATCGGCGACTATCAGCCGCAGTTCGGGCTGCGTCGCGTGCTCGGTAAAGGTGGGCACGAGACGACCGTGCCGCTGCCGGATGTCGCGCGCGTGATTGTGAACGAATATCTAGCGAATGAGCGACCGGGCGCGGCGGCCAGCGAGCCGCTGTTCCAGGTGCAGTACAAGTGGTACGGCGGCGAGAAGAAGGTGCGACGTATGTCGGGTCAGCGCGTCTGGAAGATCATCAAGGATCTCGGCAAGCGCGTCGGCGTGGACACGATCCACCCGCATGCATTCCGCCACGCGTGCGGCGTCGAATTGCTCAAGCGGTCCGGCGGCAATCTCCGTGCGGTGCAGGAGCATCTCCGTCACGCTGACATTCAGACGACGACGATCTACACGCGGCTCGCGCCGCAGGATCTTCAGAAGGTTGTGAACCTGTTCGACGAAGCCAACGGAGGTCGAGTGCGCTAGGGGTTTCCATCCCGTCCTACCCGGGACGGAAATCTTTCGCGGAAAACCTCAACGAAAATAACTTGGTGGCCCCAACGGGATTCGAACCCGTGTTTCAGCCTTGAGAGGGCCGTGTCCTGGGCCTCTAGACGATGGGGCCGGCCAGACGCGCGATGTGGCTGGGGGAGGAGGACTCGAACCCCCGTTACCGGGGCCAGAACCCGGCGTCCTACCGCTAGACGATCCCCCAGGATCATCGCAACGACGGACGATTAGAACACGCGGCTATCGATCGGTCAACGCGCGCACGTCAAAGACCAACGCGCGCACTTCAAAAGACCTCAGCGCACGGCGATCTTCAGCGCGCGGCTGGCGCGAAACTTCGGCACGCGGGCGCCGGGGATCGTGATGACCGACCCGTTGCGCGGATGGCGGCCGCGGCGCGTGGCGCGGCGCGCGACGACGAACGTACCGAAGCCGGAGATGGTGACCGATCGGCCCTGGCGCAACGACTCGCGCACCCCGGTGATGAACGCGGCGAACGCGCGATCGGCCGAGGCGCGCGAGCCGCCGGCGGTGCGGGCCAGAATCATCACGAGGTCCGCTTTCGTCACGGCGCGCCCGCCGTCATCAATCTCCACACGGCGTCCTCGAAGGTGCCTGGAGAGAACGGCTTTTCCACGACCGGCACCTCGGCGCCGTCGATGAACGCGCGCGCCTCGTCGCCAGCCGTGTCGCCGGTGATGAAGATGAAGCGGTGGCGCAGCGCGGGATCGTGCGCGAGGGCGCGCTCGTAGAACTCCTGGCCGTCGCCTTCGGGCATTCTGATATCGGACACGATCAAGTCATAGCGATGGCGCTGCACGCGCTCGAAGCCGGCGCGGCCGCCTGGCGCCACGTCCACACGCCAACCTCTTTCGCCCAGCAGCGTCACGACCAGATCGAGCACGCTCGCCTCGTCCTCGACGACGAGCGCTGTTTTGCCGACGCCGTCGAACACGCGCCGCTCGCGTGGGGCTGCGATCACCGGCGTTGCTTCGGTCACCGGCAGCTCGAGCGTGAACGTCGTCTCGCCCGGTCGGCTATCGACGCTGAGCCGGCCGCCATGTTCCTGCACGATGCCGTACGACACCGACAGGCCGAGACCGGTGCCCATGCCCACGATCTTCGTGGTGTAGAACGGCTCGAAGACGCGCGGCAGCGATTCCGGCGGGATGCCGGGACCGTCGTCGACGACCTGGGCAAGGATGGCGCGACCGTCGGCGCGGAGGCGCGCGCGCAGCACGATGCGGCCGGCGGCTTTCGCGTCGTGGATCGCCTGCTCGGCGTTCAGCAGCAGGTTCAGGAACACCTGCTCGAGCTGCTGCGCGTCGCCGTTGATGACGGGCAGCGCGTCGGGAAACTCGCGCTCGACCGTGATGCCCGACAGCGTCAGATGGTTGAGGCGCAGCGCCAGCGTCTGCTCCATCACGTATCGCACGTCGACGGCCCCGCGCTCGGGTGGCCGCTGGCGCGCGAAGTACAGCAGATTGCGCACGATCTTGGCCATGCGATCGCCCTGGGCGACCATCAGCTCGACCGGTCGCTTGAGCGCCGCCGGCACGTCGCGGCCGAGCAGCAGCTGCCCGTAGCCGATGATGACGCTGAGCGGATTGTTCAGCTCGTGGGCGACGCCCGAGACGAGCTGGCCGAGCGCGGACATCTTTGCCGCCTGGACCAGCTGCGCCTGCGTCTCGCGCAGGCGCGCCAGGCTCTCCTGCGCGGCGGCATAGAGCCGCGCGTTTTCGAGCGCTAGCGCTGTCTGGTCGGCGAACGCCTGCAACGCCTGCAGCTCGTCGGCCGAGAACTCACGCCCGCGGCGGTCGCCGAGCGCGAGCGCGCCCACGATGCTGTCACGCGTGAGCAGCGGCACGCCGACGACCGCGCCGATGTCGTAGCGCACGACCCGCTCGCGCAGCTCGGCCGACAGGCTCACGCGCGGCTCTCGCAGCACGTCGGGCGTCACGACGATCTTGCGCTCGGCGATCGCCCACCCGGGCACACCCTCGCCCGCCCTGAACTGCACACCGCGGACGACGTCGGCGCCTGCCCCATACGCGGCGAGCTGATGAAGACCGCCGGTCTCGCCATCGTAGCGGTACAGCGCGGCTGCGCGCGTGCCCAGCAGCTCGACGAGACCATGCGTGACGAGCTCCGCGATGCGCTCGACCTCGAGCGTGCCGGTCAGCTCCCGCGCCACGCGCGCGAGTGTCTCGGCCACGTCGCGCCGTCGCTGCGCCTCGCGGTAGAGCTGCGCGTTGCGCACGGCAACGCTGGCCTGACCGACGAACATGTCGATCACGTCGGCGGCGTCGTCGCCGACGCGAATGGGCGCCGAGTGCAGAAAGGCGAGAATCGCGAGCAGCTCGTCGCCGGCGAGCACCGGATACGCGGCGTAGGACGTCAAGCCCCAGCGCGCCAGCCACTCTGCGTCCATCATGCGGGGATCGCCCGTGATGTCGTCAATCACGAGCCGTTCGCGATGGCGCGCCACCCAACCGGTCGCGCCCAGGTCGTATGGCGCCGACCGGCGCGGCGCATCGTCGGCGATCCCCGGTTTGCTGCTGCTCGCCAGCGTCAGCGTCCGTGTCACGTCGTCGGCGAGCCAGAACGCGACGAAGCGCACGCCGATGAGCGTCGCCGCAGATTCGCAAATACCACGCAGCAGCTGATCGAGATCCAGCGCGCTCGACAGCCGCTGGTTGACGGCCGCGAGCGTGCGGATCCGCTCCGACTGCACGCGCTCGCTTTGATAAAGCGTGGCATTGCGCAGCGCGATGCCCGCCTGCGCCGCGAGGAGCCGCAGCGCTTCCTGCTCCTCGGCGTCGGGCAGACCATCGGGCAAGACATAGTCGAGCACGCCGACGAATGTGTCGCCCACGGCGATCGGCACGCCGTAGTACGTACCCTTGGGCCTCTTCTGCCACCAGGCGCGCGCCAGCGTCCGCGGATGCGTCAGCGGTTGCGGCACGAGCACCGGCGTCTGCGCCTCGAACACGACACCGGGCAAGCCGGCGTTGGCCGGCCGCTCGACCGGCAGGCCTTCCCACTCCGCGGCGCCGGACACCGCTTCCGCGCGCAGCAGGCCACGCTCGGCGTCGTAGAGGTGCACCGCGCCGAGCGCGCCCGGCCGCATGCCCGCCACGGCCTGCGTGATCCGGCGCATGACGTCGGCGGAGTCGAGCGAGCCCGTGATCGATTGGCTCACGGCCACCAGATCGCGCAGCCGCCCGGCGCGATGCACGGCCTCGCCGTACATCCGCGCGTGCTGCATGGCGATGGCCGCCCGCGCGGCGAACGACGTCACAAGCGCGCGGTTCTCGTCTCGCGACAGGCTCTCGTCGCGCGAGCGGACGACGAGCACGCCGAGCAGATCGTCGTTGCCGGCGAGGATCGGCACCGACATCATCCGCGCAATGCCGGTTTCACGCGCCCACGCGCCCGACAGTGCGCGCGGATCGCCGGTCACGTCGCTCACGTAGATGGTCGTTTTCGTCTCTGCCACGCGGCCCACGACGCCCTCGCCGAACGGCACCGAGCGGGGCATGCGCACTTCCGGCAGGCCGGGCTCGACGCTCGAGGCGGACAGGCGCATCACCCGCTCGGCGGGATCGGCGGTCCACAGCTGCACGATCGGCGCGTCCAGCAGCCGCGCGGTGGCCTGGGCGATGCGACGCAGCACGTCGTCGACGACCAACGATTCCGTGACGAGCTGTTCGAGATCGGTCAGCTCGCGCAGACGGTCGGCGCGGCGTGTGGCGTCGGCATAGACGCGCGCGTTGTCGATGGCGAGCGCCGCATGCTCGGCCAGCCGCTGCAGCGCGGCCATCTCCTCGTCGCCGAGCGTGCGCACCGTCCAGTAGTGCACGACGAGGGCGCCGTGCACGCGGCCCTTGCTGCGCAGCGGCGCAGCGCCGACGGCGCGAAAGCCCTCACGCTCGATCTGAGCCCGACGCTCCGGGACGAGCCACGTCTCCGGGTCGTTCAGGATGTCCGGCGTCGTGACCGCAGCGCCCTTGAGAATCGCGCGGCTCATCGGGCCGCCGCCGACCGGAATCGACTTCGTCGCCGCGTACTGCTCGGACAAGCGTCCCGCAGCGCGCAGCACCGTGACCTCGCTGGCGTGGCCGTCCCACGCGACGACGAGCGCCGAGTCGGCGGCCATGATCTCGAGCGCGCGCTGCGTGATCGTATCGAGCGTCTCGTTGAGGTCGAGCGAAGACGTGAGCGACTGGCCGATCGACTCCAGCGCGCGCACGAACGTGGCGCGGCGTCGTTGCGACGTGACGACGGTGTGGAAGCCGATCACGCCGCCGATAGCGCCTTTGCGATCGCGCCACGGGACGTAGCGCGCGGAAATCCAACCGTCAGGTGGCTGCGAGGCGGATGGCGGCGAACCCGATGGCTGCGAGGCGACCTCGTAGCGGACGTCGCCGGTGCTGGAGGTCTCGCCGCTCAGAGCCCGGGCGAGATGCGACGCCACGTCGGTATCGCGAAGGAAGCGCAACATCTTGGCGGCGGGACGACCCAGGGCCGCCCGGCGCTCGATGCCTGTCAGCCCCTCCATGACGGCGTTCCATGCCACGACGGCGAGCGACCGGTCCGTGACGATGACCGCGTCTTCGAGGCCCTCGATCAGACTCGTGCCGAGCGGATCCAAGCCCGAGCAGTATAGCAATCCCATCAGGACGACGGACGCCACAGCTACTGGCATCCCGCTTGCTAAATAGCGCCAGAACAAGGATTCCTATGAGCCTCAGGGGTCTTCGCATCCTCGTTATCGAAGACGCCCAGGATATCCGCGAGGTCTTTACACTCCTCCTGCGGGCCGAGGGTGCGGACGTGGAGTCCGCCGCCAACGGCCGGGAGGCGACCGATCTGGTTGCTCAGCAGCCGTTCGATGTGGTGCTGAGCGACCTCGGTTTGCCGGACATCCCGGGCGACGTGCTGATTCGCGAGCTTCGGTCGCGGTCCGGCCATACCACCCGTGTGCTCGTCGTCACCGGTTATGGAGAGCCGTTCCTGTCGCGCGCCCGCCAGGCCGGCGCCGACGTCGTCTTTACAAAGCCCGTCGAATGGTCGCGGATTCTGGAGTATCTCGAGCGCCCGGACCTCGCCGCCTCGGCATAACTCTGCGCACTCGAGCGCGGCAAATCGCCGCAGTGCGATGTGCAATAATTCCGGGCGATGCGCCTCGATCCTTCCACCCTCGTGCTGGCCGGCCTCGCCCTGATCTTCGCCGTGATCGCATACGTGAAGGACCCATCGCTCCCGCTCATCGGAGCGCGTAACGGCTTCACGATGCTCGGGTTCATCCTGCCGCGGCTCATCCCGGCGCTGCTGTTGGCCGGTCTGTTCCAGGTCGTCGTGCCGCAAGAGCTGGTGTCGCGTTACTTCGGCCGCGAAGCCGGTGTGAAGGGGCTGATCATGGCGATGCTCGCTGGCGTCATCACGCCCGGCGGCCCGATGGTCAGCGTGCCATTCCTCGTCGCGCTCGCGCACTCAGGCGCCGCGCTGCCTGCGCTGGTCACCTACATGACCGCGTGGTCGCTCTTCGGGCTGCAGCGCATCATCGCGTGGGAAGCGCCGCTGATGGGATGGCGGTTCGTGTGGGTGCGCATCATCCCGAGCCTCGCCTTCCCCGTCGTCGCCGGCTGGCTGGTCGCAACCTTCCACCACGAGTAAGGGCGGTGCCCTTCAGCGACCTGCGCGAGTTCGTCGCGCACCTCGAGCGCCGTGGTCGCCTGCGCCGCGTGACCACGCCCGTGTCGCGTGATCTCGAGATCACCGAGATCGTCGATCGCGTCTCGAAGTCCCGCGGTGAGGCCAACGTCGCGCTCCTCTTCGAGCGCGTCGAGGGGTTCGACGTTCCGGTGCTCGCCAACGCCTTCGGCAGCGCGGATCGCATGGCCATGGCGCTCGGGGTGGACCAACTAGACGACCTCGGCGTCCGCATCGCCAGGCTGCTCGATCTGAAGATGCCGGGCTCATTCCTCGACAAGATCCGAAAGCTCGGGACCCTGCTCGACGTGGCCAAAGCCGCGCCGCGGAGGGTCAGCGGCGCGCCCTGCCAGGAGATCGTCGAGACGACGAACCCCTCGCTGGCCGGACTGCCGATCCTAACCTGCTGGCCAGGAGACGGCGGACGCTACATCACGCTGCCGGCGGTGTTCACGCGAGATCCGGTGAGCGGCGCGCGCAATGTCGGGATGTACCGTCTTCAAATGTTCGACGACCGCACGCTGGGGATGCACTGGCAAACGCACAAGGGCGGCGCCGAGCACGAGCACCGCGCGACCTCGCGCATGCCGGTGGCCATCGCGCTCGGCGGAGACCCCGCGATGATCTACGCGGCCTCGGCTCCCTTGCCGCCGGGCATCGACGAGGTCGTCTTCGCCGGCTGGCTGCGCGGCGCCGGCGTCGAGCTCGTGCCGTGTCGGAGCATCGACCTCGAAGTTCCGGCGCAGGCCGAGATCGTGCTCGAGGGCTACGTCGATCCCAGCGAGCGCCGGATGGAGGGGCCGTTCGGTGATCACACGGGGTACTACTCGCTCGCGCGCGACTATCCCGTGTTTCATCTCACCGCGGTCACGCGACGCGCGCGTCCGATCTATCCGACCACGATCGTCGGCCGCCCGCCGCAAGAGGATTACTGGCTCGGCAAGGCCACCGAGCGGATCTTCCTGCCGATCATGAAGCTCATGCTGCCCGAGCTCGTGGACGTGAACATGCCGGCCGAAGGCGTATTTCACAACATGGTCATCGTTTCGATCCGCAAGCGGTATCCCGGTCAGGCGCGCAAGGTCATGCAGGCCCTGTGGGGCATGGGGCTCATGATGCTCGCCAAGACGATCGTGGTCGTCAGCGAGCACG
>DAIRVP010000237.1:0-7619 GCA_036802765.1 Candidatus Rokuibacteriota bacterium
GGGGGACCCGTACCGCTTCCCCCAAACCCCCTCAGTCACGCGTGGGCAGTCACCGGCTCCCCAAGCCGGCCGGCGGAGACGCGACGCGCCTCGATTTCTGCCGGAGGGTATCATCGACCTGCGATGCACCCGTGGCACGACGTCGAGCTGGGCGATCACATCGAGCAGCACTTCCGCGTGATCATCGAGATCCCCAAGGGCTCGAAGGTGAAGTACGAGCTCGACAAACGCACCGGCCTGCTCTGGCTCGACCGGGTTCTGCACTCGGCCGTGCACTACCCGGCGAACTACGGGTTCCTGCCACAGACGTACTGCGACGACGGCGATCCGCTCGACGTGCTGGTCCTCGGTCAGGAGCCGGTGGTGCCGCTCTGTGTCCTGCGCGCGCGCGCGATTGGGGTACTGACCATGCGCGATGAAAAAGGTCAGGACGACAAGATCGTCGCCGTTCACGTCGACGATCCCGAGTACGCGGACTACACGGACATCGGCGACCTGCCGCAGCATCGGCTCCGTGAGCTCGAGCGATTCTTCCTCGACTACAAGGTGCTCGAGCACAAGACGGTGGAGGTCGACCGCTTCCGCGGGCGCGCCGAGGCAGAGCGAGTAATTCGTGACGCGATCAAGCTCTACAGCGATTCGTTCCGTCGAGCCGCTGAGGGTGTCCGACGGGGCCCCGACGGCAGGTCCAAGGACGACCCGCAGAGTCCCTGACGTCCGTTCGACGGGCTGAGTGACGCTTGACGTCACGGGTGCCATTCTGGACGAACCTATTGGCAGGAACTTCCAACCGGCGCCGAGCTCTCCACGTTCACCCTCGCGCGCGAAATCGCATCGTCGGTGAGCGGGCTGCGCCATCCACAACGCGCTGAAAGTCTTCTTCTTTTCGGGCAAGCGCGTGTGGGTGGAACCAAGGCAGAACTGCCCTAAATTACTGGAAAAGCAGACTTTTCCTGCAGCTCTGGCACGGACTGTGCTAATGTACCGACACTCGAGCGGGCCTGTAACGAGTACAGAAAAACTGGAGAGCTGATGTTCTACAACCTGCTGGCCGGGATGTTCTCGAACGACCTCGCGGTGGACCTCGGAACGGCGAACACGCTCGTCTACGTCCGCGGCGAGGGCATCGTGCTCAACGAGCCGTCCATCGTCGCGATCCACCAGGCCGATCACTCGGTGCTGGCCGTTGGACACGAGGCGAAGGCGATGCTCGGTCGCACGCCGGGCAACATCGTCGCCATCCGGCCGCTCAAGGATGGCGTCATCGCCGACTTCGACGTGACCGAGAAGATGCTGCACTACTTCATCTCCAAGGTCCATCGGCGCCGCACGCTGGTGCGGCCGCGCATCGTCGTCGGTGTCCCGTCGGGCATCACGCAGGTCGAAAAGCGTGCGGTTCGCGACTCTGCGATGCAGGCAGGCGCGCGCGAGGTCTACCTGATCGAAGAGCCGATGGCCGCCGCCATCGGGGCCGGCCTGCCGATCCAGGAGCCCGGCGGAAACATGATCGTGGACATCGGTGGTGGCACCACCGAGGTGGCCGTCATTTCGCTGTCGGGCATCGTCTACTCGAAGTCGGTTCGCATCGCGGGCGACGAGATGGATGAGGCGATCGTGCAGTACATCAAGAAGCACTACAACCTGCTCGTCGGCGAGCGCCGCGCGGAGGAGATCAAGGTGACCCTCGGCTCGGCGTATCCGATGGGCGGGGAACGTCGCACAATGGAAGTCAAGGGACGTGACCTGATCGACGGCATTCCGAAAACGATCGTGATCACCGACGAGGAGATTCGCGAGGCGTTGCGGGAGCCGGTGATGACGATCGTAGAGACCGTTCGCACCTGTCTGGAGCGCACGCCTCCCGAGCTCGCTGCCGACATCGTGGACAAGGGCATCGTCATCACGGGCGGCGGCGCGCTGCTCCGGGGCCTCGACCACTTGTTGCGGCAGGAGACGAACCTGCCTGTGGCGCCGGGCGAAGATCCGCTGTCGTGCGTCGCGCTCGGAACGGGGAAAGTGCTCGACGAGCTCGATTTGTTGAAGAAGGTCGCGATCCCCGCGTAGCAACCAGGAGTCTCCAGGGGGTCGACGTGAGGATTCGCGCACTGGCGCTGCTCGGCATCGTCGCCGGCGTCTGCCTGGTGCTGCTCACGCTGCAGATGCGCGGCCGCGCCAGCCTCGCCTCGGAGGCGCTCGCATTGGTCACGACGCCCGTGCAGACGGTCTTGGCGCGCATCAATCACGCCACCCTCGGTGTCTGGGGGACCTACCGCGACTGGAAGAACGTGCGCAGCGACAATCGTCGGCTGCGCGAGGAGGCGCAGCGGCTGCGCGTCGAGGCGCTCCGTGTGTCGGAGACCGACGCCGAGAACCAGCGACTGCGACGACTCCTGGCACTCAAGGAGTCGCTGCCCCTCGAGACGATGGCGGGAGAGATCATCGCGCGTGAATGGGGCGGCTGGGTGCGCTCGCTCACCGTCAACCGCGGACGCGGCGACTCGGTCGCGCGGCTCACGGCGGTCATCGCCCCCGACGGTCTGGTCGGCCGCATCATCGACGTGCGCGCCGGCTCGTCGATCGTGCAGGTGCTGACGGACCCGGCCTCCAATGTGGGCGCGCATGTTGTTCGCACGCGAACGCCCGGCATCGTCGAGGGCGAGCCGCGCGGCACTCTGCGCTTCAAGTACATGGCGCGCGATGGCGGCGGTCTTCGCGTCGGCGACATGGTCGTTACGTCCGGCCTGGGAGGCCTCTTTCCGGGCGGCATTCCGATCGGCCGGGTCCGCTCGATCGACGACCGCGGCGCGGCGCTGTTCAGCTACGCGCAGGTGACCCCGGCGGTGGATTTCGCGCGCATCGACGAGGTGCTGCTGCTGATGGGCGGCGCAGTGCGCGACGTGGCGGCGTCATTCAAGAGCGAAGGCTGATGCGTACCTTCCTCGCGATCGCGGTGCTCGGCGGCGGTGTGGCGCACGCGACGGTCGGCTCTGCGCTGCGCATTGCGGACGTCGCCCCCGACATCCCGCTGATCGTCGTCGTGCTCCTTGCGCTGCGCCGCGGCCCGGAGTTCGGCTGTGGGGCGGGCTTCGTGGCGGGATTGCTGCAGGACGCCGCGACCGGAGGCCTGCTCGGCGTTCAGGCGTTGACGAAAGCCGTCGTCGGTTTCGCCATCGGCGTCGTCGGCACTCGGCTGCGTGTGAGCCAACCGCTCGTGCAGGTGCCAGGCCTCGTCGTGCTCTCCGTGCTGGAAGGCCTCGCGCGCTACGCGCTGCTGCAGCTGTTCCACTTCCCGGCGCCGTTCGGCGAGCTGATGACGTATGTGATCCTTCCACAAGCGCTCTACAATGGGTTCCTCGGCGCCGCGCTCGTGCTCGCGCTGGCCTGGGCCGAGAGCATGAAGGATCGCACGTCGTGAACAACTGGACAGGACCCGGCTACCGCGGCAGCGTCCCGCGCCGCGATCCTACGTACCAGCGGATCGTGGCGCTGTCGATCGTCGTCATGGCGGCGCTGCTGGTGATCGTGTGCCAGCTCTGGTACCTGCAAGTCCTCGAAGGCGGACGCTTCCAGGAGGCGTCGGACAAAAACCGCATCCGCATCCGCCCGATCGCCGCGCCGCGCGGCATCCTGTTCGACCGCAATGGCCTGCCCCTCGTCGACAACCGTCCGGCGTTCACGCTCTCCCTGATCCCTCGCGAGCTCGAGCGCGACCAGGACAAGCGCGACGCGACGCTGGGCCGGTTGGCGTCGCTGCTCCAGATTCCATTCCAGGAGCTGCAGGACGCCGTTGCGAAGGTCTCGCCAGACTCGTTCCTGCCCGTACGGATTCGGCGCGGGTTGTCCATCGCCGACATGCAGAAGGTGGAGGAGTGGAAGCTCGAGCTGCCCGGCGTGATCGTGGAGGTCGAGCCGCAGCGCGTGTATCCGACGAGCCGTTTCGCCGCACACCTGCTCGGCTACGTCCGCGAGGCCAACGACGACCAGCTCAAGCAGGGCCGCTATCGCCGCGGCGACATGGTGGGGCAGACCGGGCTGGAGCGGCTGCTCGACGAATTCCTGCGCGGCAAGGATGGCGGCGAGCGGATCGAGGTCGACGCGATGGGCCGCCCCGTGCGGCTCGTACAGTCGACAGAGCCGCATCCGGGCGCGCAGGTCGTGACGACGGTGAATCGTCGCATCCAGGAAGTCGCCGAGAAGCTCATGGAGGGCAAGACCGGCGCGATCGTGGTGATGGATCCGCGAAACGGCGACGTGCTCGCCATGGTCTCGACGCCCGCGTTCGAGATCGACCGCTTCACCGGGACGATCGACCGAGACGCGTGGCTGCGTGTGATGAAAGATCCGGATTTTCCGCTGCTCAATCGAACGATTCAGAGCACGTATCCGCCGGGCTCGATCTTCAAGATGGTGCTGACTGCGGCCGGGCTGCAGGAGGGCACGCTCACACCCGCCGACCACGTCCACTGCCAGGGTGAGTTTCCGTTCGGCGGCCGAACGTTCCGCGACTGGAAGCCAGAAGGCCACGGCCACGTCGATCTCATGGCCGCTGTCGCGCAGTCGTGCGACATCTTCTTCTACGGTGCCGGCCTCAAGGTCGGAGCGCCGGCCATCGTGAAATACGGCGCCGCTTTTGGCTTCGGCACTCAGACCGGTCTCGATCTCGGCGGAGAGAAGTACGGACTGCTGCCGCAGCCGAAGTCACAGCGCCGCGGCAAGCCGCCTGTCTGGTACCCCGGCGAGACCGTCAACATGTCGATCGGTCAGGGCCAGCTGCTCGTGACGCCGATGCAGATCGCGCGGTTCATGTCCGCCATCGCCAACGGCGGCGTGTTGTGGAAGCCACGCATCGTGCAGCGCATCGAGCGCCCCGAGCGCGGCGTCGTCTGGAGCGATGCCGGCAGCGTCAACGGCCACGTCGAGCTCAATCCGGCCGTGTGGGCATTCCTGCGACAGAGCATGTGGGCGGTCGTGAACACGGAGAAGGGCACCGGCGCGGTCGCTCGCATTCCCGGGCTCGACATCGTCGGCAAAACCGGCACCGCTCAGACGATCGCCAACTCGCGATCGGACAAGGGGCAGGACCACGCGTGGTTCGCCTCGTTCGCGCCCGCGCGGGACCCCGAAGTCGTGGTGATCGTGCTCGTCGAGCGCGGCGGCCATGGCGGCTCCGTGGCCGCCCCGATCGCCCGCCAGATCTACAACGCGATCTTCTTCGAGAAAGTCGCCAGCCTCGACATCACCGGCTAGACTCTCTCCATGACCGTGCTGGGCGGCATCGACCGGCGGCTGCTACAGAACGTTGACTGGCCGCTGCTGGGCGCCATGGGCGGCCTCGTGATCCTGAGCGCGACGACACTGGCCAGCCTGCACATCGGCCGGGCCGGCGGCAACGTCGCTTTCCGCCAGCTCGCCTGGTTCGCCTTGGGCCTCTGCGCCCTCGTCCTCATTGCCTCGATCGACTACCGGCGCCTGGTTCGCCTGGCGCCGCTGTTTTTCGTGCTTGGCCTCCTGGGGCTCGCGTCGGTCTTGGTGATGGGCCGAACGGTCTCCGGCGCGCGGCGCTGGATCCTGCTCGGCCCGATGTCCGTACAGCCCTCAGAGGTCTTCAAGATCTGCTTCGTGCTGATGGCCACCTGGGTGCTGACGTCCCGTTGGGCGCAGCCGGTGGGCAAGGCGACGCTGGCGCTGACGGTGCCGGTGCTCGTCGTGCCCGCGCTGCTCATCGTCAAGCAGCCGGACCTCGGCACCGCCCTGCTGTTGCTTCCCGTGATGACGGCCCTTCTCGTGGGAGCCGGGATTCGATTGCGCCTGCTCGGCGGGCTCGCGCTCGCGGGCCTCTGCGCGCTTCCCGTGGTGTGGTTCCTCGCGATGAAGGAATACCAACGCGAACGCATACTCGTGTTCCTGGATCCGTTCCGCGATCCGCTCGGGAGCGCGTACAACGTCATCCAGGCCAAGATCGCCATCGGTTCAGGACAGCTCCTGGGCAAGGGCGTCGCCGGCGCGACACAGAGCCGGCTCGCCTTTCTTCCGGAGCGTCACACGGATTTCATCTTCGCCGTATTCGCCGAGACGTGGGGGTTCGTCGGGTGCCTGGTGTTGCTCACCTGCTATGCGCTGTTGCTGCTCCGCGGGTTCGACATCGCGGCGTCGGCGCGCGAGCCCGTGGGCAGGCTGATCGCGCTCGGGGTCACGGCCCTGTTCGCGACCCAGGTGCTCGTCAACGTCGGAATGGTGACCGGCCTCCTGCCTGTCGTGGGCGTGCCGCTGCCGCTGATGAGCTATGGCGGCACGTCCATGCTGGTGTCGTCGAGCGCCGTCGGGCTCCTGCTCTCCGTGCGAATGCGGCAGTTCCAATGAGACGCGTGCGGCGATGAGACATCGCGCGAGCGCGCCCAAGGGGTGCTGCCGTGAGCAAGCGTATCGTCATCAACGCGGGCCCGATCGAGACCCGCGTCGCCGTTCAGGAAGGTAACCTCCTCACCGATCTGTACCTCGAGCGGCATCGACACCGCTCGATCGTGGGGAGCGTGTACAAGGGCACCGTCACGAACGTGTTGCCCGGCATGCAGGCGGCCTTCGTGAACATCGGCCTGGCCAAGGACGCGTTCCTCTATGCCGGCGATTACACCGCCAGCCGGGGCGTCGAGGCGGCGCCGCTCGTTCCGCCGGTCATTGACGACGCGGATCCGGACGCGGACACCGACGTGGAAGTCGATGAGGTGGAGCCGCCGCGTCGCGAAGCCGCGGCGCCGATCGAGCAGGTGCTCAGCCGTGGACAGGACGTCCTCGTCCAGGTCTCAAAGGAGTCGCTCGGCACCAAAGGTGCGCGCGTGACGTCGTTCATCTCGCTGCCCGGTCGGTATCTGGTCTACATGCCGCAGACGCAGCACGTGGGTGTCTCGCGGCGAATCCGCGACGATCGTGAGCGCGACCGTCTGCGCGCGGCGTTGCGCTCGCTCCCGCTGCCGCCCGGCGGGTTTATTTTGAGAACGAACGCCGAGGGCAAGGGCGAGACGGAGTTCGCCGCCGACGTCGAGTTCCTGTCGCGGCTGTGGGCCCAGATCCAGGCGCGCTACGAGCAAGCCACCCCGCCGGCCGCGCTGCACGAGGAAGCCGACCTCACGTTCCGTGTCGTGCGCGACCTCTTCTCGCCGGAAGTCGACGAGTTCGTCGTCGACAGCGTCGAAGTGCACGCCAAGTGTCTGGAATACGTGCGCGCGCTCGTGCCCGCGCTCGAGGATCGCGTCAAGCTCTACACCGAGCGCGCGCCGATTTTCGATCACTACGGTATCGAGAAGGACATCGAGAAGGCGCTACGCCGGCGCGTCTGGCTCAAGTCCGGCGGCTACATCGTCATCGACCACACCGAGGCGCTGGTCTCCATCGACGTCAACACCGGCAAGTACGTCGGCAAGCGTGACTTCGAGCAGACCGTGCTGAAGATCAACATGGAGGCGGTGACGGAGGTCGTGCGCCAGATCCGGCTCCGGGACCTCGGCGGCATCATCATCATCGACTTCATCGACATGGAAGTGCCCGAGCACCGCGAGCAGGTGTACAAGGCGCTCAAGCGCGCGCTGGCGGAGGACAAGGCGCGCACGAACGTGCTGGAGATC
>DAIRVP010000238.1:0-7580 GCA_036802765.1 Candidatus Rokuibacteriota bacterium
AATCGCAGGTCCTTGGGGTTCGAGCCGGGCCAGCCACCCTCTATATAATGGACGCCGAGGGCGTCGAGCCGGGTGGCGAGGCGGACCTTGTCCTCCATGGAAAAAGACACACCCTCGCCCTGAGTCCCGTCACGAAGCGTCGTGTCGTAAATCTTGATCAAACGGCGCATTTCTACGGCCTCCGCCCTGTGTGTTCGCGTTCTGTCATGATCGGCTAGCCGGCCGGCGGGTGTCAAGGTTCCGACGGCCGAGGGAGGGCTTCACATGCGCCCACTGGCAATGCTCGGCATCGTCTTGATTGTGCTCGGCGCCCTCGCGCTCGCGTATCAGGGCGTCACGTACACCACGAAGGAAAAGGTCGTGGACCTCGGGCCGCTGAAGGTCGAGGCGCAGAAGGAGAAGACGATTCCGCTGCCGCCGATCCTCGGCGGCGCGGCGATCGTGGTCGGTCTCGTGCTGCTGATCGCGAACGCCCGCGGTCGCGGGTAAGCGGCGACGTCTCACGGCGCGGAGAGCCGCGTCTCAAGCCGCGCCTTCACTGCCGGCCACTCGTCGTCGAGGATCGAGAAGTACACGGTGTCGCGCTGGTAGCCCTTCACGCGCATGTGACGACGCAGCACGCCCTCGCGCACGGCGCCGAGTCGCGCGATGGCCTCCTGCGAACGGACGTTGCGCCCGTCGGTCTTCAGCGCGACGCGAACGCAGCCCAGCTTCTCGAAACAGTGCTGCAGGAAGAGATACTTCGATTCGGTGTTGGCGGGCGTGCGCCAGAAGTCACGCGCGAGGAAGGTGGCGCCGATCTCCACCTGTCGATCCGCAGGACGCACGTCGAGCAGTCGCGTCGAGCCGATCGCGCGGCCTGTCGCGTTCCAGACCTGCGCGTAGACGATC
This sequence comes from Candidatus Rokuibacteriota bacterium, assembly GCA_036802765.1. Taxonomy (GTDB): domain Bacteria; phylum Methylomirabilota; class Methylomirabilia; order Rokubacteriales; family CSP1-6; genus AR12. Next base: position 892 of record DAIRVP010000238.1, read on the forward strand.
GAGCTGCCGCGCGCCATCGCCTCTTTCGCCTCGCGGATGAGTCGCAGCGTGTCGTCGATCGACGTCGGCGGATCCCAGGCGAGATAGCGGCAGACCTCTTCGTCGCGCATGGCGTCGAAGATTCCCGGCGCGTGATGCTCGTCGATCGCCTCGAGGGTGAGCCAGCGCCCCTTCAGCGTGACGGGCGTCAGGTCCACGCTAAACTACGCCGGCGTCGCGAAGCCGTTTCACCTCGGCGCGGCGCACGCCGAGCACGCGCGTGAGCACGGCCTCGGTGTCGCCGCCGAGCACCGGCGCAGCCGACGTTGGCCGGCCGGGCGTCCCGTGCAGGCGAATGGGAACGCCCATCATCTTCACCGTGCCGGCCTTGGCGTGCGGAAGCGCCACCACCATGCCCCGCGCCTTGAGATGCTCGCTCTCGCAGACCTCGGGCACGGTGCGGATCCGACCCGCCGGCACGCCGGCCGCCTCCAGACGCTTCAGCCAGTCCGCCGCCGGACGCGCGCCGAGAATCTCGTTGAGCATCGGCACGAGCGTCGCGCGGTGCTCGACGCGCGATGCCACGGTGGCGTAGCGCGGCTCCTTGGCGAGCTCTGGGCGCTCGAGCGCGACACAGCAGCGCTCCCAGAGCGAGTCGTTCGCCGCGCCGATGACCAGATAGGCGTCGGCCGCCTTGAAGACCTCGTACGGCACGATCGAAGGATGCTCGTTCCCGCGGCGGGCCGGCGTGCGTCCGGCGTTGAGGTACATGCCAGCCTGGTAGGTCAGCAGCGCCGCCATGACGTCGAGCATGGCGATCTCGACCTTCTGGCCTCGCTTCGTGCGCTGACGCGCCAGCAGCGCCAGCGTCACCCCGTGCGCGCCCGACATGCCCGCGACGAGATCGGCGATCGAGTTGCCCACCTTCACCGGCGGACCGTCAGCGAAACCGGTGAGATCCATCACACCGGACTCGGCCTGGACGATCAGGTCATAACCGCCGCGGTGCGACTCGGGACCCGATTCGCCGAAGCCGGACATCGCGCAGTAGACGAGCTTCGGGTTGAGCTTCGACAACGTCGCGTAGCCGAGACCGAGCTTTTCCATCGTGCCCGTGCGGAAGTTTTCCAGCACGACGTCGCTCTTCTTCGCCAGCCGCTTGAGCAGCTCGCGACCTTCGGGCGCTTTGAGATTGAGCGTGACGCTTTTCTTGTTGCGGTTCACCGACATGAAATACGTCGACTCGCCGTTGGCAAACGGCGGCCAGCCGCGCGTGTCGTCGCCGTGGCCGGGCTCCTCGATCTTGATGACCTCGGCGCCCATATCGCCGAGCAGCATCGCGCAGTACGGTCCGGCCAGGACGCGCGTGAGATCGAGGACGCGGATACCCTTCAGCGGTTGGTCAGCTCGCGGCACCGGTTCGTCCTTTCATTACGCGCTTGGCCAGGCTGCGCGCGATCGCGTTGACACGATCCCCCGCGTGCCCGGCACGGCGCCAGAACAGGCGCGCGCGCTCCATCGCGCCCATGTGAGCGAAGTAGTAGATGTTGTCGATGGCCTCGATCGACACGATCGACCCGATGCGCAGCCCGCGCGTCTCCGCTCCGTGGCAGACGAAGCGCGCGCCGCCCTCGAGCTCGACGATCGCGATGTGCAATGGTGAGCGAAAGCCTTCGGGCGCTGAGTGCAGCGTCGTGAACGAGATGACCTGGCCGACGCCGCGAACGCTCGTCGGCGTCATCGGCACCGGATGCCACGGACACCACGTCGCCGGCGGCGCCACCACCGCGTCGCAGCGCGGACAGCGCGAGGCTTCGATCATCTCGATCATTTGTAGCGGGGTCCGCGAGCCCGGTTAGAACCGAGGGTGGCCTGATCTAGGTGGGAAATGGCCCCGCTCAACGGCGTCGTCCGACAGGACGGCCGGTTCACTCGAACGATCATCTCTCCCGCTCCAGAATCGTCACCCAGTTGTTGGTCGCGAGACCGCCGATCGAGTGCGCCAGCGCGACGCTGCCCGAGACCTGACGCTCACCGGCGCGCCCCGTCAGCTGCCATACACACTCGACGACCTGCGCGAGCCCAGTCGCCGCCAGCGGGTGGCCGCGGGCCTTGAGCCCGCCGGATGGATTCACCGGCAGGCGGCCGTCCAGCGCTGTCTCTCCATCGAGCGTCGCCTTCCCCGCCTTGCCCGGCGGCACGAGCCCCAGGTCCTCGAGCGAGATCAGCTCGAACGGCGAGAAGGCGTCGTGGATCTCCGCAAAGTCGATGCGCGCGGGTCCGAAGCCGGCCATGGCGAACGCCGCCCGCGCCGCGTCGCGCGTCGCCCGGAAATGCGTGACATCGCTTCGGTGCCGCACGGCAAGCGCGTCGCCGCCCTGCCCGATGCCGGACACACGCACCGCGGAGCGCTCCGCCGTCAGCACGACCGCCGCGGCGCCGTCGGAGATCGGGCAGCAGTGCAACAGCCGTAGTGGATCGGCTACCATGCGGCTCTCCATCACTTCTTCCGCCGTGACCGCTTGCTGGAAGTGCGCATATGGATTCCGCGCCGCGTTGGCATGGTTCTTCACCGCCACCTGCGCGATCTCGCGCGCGCTGACGCCCCGGCGCGCCATCAGCGCGCGGGTCACGAGCCCGGCCAGCGCGGGCATCGTGGCGCCGTACGCGCGCTCGTAGGGGTCGATCGACCGTCCGATGATCTCGGACACGCGCGGCGTCGGCAGATGCGTCATCTTCTCGCCGCCGACGACGAGCACGGTGCGATGGAGATTGGCGGCCACCTGCGCGACCCCCGCGTAGAGCGCGGCCGCGCCCGACGACGTTGCGGTCTCCACGCGCAGCGCCGGCGTCTCCGCGAAGCCCATGTACGTGGCGATGTTCGACGCGAAGTTGCCGTCGCCGACGAACTCCTCCGGGTTCATCGTGGCCACGATGATGAACTCCGGCCGCTCGCGGCCCGCGGAGGCCAGCGCCGCGTGGGCGGCGTCGGCCATGAGGTCGCCGAGCCGCTCGCTACGCCGCCCTATGCGCGTCATTCCTGCGCCCGCGATCCAGACGTCCGGCATGGCCGCCGCTCATCCTGCCGGGCGGCGGCCCAAAGGTCAATCCGCGCGCGAATCGTTCAGCGACGTGGCGAGCGTCGCGCGGGCGCGCGGGCCGGAGGCCGGGCGGGCGGACAAAACGCCGGCGCGGCGACACGGGCGGGCGCTGCACTGGTCGGCGCCTGGGCCGCCCGCACCGGCGCCCGCAACGCCGCCGTGGCGCTGATGGGTGGTCCGGCCGGCACGGCGGCGGGCGCCGGCGACTGGGGCCCGGTCGGCGCGCGGCCGTTCCGGGTCGGCGGAGGGGGCGCGGCAACCTGAAGCTCCCGGATCAGTCGCAACAAATAGGTGCGCTGAAGTCCGAGCGTGCGGGCCGCGTGAGTCCGATTACCGCGCGCCTCGTGCAGCGTGGTCTCGATGAGGCGCCGCTTGAAGTCGGACACGGCACCGTGATAGCTGACAGCTTCGTTGCGGGGTTGGGCGGTCGAGATGGCGTTCATAGCGGCGGCATGGATGCGACACACGTGCCACACGCTCGTCGCGAAAAACGCGGCAAACAGCGTGCGTGCTACCGACGACTGCCCTGCGCACTGGGCGAAGTGCACAGAAACGAAGACGGCTGATTATTGATCCGTGATCATTGGCCCGATATAGGTTGTCGCCACGACGACGTCGTCGATCCATACCCGGTGGAGCCCGTTATTCCGGCTCTCGTAGATGGTGACGCCCACACGGTTCAGCTTCAGTGCGTCCGCGGTTCTGAAGCGCAGATTGGGGAAATCGGCCGCGAGCCGTCCATCGACCCAAAACGCCAGGCGCCCATCGCGTTGTCCCGGCGTGTTCGCCTGAGTCATCAGCTCGAAGCAATACCAGCGGCCGCGCGCGGGAATGAAGTCTGTCCTCGGCACGAACGACCGGCCAAAGATTCCCCGCGCGGCGTTGACTCCCGGCGATGTCCGGCCGGAGGGGTAGAACTGCTCACCCCACTCGTGCTGCTGGTCCATGTGGTAGACGTATGCTACCAGCTGCCCGGGCGGCGGGAACTTCGGGTCGAAGCTCCAGTGGTCGAGCAACACGTCGAATTGGTTGGTGCCGTTCGGGATGACCCCCGGATTCGCGTCCGGCACTCCGGTCGCTCGGGCCGACATCACACCGCCGACGTGATGCGCGCCGGGAAACGCCTCGTCGTACTTGATGTAGTAACGAAGGAACAGTCGATCGAATCCGGGAGTCAGGTATTTGATGACTCCGCCGCCGCCTGGCCCGCTTGTGGTGAGTTCGAGTGCCCGCTGACCGACATGAGCGTGTGGCGGCTCATCGAGAATCTTGGCGCCTCCCATGGCACGATCCCACGGCCTGGTCGACGATTCAAAATCGTCAGCGAGTACCACGGCCGGATCCGCCGCCAGCCCCTTGTCCCCGGGATAGCGCGCGGCCAACCCGCGCTGTTCGGGCAACTGCGCCAGCATCGTTCTCGCCTGAGAGCCCGTCGCCTGCTCGGCGACCGCGCCGTCGCAGCCTGCAAGGGCGACGACGATCGCGATCACCATCCACACCCACAAAAACGTCGGGCCCTCGCGTCGGCGAGGGCCCGAAACTACATCAACCACTCGGTGTCGACCGAGCGTCAGGACTTCGTGGCGGGCTTCACGCCCGGATGATCCTTGAAGAACTGCTTGTTGAGCTCGATGAAATTCTTCCACTGATCCGGCGTCTCGTCTTCCGCGAAAATCGCCTTCACCGGGCAAACGGGCTCGCAAGCCCCGCAGTCGATGCACTCATCGGGATGGATGTAGAGCATCGTGTCGCCCTCGTAAATGCAATCGACCGGGCAAACCTCGACGCAGGCTTTGTCCTTCACGTTGATGCAGGGCTCAGCAATGATGTACGGCATTCAGGGCCTCCCGGGCTCTCGCGTCGATCTGGTCAGACCACACATTGTCACCTCGACCTGTATTTGTGTCAAGCATTCCGAGTGGTTGGCGAGGTCGCGCGCGGCTCACTGCGTGCGCAGCCGCGGATCGAGCGCGTCTCGAAGCGAATCGCCGAACAGATTGAACGCGAAGACCGAGAGGCTGATGGCGAGCCCGGGAAACACCGCCATCCACGGTGCGGTTTCGGCGAACTCGACGGCGGCGCCGCGCAGCATGAGGCCCCAAGCGGCCGTGGGTTCCTGAACGCCGAGACCGAGGAACGACAGCGACGCCTCTGCAAGGACCGCTTGTCCGAGAAACGCGGTCAGCATGATCAGGTAGGGCGCCATCACGTTCGGCAGCATGTGGCGCAGCACGATGCGCGCGTGCCCGAAGCCGGCCGCGCGCGCGGCGTCGACGAACGGCATCTCGCGAATGGCCAGCGCGGACGAGCGAATGACCAGCGCGGAGCGCGGGATCATCGGCACCATGATGGCCATGATGAGATTGGGGATCGAGTTGCCGAGGATCGCCACGAGCGCCAGCGCCAGCACGATCAGCGGGAAGCACAGGAAGATGTCCATCACGCGCTGCAGGTAGAGGTCGATCCGTCCGCCGAAGTACGCGCTGCCCACGCCGAGAATCGCGCCCAGCGTCGCGCCCAGCACGGAGGAGCCGAACCCCACCATCAGCGCCGTGCGCGAGCCGAAGATGAGGCGCGCGAGCACGTCGCGGCCGAAGGCATCCGTCCCGAGCCAGTGTGAAAGCGACGGACGCGCGAGCATCGCGGCAAAATCGACGGCCTCCGGATCGTACGGCGCCAGGAGCGGCGAGAACAGCGCGACGATGAACATCACGACGATGACGCCGCCGCCGATCGCGCCGAGCGGCCGCGTGCGGCAGAACTCGCGCACAGCGCCGAGCCAGCGGCTCAGCGTGCTCGGCGGTGCCGCTTCGACCGCTTCAGGAACCGGAATCGGTACGCGCGCTACGGCCATGGATGGTTTACCTATCTCGGACGTCGAGGCGCGCCACGGCTGCGCCGGGGCGCGTCCGAGCAATGGGGGGTGTGGGGGGCCATATCGGGGCCCCCCCCGTTATCGGTATCGGATGCGGGGATCGATCCATGCGTACCCCACGTCCATCAAGAAGTTCGCGACGATGAAGCAGCCGGCCACCAGCATCACCAACGCCTGGATCAGCGTGTAATCGCGATGGGCCACCGCCTGCACGAACAGCAGTCCGAGGCCGTTCAGATTGAACACCTGCTCGGTCACGACGAGACCACCGATCAGGAACGCGAACTCCAGCGCGATGACGGTCAGCACTGGCAGCATGGCATTTTTGAGCGCGTGTCGCGCCAGGACCAACCGCTGCACGAGGCCCTTGGCGCGCGCGGTGCGGATGTAGTCCTCGCGCAGCACCTCGAGCATCGCCGAGCGCGTCATGCGAGTCGCCACCGCCGAGTAGCGATAACCCACGGCGAGCGCGGGCCAGATCAGCTGCTTCAGGTTCTCCCACGGGTTCTGCCAGAAGGGCGTGTAGATCATCGGCGGGAGCCAGTGAAACACCACGAGCAGCAGCAGGATGAACACGATGCCGAGCCAGAACGACGGCGTGGCGAGCCCGGCGATCGAGAAGATGCGGACGGCGTAGTCGACCCAGGTGTCCTGCTTGAGCGCGGCGATCACGCCGAGTGGAATCGCCAACGCCACGGCGACGATGGTGGCCATGATGGCCACCTGCAGCGAGA
>DAIRVP010000239.1:0-7411 GCA_036802765.1 Candidatus Rokuibacteriota bacterium
GTGCCGCCGAATTGCGGAAACTCGTTCTTGATCGTGTTGAAGCAGTGCGGGCAGTGCGTGATGACTTTCTTGAACGAGTACTGGTTGATGGCCTCGACGTTCTCCGCCTGCACGGTCTGATAGAGGTACTCCTCGCCCAGCCGGCGCGCGACCTCACCGTGGCAGCGCTCTTCCTGCATCACGCCGAACGACACGCCGGCCTTCTTGAGGATGGCCACGACGGAGCGCGCGATCGCCTGATTGCGCTTGTCGTACGAGGCCGAGCAACCGACCCAGTAGAGGTACTCGACCTCCTTGCCCGGCTCCATGATCGGCACATCGAGGCCGTGCGCCCACGCCAAACGCTCGCCGGGCGGCAACCCCCACGGATTCCCGGCACGCTGCATGTTCTGCAGCGACTGCGGCGCCGTCGATGGCAGCGCGCCCTCTGACAGCGTGAGGTAGCGGCGGAGATCGATGATGGTGTCGACGATGTCGATGAACGCGGGGCACTCCTCGACGCACGCCATGCACGTCGTGCACGCCCAGAGCTCATCCGGCTTGATCAGCTCACCATGGATCGGCCCGGGCGCCTGCCCGTACATGTGCCGCTTCAGCTTTACGATGATTTGCTTGGGCGACAGCACGGTTCCCGCCATATAGGCGGGACACGCCGCCTGGCAGCGCCCGCACTCCACGCACGCCGCGAAGTCGAGCCGCCGCTTCCACGAGAACTCTTCGAGGCGGCTGATCCCGAGCGACTCGGCTTCCTCGATGTTGTCGATCTTTCGGATCTCGCCGCGCGGCGTGAGCTTCGCGAAGAAGATGTTGAGCGGCGTGGTCAGGAGGTGAAGGAAATAGGAATACGGGATGACGGCGATGAAGAACAACGCGAGCACCGCGTGGCCCAGCCACACGATCAGATGCGTGCCGCGCAGCGCGCCCTCGCTCATCCCCGCCGCGAGCATCCCCTGGCCCAGCGCCCAGCCCACGGGCGACCAGGGCGCCCACCAGACCTGTGTCACCGCCAGGCGGCAGGCTTCCATCACGAACCCCGAGAGATTGATGACGAAGAGCAGCGCCAGCACGTTGGCGAAACGCGCGGTCGGATCGACACGGTGCGGTCGGATCACGAAGCGCCGCCACACGGCCATGCCGAGACCAATGACGAAGAAGAGGCCGAAGAGATCGAGCACGGTCTCGTAGAAGAGATAGAAGCGGCCCTTGAGAAGCTTGTAGTCCCACAAGGGCAGCGTGATGTCCCAGTCGATCGTCGCCAGCACCGTGCCCATGAACAGCGCGAGGAAACCCCAGAACATGATGGCGTGCATGATACCGGGGTAGGCCTGCGACAACGTGCGCGCCTGGCCAAGCGCGTGCTTGGCCACGAGCTTCACGCGCTGCGGGATGTGATCGAAGCGGCGCTCGGGCCCACCGGCCGTCCAGAGCCGGATGTGGCGGTAAAAACCGTAGACGAAGATCGCCATGGCGACGACCGCGCCGAGGTAGAGCGCATGCTGTGCGAGCGGTGGAATGTTCCAGAACGTGTCCCGGAACGGGACGCCGGCGGGCGTCATGAGGGCTCCAACGATATCACGGGCAAGATCGCGGCCGCCGCGGAGTACGGATCACGACGGCCGGCCACGACCTCGTCGAAGACCGCCTTGACCTGACCGCCGTGGAGCGCGCGATCAACGCGGCCGCGGAACGCCTCCACGAGCAGCGCCTCGAGCTCCGTCCGGGCGCGTTCTCGCCGACGCAACGCGAAGGCGCCGCTCGCCTCGAGCGCGGCGCGGTGGCGGCGCACCTCGGCCAGCAGTTCGGTCATGCCGACACTGTTCTGCGCTTGCGCGGCCAGCACCGGGGCTTCCCAGTCCACGTCGCGGCGCGAGGCGGTGCTCCCGTGATGCAGATGAGCCGCGAACTTCAGCTCCGCCATGAGGGCCGGCGCGCCCGCGCGATCCGCCTTGTTGACGACGAACACGTCGGCGACCTCCATCAGCCCCGCCTTCATCGTTTGGATCGCATCACCCGACTCCGGCACCAACACGACGATCGTCGTGTCGGCGATCTTCATGATGTCGAGCTCCGTCTGTCCGACCCCGACGGTCTCGATCAGCGCCCAGCGATAGCCGGCCGCCCCGAGCAGCTTGACCACCTCGCCGGTGGCGCGCGCGAGGCCGCCGAGCGAGCCGCGCGTCGCCATGCTGCGAATGAAGACGCCGGCGTCCAGGGCATGCGCCTGCATGCGGATGCGGTCGCCCAGCACAGCGCCACCGCTGAACGGGCTCGACGGATCCACGGCCACGATGCCGACAGTGTCCCCCTCTGCGCGTAACAGCGCCGTGAGCCGGTCCACCACTGTTGACTTGCCGGCGCCCGGCGGGCCGGTCACGCCGAGCACGTAGGCGTCCCGCGCCCGCGCGTGAATGGCCTGCATGATCGTCGGCACCGCGGCGCTGCCGTTCTCGACGTGCGTGATGAGGCGAGCGAGGGCGAGACGATCGCCAGCCACCATGCGCTCGGCGAGCGCGGCGGGGTCGGCGCGGCGAGAAATCGCTTCGGGTCCGGCCATCGGCGAGCGGCCGAATTTTAGCACGCTGGCTCGCCCCGAAGCGCGGCGGACCGCCGCCCTCCGGGGCGAGCCAGTCGATGAAGTTACTGCCGCACGAAAACGAGATCGGCCAGCATCTGAATGTCGTTCGCGACCTTGAGGAAGAGCAGCTGCGGCACCTGCATGCCGTGCGCGGTAAAGGTCGAGCCGAGCTTCGACTTCACCTTGATATTGTCGCTCGCGAACCCGAACCGCTTCTGCTGGTCGACCTGCTCTGGCGTGAGCTTGATGTACATCACGGTGGACTCGGCCACGACATCGGTCGACTTCTGCTTGATCGTGAGCACGCCGTGCACCTTGGCGGGTGTTTCCTTGCCCGGCTCGAGCGAACCCGCGATCTCGACCTTGCGCACTTCGAACGTCACCCAGCGGTTACCGTCGACTTCGGTGTCCAGATAATTCTTCCCGCGCATGTCGGCGTCGCGTTTCTCGATGCCGGTACTCACGCGGTTCATGTCGACCTTCACCGCGCCTTTCGCGTCCTGCGGCCTGGCCGGATCCAGCGCCAGCGTGCCCTGGATACCTTCCAGCGCCGACGTGCCGACGAACGTCTCGAGCGGCGCGTCACTGCGGAAGCTCGCCTGAGAGTAGTTGGTCAGCAGCTTGAAGTTCATCGCATCCGCGACGGCCGGCAGCGGCGCCGCGGTGACCAGCACAAGGGCGAGGGCGAGCGCTCGCATGACGAGCAGTCGCCTGGCCTAGCGCTGTGGCTGCGGAGGCGGCGGGACACGGAACGGCGTGTGACACGTGCCGCACGCCTGACGGCCGAACGTCTGCACCACGGCCTGGGTGGCGGCGGAGTCGCCGGTCTTGGCGGTGTCACGCAGCTTTTCGGACTGGGTCGTCAGATTCTTCGCGGCCGCCTCGAACTCCGGCCACTTCTGCCAGATCTCCGGCTTGGCGGCCGTCTTCGTCGGTCCGAGCGAGCCCTCGGGGAACAGTGCGGGGATCTGATGCGACGTGTCCACGAGCTTCTGCGCTTCGGGCACCACGCCGGCGACGTCGCCGGCCTTGGTCTTGTCCTGGATGTTCTTCCAGGCTTCGCCCTGCGACTTCATCAGCTTCTGCCGCGTGGCGATCGCCTCTTCCGCGGTCATCTTCGGCTGCGCCTGCATCGACGCACAGCCCACCGCCGCCATCGAGACCAGCGCCGCTGCCGTCACCATCCGCGTCCGTCGGGTCATGTCGCCTCCTCGTCTGCGCGGGTCGGAGTCCCGCGGGTTCACCACCGGTACATTACTTCGGAACGACGATCTTGTTCCGGATCGGCGGAAGCGTCTTCAAATACTGTGCGATCGCGACCCGGTCAGCCTTGGTGAGGTCCTTGTAGCCGGCGAGCGTTCCGTCGATGACCTCGCCCATCAGGCCTCCGGCCACATCGCCATCGGGCTTGTTGCCGGTGCCGAGATAGTCCGCGATCTCCTCGACGCTCCACCGGCCGATGCCCGTGTCGGGGTCGGGCGTGATGTTTGGCATCGCCGAATCCTCGGGTCCCTTCGGATTGCCCGCCAGGAACCGGCTGTTGTCCGTCGCCATGGTCATCGTGCGCGGTGTGTGGCATTCGCCGCAGTGAGCGACCGCACGCACGAGATATTCACCGCGCGGAACGCCCGTGGAGGGCGCCGAGGGCGGCGGGTTTTCGCGCGGCGCGAACGCTGTGAGCCAGGCGGGCAGGAACACCGATTCGAACAGGGGCACCGTGATCCGCTTCGGCTCTTTGGCGCGCTTGACCGCGGGCACCGTTCGCAGGAATGCCGTCAGCGCCTTCAGGTCGTCCGCGGCCATGCCGTTGAAGACTGGATAAGGATGCACGGGCAGCAGGCGCTCGCCATTCGGCCGCCGCCCCGATCGCGTAGCTGTGACGATCTGCTCGTCCGTCCATCCGCCGATGCCAGTCTCCCGATCAGGGGTGATGTTGCTTGAATAGACCACACCAAACGGTCCGTCGTAGCGACGGCCGCCGGCGTTGACCGGCTGCCCCTTCGCGGTGTGGCAGCCGCAGCCGCCCGTGGCGCCGAAGACGTACCGCCCACGCGCGATCTCTTGCGCGCTGGCCTGTGCAACGGCAACGTCGGGACGAAGGCTCACCAGCACCAGAGCAAGCGCACCGGCGAACAGCGTGACGCGCGCGGGGGCGAGGCCCACCGGCGTGTTAACCGCCTAGCCCGCCCGTTGGTTCCCGCCGGCGGCGGGCGAGACGGCGGCGAGGCGCGTCTCCATGACGAGCGCGTCCTCCCCGGTGTCGTAGTAATAACCGCGGCGCCGGCCCGTCACCCGAAAGTTGAACGACTCGTACAGCGCGATCGCGTGATGGTTGCTGGGCCGAACCTCGAGCACGATGATGCGCAGATCGCGAGCTCGCGCGTCGGCGATCAGCGCGGCCATCAGCTCTCGTGCGATGCCACGGCGCCGGTGCGCAGGGTGGATCGCGATGTTGGTCACATGGATCTCGTCCGCGATCTCCCAGACGCAGAGGTAGCCGACGATGACGCCGGCCTCGCGCACGACGTGGCAGCGCGCCACGCGGTTCTGCTCGATCTCATAGAGGAAAGCGCCACGTGACCAGGGCATCGTGAACGATGCTCGCTCGATGGCGAGGACCTCGTCGAGGTCCCCGGGACGCATGGGATCAACGGATCGTGGCGGCACGACGTCGAAGCTCCGCTTGCGAGGGCCGCAGATAAAACGGCACGATCTCGGCGGCAGGGATGCTTTCCCCGAGACGAAGACGCTCGCGCCCGAGAACAGCGACGCATGCCGGCGACGGCACGCGCCGGGGCCGCGGCAACCGTCGCGCCTGCGGCGAGTCCACTGCAGCCGCCCCGTCGCCGATCAGCAGCGTCGGCTCCGTGAGTCGCGCGCCGAGCTCTTCCGGCGCCAGCGCGAGGTAGTCCCATTCGCGGCGCAGGCCGTCGCCGTCGTGGCGATAGAGGCACGCGTAGACTTCGTCGCGCCGCGCCTGCAATACCGGGCACACCGGCAGAGCCGGCCACGGCACCGTCGCAGCCATCGCGTCCAGCGTGGGCACCGCCGCAATCGGTAACCCGAGCGCGATCGCGAGCCCCTTCACCGTGCTGACGCCGATCCGTAGGCCGGTGAACGAGCCGGGACCGATCGACACGGCCAGGCCTTCGAGGTCGCGAGGCGCCCAGCGGGCATCTGCGAGGACCCGATCCACCGCGGCCATCAGGCGTTCCGAATGCGTGACGCTGACGTCGAGGACGTACTCGGCCACGAGCCGCTCGCCGTCCACGAGCGCCACGCCGCCCGCCAGCGTGGAGGTCTCGAGGGCCAGCACGCGCATAGCCGGGAGTCTAGCACGTGGCCGAAAAGCGCTCAGGGAGCCGTGCGATAATGGCCGCCGGGAGGACCGGAATGAGCGCCGCGCCCGCTCCAAAGAAGGATCCCGCCGCCGTCGAGGCCGAGGTTCGCGAGAAGATTCATCTCGAGATCCTCAAACGCACCGGCGCGTACCACGCGAACGATCACGTGCTGTTGCCGTCCGGCCAGCACACGAGCGAATACATAGAGAAGACGCTGGTGACGACGGAGCCGTCGTTCACCGAGGGGCTCGGCGCCGTGATCGCCAAACACTTTGCGCAGTGGCCCGTCGACATCGTGCTGTCGACCGGGCCGGGCGCGCTCATCCTCTCCCACTGCGTGGCCCGTGCGCATCCCTCCCGCCCCGTCGTCGTGTACGGAACCAAGGGGCTCTCGGGTGGTAAGAGACGAGTCACCCTGCCGGTCGAATTTCACCGCCTGCTTCGTCCGGGAACCAAGGTCTTGCTGGTGGAAGACCTCGTGTCGACGGGCAGCACCCTGAATCTCCTCATCGAGCTGGTAGAACAGCTTGGGGCTCAGATCGTCGGAGTGGGCTGCCTGTGGCGTCGCACATCGGTGGATCTGGGTGGCCGGCCCGTATTCAGCCTCGTAAGCAGGGACTTTCCCACTTACGACCCAGAGGAATGCCCCCTGTGTCGCAAGGGTGTTCCACTCAATGAAGAATTCGTGCGGCGTCGAGCGCATCGCAAGGCCTCGGCCGTACAGGAGCCACGCGCCTCCTAGCCTCGCGGCACGCGCTTTGCTCGAAGTGAGCCTGAACCTGGCGCGCGATCGCGGGTTCAGGAGGCCTCCCCGTATGAAGGCGCTTGCCGTCCTCACCTGCGCGATCACGCTGGCCGCGACGACTCCCGCGTTCGCCGAGCCCGTCGCGGTGAAATTCACCGAAGGCGTCACCCACGCCTTCCCAGTCCTTCGCTCCGTCTCGGGAGAAAAGCTCGCGCAGGGCGAGCTCGTGCAGATCCCGCGCGGCGACCGCGTCGAGAATCGGCTCACGTTTCGCTTCCGTGACGGATCGGTCTACGACGAGCGCGTCGTGTTCTCGCAGCGCGACACGTTCACGCTGATGTCGTACCAGATCCTCCAGAAGGGCCCCGCGTTTCCCGAAACGATCGACGCGAAGGTAGACCGGGAGACCGGACGCTACGAGGTCCGCTACAAGGGCGACGAGGATGCGGCGGAAGAGATCCTCAAGGGCAAGATCGATCTTCCGAGTGACGTCTATAACGGGCTGCTCGGCACGCTGATGAAGAACATGCCGGCGGGAACCGCCACGACGGTGCAGATCATCGCGTTCACGCCGAAGCCGCGGCTCGTGAAGATGCTGCTGGTGCCGGCAGGCGACGACACCGTGATGATGGGCGAGGCGGCCGTGCCCGCCACACGCTTCCTGGTCAAGCCTCAGCTCGGCCTGTTCGCGTCGCTGTTGGTCACGGACCTGCCTGACGTGAAGGTGTGGATCCTCAGCGGTGAGGCTCC
>DAIRVP010000240.1:0-7311 GCA_036802765.1 Candidatus Rokuibacteriota bacterium
CGCGACAAGGTGCCGGCCATCATGGGCGCGTGGGGCTCGTCGATGACGCTGGCCGCGATGCCGAAGCTCGAAGAATACGGAGTGCCGATGGTCGTCGAGACGTCCAGCGCGGCGTCGGTGACGAAGCGCGGCAACCCGTGGGTATTCCGGATCAGCCCGCCGAGTGAGATGGAAGCGCTCGGGCTCGAACAATATGTCGATCGCCTCGGCGTCAAGAAGGCGGACTTCCTCGCGGTGAACACCGATTGGGGCCGCGGCTCCATCCAGGCTTTCGGCGACATGCTCAAGAAGAAGGGCGTGCAGGTCGGCGCCGCCGAGTTCATGGAGCAGTCGGCCACCGACATGAACGCGCAGATCACAAAGATCAAGGCCACGGGTGGTGACACGCTGTTCCTCACCACCGCGGTCGAGCAGATCACCCTCGTGCTGAAGCAGGGGCAGGAGCAGCGACTCACGCGCAAGATCGTCACGACGGGCGGCTCGTCGTCGCCCACGCAGCTGATCAAGCAGGCGGGCGCGGCCGCCGAGGGCTCGTATCACATCGTCTTCTTCATGCCGTGGTTCCCAGAAGCGATGCCCGACGGCAAGCTCGCCAAGGCATTCGTCGACGAGTGGAACAAGCGCGGCAACCCGTTCGAGGGGCTGACGGAAGGATTTCGCGGCCACGACGGGATCTCGACGATCGTCGAGGCGATCAAGCTCGCGGGCAAGGACGAGCCCAAGGCGATCCAGGACGCGCTCTGGAAGGTCTCGTTCACGGGCGTGAACGGGCCGATCAAGTTCGAGAAGGACGGGCCAGCCGGCAAGGAGAGCGGCCAGAGCAAGCCTTCGATCTTCGTCGTCCAGGTGCGCGACGGGAAGGTCGCGCTGCCCGATTTCATGAAGAAGTAGGTGGAGCAGCTCCTGCAGCACCTGGTGAACGGCCTGGTGCTGGGCGGCACCTACGCGCTGCTCGGCATCGGCCTCACCTTGATCTTCGGGCTCATGAGCGTGGTGAATTTCGCGCACGGCGAGTTCTACACGCTCGGCGCCTACGCCGCCTTCGCGACGCTGGCGCTCGCCGGGCTGCCGTTCTTCGTCGCGCTCGTCGCGGCCATCGCGGCCGGCGCCCTCCTCGGCGCCATCTGCGAGCGGACGCTGCTGCGGCCGCTGCGCGGCCACTCGATCGACACGATCATGCTCGTGATGATCGGTGTGTGGATCGCGATGCAGAATGCCGAGCTGCTCGCGTGGGGCGGCGTGGCGCGCGCGATTCCTCATCCCTTCCCGACGGCGCCGCTGACCCTCGGTCCGCTCAACATCGCCCCGCTCCGACTGTTCGTGGTCGTCACGGCGGCGGCGCTCATCGCGCTGGCGTGGCTCGGAATCCACACCACACGACTGGGCACCGCGATGCGCGCCACGTTCCAGGATCGCGACACGGCGGCGCTGATGGGCGTGCCGATCGGACGGATTCACACGATCACCTTTGCGTTCGGCTCCGCGCTGGCGGCGGCGGCGGGAGCGCTGCTCGGTCCGGTCTTCCTCGCCTATCCGTCGATGGGCGATCTCGCCTCGCTGAAGGCGTTCTCCGTCGTCATCCTCGGCGGGCTCGGCAATCTCGCCGGAGCGACGCTCGGTGGGCTGCTGCTGGGCGTGGCCGAAGAGCTGGGCGCGGGCTATGTCTCGTCCGGTTATCGCGATGCCGTAGGTTTCGTGGCGATCATCCTCGTGCTGCTGTTTCGACCGGCCGGACTCTTCGCGCGCGCGGAACGCATCGGTTGATCGCGCGTGCGGCCGTGACGGCGCTCGGCGCCGGGGCGGCGCTGACGGCGCCGTGGTGGGTGGCGAATCCGTACCACCTGCACGTGCTGATCATGGCCGCGATCTTCACGATCCTGGCGCTGAGCCTCAACCTCCTGCTCGGCTACACCGGCCAGCTGTCGCTGGGTCACGCCGCATTTTTCGGGATCGGCGCCTATACCTCGGCGCTGCTGTCGTTGCCGCCGCTCGAGTGGTCGTTCTGGATCGCGCTGCCGGCGGCCGCCGCGGCGGCGGCGCTCGCGGGTTGGGGCATCGGACGCCTGGCGCTCAAGCTACGCGGCGCGTACTTCGTCCTCGTTACGATCAGCTTTGCCGGTGTGATCTCGCTCATCAGCATCAACTGGATGGCGCTGACGAACGGTCCCCTGGGACTGCCCGGCGTGCCGGCGCCCACGCTGGGTCCGTGGACGCTGCGCACGAAGACGACCTACTGGTATCTCGTGCTCGCCGCCGCCGCGCTCGCGTTTGTCGTCTGCCACCGGCTCGTGCGCTCACGGATCGGCCGCGCCCTCGTCGCGCTGCGAGAGAACGAGCCGCTCGCGGAGTCCGTCGGCATCGACGGCACGCGGTATCTCGTCCTCGCGGCGGTCGTGAGCGCGGCGATGGCCGGCGTGGGCGGCAGCCTCTACGCCCACTACACGCGGTTCGTCTCGCCGGAGGTCTTTCTGTTCTCCTACACCGTCACGATGGTGATCATGGTCATCGCCGGCGGTCAGGGCACGCTTGCGGGGCCCGTCGTCGGCGCGCTGCTGTTCACGGTGCTTCCCGAAGTGCTGCGCGAGGCGGTCGCGTGGCAGTGGCAGATGCTCGCGTATGGCATCGTGCTCGTGGTGTGCGTGTTCTTCCTGCCGCGCGGGATCGTGCCGAGTATCGTAGCGGCGACTCGGAGAGCGGCTCGAACCGCAGGTGGCCCACCCGAGATGCGAAGTGGCTCCGTCGGCCCGCTCAAGATGCGGCGTGGCCCCGCTCCCGAATAATGCTCGACGTCTCTGATCTCCGCGTGGAGTTCGGCGGCGTGGTCGCGCTGGCCGGAATTTCCTTTCGTGTGCAGCGCGGCACGATCACCAGTCTCATCGGCCCCAACGGCGCCGGCAAGACGACCGCGTTCAATGCGATCACCGGTTACCTGCGACCGACACGTGGCCGCGTCGCCTGGGACGGCGACGCGCTCGGCGGTCGCCGGCCGTGCGACATCGCGCGCCGCGGCGTCGTCCGCACGTTTCAGCGGACGAGCGTGTTCCCGGCGCTGAGCGTCTTCGACAACGTGCGCACCGGCTTGCATCTGCGCGGCGCGGCCGGGTTCTGGTCGGTGCTGGCTCGCACGGCACGCATGCGCGCCGAAGAGACGCGGCTGGCCGCGGCGGCCGACGAGGTGCTGTCATTCGTCGGCCTCGCGCATCGGCGTGACGAGCGCGCCGACCAGCTTCCATATGGCGAGCAGAGATTGGTGGAGCTCGCTGTAGCGGTCGCGGCCCGGCCGCAACTGATGCTGCTCGACGAGCCCGCCGCCGGCATGACAGGCGCAGAAAAGGAGCGGCTCGTCGCGCTGATTCGCAAGATCCGCGAGCGTGACGTGACGGTCCTCGTGGTCGAGCACGACATGCGGCTCGTCATGGGGCTCTCCGAAATCGTGATCGTGCTGAACCACGGTCGTGTCATCGCGGAAGGCGTGCCGGCAGAGATCCGCGCGCACCCCGAAGTCATTCGCGCCTACCTCGGATCGGCCGATGCTCCGGCTTGAGGGCGTGCGCGCGGGCTACGGCCCGATCGACGCGCTCCGCGGGCTCGACCTCGAGGTCCGCCAGGGCGAGCTCGTCTGCCTGCTCGGCGCCAACGGCGCCGGCAAGTCGTCCACGCTGCGGACGATCTCGGGGCTGCTGCGTCCGCGCGCCGGTCGCATCGTGTTCGACGGAACCGATATCCACGGCCGCGAGCCCTCCGACGTGCTGCGCGCCGGCATCGCGCACTGTCCCGAGGGTCGCCGCGTTTTTCCCTACCTGACGGTGCGCGAGAACCTCACGATGGGCGCCTATGTGCGCCGCGACGCGGCCGCCGTCGCCGCGGATCTCGAGCGCGTGTACGCGCATTTTCCGATTCTGGCCGACCGCCGACGCCAGGCGGCGGGCACGCTGTCCGGTGGCGAGCAACAGATGCTCGCCATCGGACGCGCGTTGATGGCTCGGCCGCGACTGATCATGTTCGACGAGCCGTCGCTCGGGCTGGCGCCGACGATCGTCGAGACGACGTTCGCGATCATCGGCGACATTCGGCGCTCCGGTACCACGGTCCTGATGGTGGAGCAGAACGCGCGGCTCGCGCTGCGCATGGCGGATCGCGGCTACGTCATGGAGGCGGGGCGTATCGTGCTCTCGGGCGCGGCGCGCGAGCTCCTGCACAACGATCACGTCCGGGCGGCGTACCTCGGAGGCTGAGGCTCAGAGCGCGCGGAGAAAGGCCACGAGGTCGTGATGCTCGCCGTCGCTAAGGCCGATCTCGAAGCGATGATCGTACGACCGAACGACGGCCGCGAGCGTCGCGGCGGAGCCGTCGTGGAAGTAGGGCGCCCGCCCCGCGAGCCCGCGCAGCGTCGGAACTTTGAATCGGCCGACGTCGACACAACGCCCGGTCACCAGCCCCCAGCCGGGATCGGCGGTACGCAAGGTCTGGCCCGCCATCGGGCCCCGAGTGCACCGCAGCGTATATAAAGGAAGCGCCGGATCCGATGCCGGACTGGCGCCGGCGAAGAACGCGCCCGCGGAGCTGCTGCCCGCGTTGGGCGCGTTGTGGCAACTGCTGCACGTCACGCGCCCGGCGCCGAGCATGCGCTCGTTGAAGAGGGTCTGGCCGCGCGCGACGGCCCGACGCGCCTCATCGGGCGACGTCGCCCACGCATCGAACAGCGTGAAGACCGCGCGGGTCGGCGGCGTGCTCGTCTGATCCAGCATGCTGTTGATCGCGAACCGGAACGGCTGGTCGGCGAGCGCGCGCGGGCCGCCGATCGCGAGCCCGCCGTCGAGCGCGCCGACGCGGCGATCCTCTGCCTGGGCTGTGAGCAGCCCCCGCTCGAAATCGACGATCGCGCGCCGCTGGGCGTCATCGAGCGTCACGCCCTGCGCGTGCGTATTGGCGGCGCCGGCCGACTGCGCGAGCAGATCGCCGATGATGGAGCGGCCGCCGTGCGACGCGCGGCCGTCCCACATGACCGTGCTGACGAACTTCAGATTCGTGGCGGGCAGCGGACGCCGAAACAGTGACAGCTCGATGGCGCTCGCGAAGCCATACGGATCGTCGACCACGACGAGCTCGAACTCCGAGTCGGCGGGCATCGGCGAGCCGACGCGGATGAGTCCGCGCTCGATGAGAAGACCATAGGCGCGACGGCGCGCGGCGAGCGTCCCCACGTCCGCGCGAGGCGAGACCGCCGCGTCGTGGGGCTGAAAGAGCGCGTCGAGACCGGCGCTGCTGTCGAAGCGCCGCTGGACTTCCGCGGGGATGAGCGACCAGCCCTGCGACGGGACGTGGCAGGTCGCGCATGCACGCCCACTGGTGCCAAGCGCTCTGAAGAACGGGTGATCCGGACCGATCGCGCCGGAGGCGGACAGCGTAACGGCGACGCCATCAGCGTTGGGCGTCGCGACCAGTGCGGACAGATTGCTCGGCCCGGCCGCGACCGTGGTGAGGAGGAGAACGACGAGCAGCAACACAACGATCGCGCGCCGGGCGCTCATGCAGTCTGTCTGCGAGCAGCGTGCCGTGCGTACCGGCGCGCAGTTACGCGCGGCCATGCGCAACCGACTACTCAAACGCGGCGATTTTTCGGCGCGTTAAAGCCGAGTGAGGCGGCGACTCAGCCGGCGCGCGCGATCTTCGATCGCACCGTTCTGAGGCAGGCGTCGATTTCCTGCGCGAGGCGCTCCGGGAGGCAAGGCTTCATCAGATACGAGAACGCCCCTTCCGCGATCGCCGAGTGTCCGAGGTAGTCTTTGAAGTCATGACCGGTCAGCACGATGACCGGCGTTCCCGCCGTCCGCCCATTCCCGCAGATCTCGCGCATCGCGCGCCAGCCGTCGACTCCCGGCATCTGAAGGTCCATGACGATCACGTCGGGATAGAGGGTCAAAGCCTTGATCACCGCCTCGCGGCCTTCGGCGGCCGTCTCGACCGAGTAGCCGGCCATCGGCAAGTAGAGCGCGTACATCTCGCGTGTATCACGATTGTCGTCCGCGATGAGAACGAGCGGCTTCGTCACAACCGGCAACATAGGTGCCACATCGTAGACCCACCGAAAGCGCGCGTCGAGACCGGAAAAAGTTTTCACAGATCAGTGCTCCGATGCGTTAGGCAAATGCCGCGGCGTGCCGTGCGCTGAAGGACGGAACAATGGATCCGCGAGCACTGATCAATCTCTTGCCGGCCTCTTGCCCGCAGGCCGTCCGGGCTGAACAGCGGCTAGCCAGTCATGGTTGTGCCGTCGCATCCTCAATCTCGAAAACGTTCAGAAACCTCAAGCACTTCGCGGTCGCATAGTGCTTTGGTCCCGGTGTTGCTCTTCGGGAGCGATGGGAGGGCACTCATGAGGGTCGGCACGATCATGTCCGGACCGGTCGATGTTCAAGACGTGCCGGAGCTCTTCACGCACAGCGAAGAGCACCGAGGATGGACGGTCGTCGTCGGAGTGAAACGCGTACGAGAACTTTATTACCCGGAGATCTTCGTCCGTAGCCCAGGCACGCTGAGCGGCACGTGCATCCCCCACGGCGGTGTCTATGCGAGCGTGGCCGCTGCGCGCGACGCCGGACTCCGCATCGGCTGTCGCTGGATCGATCTCCACGGCATCAGCGACTGAAGATCTTGCTGGCCGCCGACGAACGGAGAAAGGCGCTCAGAGCGCCGTAGCGCTTCGCCCGGAAAAGTTTCCCCAGAGACAACGACGTGCACCTATCGGAGACATTGGCAATAGCCGGCAAGACGTTTTCTTTATGCCAGAGGGCGGGACTCGATTCATGATGGTCGACGTCTACGGCCAATGACGACCTGCCCGCACGCTGCCACACCCCGTGAATCGCGCGGTAAGGAGCAAATCCGGGTCCTCATCGTCGATGACGAACCCGATCTCGCCGATATGCTCGCGGACGCAGTCCGCGCATTCGGTTATCGCTCGGCGATCGCGTTCAATGGCGTGCAGGCAGTTCGAGCGGCACGGGAATTCAGCCCTCATGTCGTGTTACTCGACATTCGAATGCCCGGAATCGATGGGCATGGGGTACTCGACCACTTGAGAGCGAGATCGTCCGCGCCCGCCATCATCGTCATAAGCGGTAACGCCGATGAAGAGGAAGCCCGCGCTCTCCTACAGCGCGGTGCTTTTGACTACGTGATGAAACCGATCGACTTGGTTTACCTGGAACAGGCCATCGTCGCCGCCCTTGGCAGCTTGGCGTCATAAGAAATTCTGGTGCGCCCGGCAGGAGTCGAACCTGCGACCCTCGGATTAGAAGTGGAAGGTAG
>DAIRVP010000241.1:0-7242 GCA_036802765.1 Candidatus Rokuibacteriota bacterium
CTGAAAATCCTGGTGTCGGCGGTTCAATCCCGTCCCTGCCCACCATTTTTTTCGCACACTTCTGAGTACTGCAGCGCGCGAGCGCCCTCTCTGCCGGGGCCTAGGACCAAAGTCTCATTGCCGGTCAGAATCTGCATCCATTCCAATGCGGCCTGGGCGGTGGAAAGGGTCTCGGACTTCGCGCCCAGACGCCGACCTATGACCGGGGACCGGGAGGGTTACGACACGACCAGCCGACGCGTGAGATTCCTGACGTCGTAGGCGATCTACCACTCAAGACGCTCTGAGTCTGCAACAGCGGTTCTTCAAGACCGGCTAAACTGCCTCGCCACGGTCTTCCGGCTCGTCCTCTTGTTTCGGCGGCAGTAACTCAGGATTACGCGCGCAATGTCGGGAAATCGCGGGCAGCAGGGGGGCCAATGAAGTTCGCCTCATCTCGGCCATACGTGGCTGCGTTTCTGATGCTGATCACCGTACTGGCGATCGTCGGAGTTCTCGATCACTCCGAGTGGGAGCGCTCGCGCGAGGGGAGCCGGGCCGGTGTCCTCGCTCACGTCAGTGCTGTGCGCGCCAAGCTGGAAGGGGCGCTCAACGCACGCCTCTTCTTGACACAAGGTCTCGCGGCGCAGGTGTCCGCGCGTCCCGAGCTGGGCGAGGCGGAGTTCGCAGAACTGGCCCCGATCATCTTGGCCGGGCGCACCGGCATCCGCGCCATCCAACTGGCGAAAAACACGGTGGTGAGCCATATCTACCCGCACGAGGGGAATTTCGCGGCTCAGGGACTCCGACTGCTCGACGTAGCCGACCAACGCGCTGCCGTCGAGCGAGCCCTTGAGACCCAGCAGACCGTCGTCGCCGGTCCCGTCGATCTCATCCAGGGCGGCGTGGCGTTCGTCAGCCGCACGCCTATTTACCTGACCGAGCCGAAGGGAGCGAGGAAACGCGGTTCGTATTGGGGACTGGCGTCGATCCTGATCGATGCGGAGACGCTGCTCCGTGAGGGCGGGTTATTCGATCACGCGGCAGGTCTTCAGTACAGTCTCCGTGGCAAGGACGGCCTCGGCGCGCAGGGCGCGGTGTTCTTCGGCGACGCCGCGATCTTCAAGGCCGATCCTGTCCTGTTGAATGTCTCCCTGCCCAATGGAGAGTGGCAGCTGGCGGCGGTTCCGATGGGCGGTTGGTCGTCGCTGTCGCCGCGGCTCTGGACGCTGAGAATCAGCGGGGTCTTGCTGGCTGTCGTGGCTTCGGCCCTGGCATTCGTGGGGACACGCCACCAGGCCCGGCTGCGAGAAGGAGAAGAGCGGCTGCGGCTGCTCCTCGAAGTAACCCAGCGCCTCACGGCGGGCCTGGCTCTCAAGACCGTGCTCAGCGCCATTGCCGAAGCCGCCGCCGTGGTCTTCAAAGGTGAGGTGCTGTTTCGAGTCGTGGACGGCGACGAACTCGTGCTCATGGGGGGCACGGCGGTGGCCCGCAAGAGGGTCCTCAAGGAGCGACTCAGAATCGGAGAATCCCTCAGCGGACAAGTGGCGGCCACGGGCGAGCCTCTCATCCTCGCCGATTCGCTGGCGGACACGCGGCTGATTCCGGAGCACCGCGCCTACGTTCTGCCGAAGGGCATGGCGATGATGTGTGTCCCGATCCGATCCGGCTCCACGGTACTCGCGACGCTTGCCATCTACCGCGAGCGCGGCTACCGCTTCGGCCGGAAGGACCTCGCCCACGCCAGGACTCTCGCGGAGCACGCGGCCGTTGCCATCAAGAACGCCCGGCTCTACGAAGAGACCGAGGAAGCGCTCCGAGAGCAGCGGCAATTTCTGCGGCAGGTCATCGACGTGGATGCGAACAGCATCTTTGCCAAGGATCGACAGGGGCGGTTCACCCTCGTCAACCAGGCCATGGCTGATCTCTACGGCACCACAGTCGAGAACCTCATCGGCAAGACCGACGCCGATTTCAATTCCAACGCTGAGGAGGTCGCCCGATTCCGGCGCGACGACCTGCAGGTGATGGACTCCCTGAAGGAACTTTCAGTCCCCGAAGCGTGCATCACCGACGCGCGGGGGCAAGTTCGCTGGATGCAGGTGGTGAAGCGGCCGATCTTCGGCAAAGACGGCACGGCGAACCAGGTGCTGGGCTCGGCCACAGACATCACCCAACGCAAGCAGGTCGAAGACGCGCTGCGCGCCAGCGAGCAGACGCTCCTCGAGTTGATCGACACCCTGCCGATTGCCGTTTTTGTTTGCGATGCCTCGGGCGTCGTCGAGCGCTACAACAGGCGCGCCGTTGAGCTTTGGGGCCGAGAACCCACGCGCGGCGCAGCCGATCGATTCGGCGGCGCGTACAACCTCTACACGGTCGACGGCAGCTATCTGGCCCGCTCGTCTTGGCCGATGGCGCAGGTGCTGCGCACGGGGATGCCTATGTCCAACCGGGAGCTCGTGATCGAACGCTCCAACGGCACTCGGCGCACGGTGATGGTCAACGGGATTCCGCTTCGGGACAAGCGAGGAACGGTGACCGGCGCCATCTGCTGTCTCAACGACGTTACCGAGGTCAAAAAGGCGGAGCGGGAGAGTCAACAACAACGACAGCTGCTCACACACTTGACCCGAGTGGTGACGCTGGGCGAGCTGTCTGGTGCCCTGGCCCACGAGTTAAGCCAGCCGCTTACGTCGATTCTGACGAACGCGCAGGCGGCCCTGCAGTTCCTAGCTCACGAGCCGACTGACCTGGCCGAGGTGCGGGAAATCTTGAACGACATCGTGGACGCGGACCGCCGGGCTGGTGAGTTCATCCGGCGCTTGCGGGTGCTGTTGCGCAGGGGCGAGACGCCACGTCAGCCGGTCGATCTGAATGAGGTGACGAACGAAGTCCTACGCCTGCTGAACAGCGAGCTGATTGCCCAGGGGGTGGCCGTCACCACTCAGATGATGCTGGGGACGTCCAGGGTGAACGGCGACCCTGTCGCGCTGCAGCAGGTGGTCCTGAATCTGATCGTCAACGCGTGCGACGCGATGCAGCTCAACGAGCCACCTGAGCGCCGGATCGCTATCACCACTTCGCTTGAGGTTGACGGCACTGTGCGGGTGGCGATCGCCGACCGCGGCGTCGGCCTGCCGGCAGAGGGCATTGAGCGCGTGTTCGAACCGTTCTTCACGACGAAAGTGCACGGCCTCGGCCTCGGACTGGTCATCTGCCAGTCGATTGTGGCAGCCCACGGCGGGCACCTCTCGGCCACGAACAATGCGGACCGGGGAGCCACGTTCTGGTTCACCCTACCCACCCGGAACGGAGCGGACGGGGCGTGACACGTGCCGGACGACAGACGCGAAGGTCACCAGAGGTATCGTGCGGCTCGCGAACAGCAGGTGCGCGGCACCGTTCATTCGCGTAGTTAGGGGGCGGTGGCTTCGGCCACCGCCTTTGCTGTGTCCAAACTTTGCCGTCGCGCCGCCGGCCAGCGGCCGAATTGTCGACTTGGTGGCGCGACGGATGCATCCCGGATGTAGGGATGGGTATCGATGCCTCTCGGCGGTGTGCGCTGTGGGTGAGTCCCCGAGTGCTCTCTGCGGCCCAGGAGCTCGCGGATCTCATCGGTCTCGACGTCGACTCGTTCGTCACGTTGATGGTCCTCGAGCTGTACGATCAAGAATCGGCCGAAGGCCGGCTACGGTCGCGCGCGGCAGGATCCGACAAGTCGTCGATCGGCCACGTGATCCCGATGCGCGTCGACCGCACGAAGCGCCGGCGATCCTCCCAGGCGCGTCTCGACTGACTCCGAGCGTCTCCGATGTTCTCGCGGCGCACGTCGCGCGATCGTCGCGACGCGTTCCGATGGGCGTCGGATTTCATATCGGCACGAACTATTGGTATCGATATACTTTTGTCGGTATCGATATACTTTTGACGGAGGATTTGGCACGCGCATGCCGGCCGGTCGGGTGCTCGTCGTGGACGACGAAGACAATGTCACGGAGATCGTGCAGGAGTACTTCATGTCGCTCGGCTACGAGGTCGATATCGCTCATGACGGTGCCGAGGCGCTGCGACGCGCCGCCGCGATTCGCCCCGACGTGGTCCTGCTCGACATCAACATGCCGGGTGTCACGGGCGACGAAGCGCTGAACCGCCTGCACGCGCTCGACCCGACGGTGCCGATCGTCATGCTCACCGGCAACGCCGATGAGGCCGTCGCGCGCGATCTGCTGCGCCGAGGCGCCATGGACTACGTGTCGAAGCCGTTTCAGCTCGACACGCTCGATCGAGTCGTCGCCACCGCAGTCGCCGTCGGTCGCCGCTGAGACGGCGCGGGATACTTAATTGACTTAACTGTTTAGCCGATGCACCATTATGCGGTGACCCCGAGACGCAATGGTGCGCGCCGCGGGCAGTGGACTGCGCAGGCTGAGCAGCTCCTCGACCTTCTCAACGCGCTTGGGAGCACGATCTTCCGACAGTTCCTCTGGCAGCGGGCCGCCGAGCTCGACCTGACCTACGCGCAGGGCCAGGTCCTCTTCCACGTGGCCGCGCATCCAGGGTGCCGTATGGGTGATGTCGGCAAGGCCTTCGCGGTGACGCTGCCCGCCGTGACTCATCTCGTCGACCGTCTCGAGCAGAAAGGCTTCGTGACCCGCGCCGACGATCCCGTCGACCGTCGCGCGTACGTACTCGAGGTCACGCGCGCTGGTGCCGCGCTCGTCGATGAGCTCAACGCCATGCGGCTGCGCAGTCTCGAAGCGGTGCTGGCGCGCATGTCGGCTGGCGATCGCACGCGCGTCGTCCGAGGCCTCGAGGCCCTCGTCGACGCGTCGATGGAGGTCGCCGAGCGATGAGGCGGGCCGGGGCGCTCCTTGTCGTGATCGCGGTGCTCGCGGTCTGCGCCGGCTGCAGTGATCGAGCGTCGGGTACCCAGCGCGCGGCGGCGCCCGCCGTCCCCGTCCTCGTTGCCGATGCCGTGCGACGTGACGTCCCACTCGACGTGGGCGTCATCGGCAACGTGCAGGCGCTGACGGTGGTCGGCGTGAAGTCGCAAGTCTCCGGGCAAGTGATGAACGTGCACTTCACCGAAGGCCAGGACGTCACGGCCGGTCAGCTCCTGTTTACGATTGATCCCCGCCCGTTCGAGGCGATCGTGGCGCAGGCGCAGGCCAACGTCGGTCGCGACACCGCCCAGCTGCGCCAGGCCGAGGCCGCGCACGCGCAGCGTCGGGCCGAGGTGCAGCAGATGATGGCGAATCTCGAGCGCGATCAGGCGCAGCTCGAGAACGCGCGCGTGCAGGAGAAGCGCTACAAGACGCTCGTCGACAAAGAGCTGGTCGCGCGCGAGCAGTACGATCAGTTCCGCACCAACCTTTCGGCCCTCGAAGCTACCGTGCAGGCTGATCGCGCCGCCGTCGAGAACGCGCGTGCCGCGGCGGACGCCGCGCAGGCCGGTGTCGAGAACGCGCGCGCCGTGATCCGAGCCGACGAAGCCATCGTCGAGACGGCGAAGCTCAATCTCGGCTACACCAGCATGCGCTCGCCCATGGCGGGACGCACGGGCAACCTCATGTTGCAGGCGGGCAACGTGGTGAAGGCGAACGACGACAACCCGATGGTGGTCATCGCGCAGATCCACCCGATCTACGTCTCGTTCACCGTGCCGCAGCAGCATCTGTCCGCGATCAAGCAGTACATGGCCGCCGGGCCGCTGAGCGTGCGCGCGACACCGCCGGGCGCATCGAAGCCGACCATCGGACGCCTCACCTTCGTGAACAACACCGTGGATCCGACGACCGGCACCATCCAGCTCAAGGGCACCTTCGACAACGCGGACAACATGCTGTGGCCGGGACAGTATGTCGAAGTCGTGCTGACGTTGACGACGGAATCGGCCGTCGTCGTTCCCTCACAGGCGGTACAGCCCGGGCAACAGGGCCCGTACGTGTTCGTGGTGAAGCCGGATTCCACGGTGCAGCCGCGTCCAGTCGAGCTCGGCCGGCGCCTGGCCGCCGACACGATCATCACCAAGGGCCTGACTGCAGGCGACCGTGTCGTCACCGACGGCCAGCTGCGGCTGGTGCCCGGCTCGCGCGTGGAGATCAAGACGCAGAAGGCGTCCTGAGCCCGTCGTGAACACCGAGCTGTTCATCCGTCGTCCGGTCTTGACTACGCTGCTGATGGCGGCCGTCCTCATCTTCGGCGTGATGGCCTACCAGAAGCTGCCGGTCAACGACCTGCCGAACGTCGACTTCCCGACGATTCAGGTCATCGCGAACCTGCCGGGCGCGACCCCGGAGACGATGGCCTCCGCGGTGGCCACGCCGCTCGAGCGGCAGTTCACCACGATCGCCGGCATCGATTCGATGACGTCCACGAGCGCGCTCGGCGTGAGCAACATCACGATCCAGTTCACGCTCGAGCGCAACATCGACGCCGCCGGCCAGGACGTGCAGGCGGCGATCGCCAAGGCGGCCACGCTCTTGCCGCCGGGCATGCCGACGCCGCCGATCTACCAGAAGGTCAACCCCGCCGATCAGCCCGTCCTTTATATGGCGTTGAGCTCGCCGACGCTGCCGCTCTACACCGTCGACGAGTACGCGCAGACGTTCTTGGCCCAGCGGATCTCGACGATCTCGGGCGTCGCGCAGGTGACCATCTTCGGCTCACAGAAGTACGCGGTGCGCGTGCAGGTGGATCCGCGCGCGCTGGCCGCGAGGGGCATCGGCCTGGACGAGGTCGAGAACGCGGTCGCGCGCGCCAACGTGAACAAGCCGACGGGCACGCTGTGGGGGCCGACCCAGGCGTACAACGTTCAGGCGACCGGCCAGCTGTTAGACGCCACCGCATACAGGCCGATCATCGTGGCGTATCGCAACGGCTCGCCCGTGCGCTTGGAAGAGCTCGGCCGCGTGGTCGATGGCGTGCAGACCGACAAGGTGGCCGGCTGGTTCAATGGCGAGCGTGCGGTCGTGCTGGCCGTGCAGCGCCAGCCCGGCACGAACACGATCGAGGTCGTCGACGCCATCCGCAAGCTGCTACCGGTGTTCCGCGCGCAGCTGCCGGCCGCGGTCAACCTCAACGTCGTCTACGACCGCTCGGTGGCCATCCGCGAGTCGGTGCACGACGTGCAGTTCACGTTGCTGCTCACGATCGCCCTCGTGGTGATGGTGATCTTCCTCTTCCTGCGCAACCTGTCGGCGACCGTCATCCCCAGCCTCGCGGTGCCGCTGTCGATCGTCGGCACGTTCGCAATCATGTACG
>DAIRVP010000242.1:0-7212 GCA_036802765.1 Candidatus Rokuibacteriota bacterium
CCGTCGCAACGCGAGTCAGCGCTCGCACCTTCGAATACGACAGCTCGCCGCGGGCCAGCGCCTCTCGAAGCCGTGGCAAATCTCCGAGCGCGCGTGCTACACGGACATGCTCGCGCGCGGCGCCCAGCGCGAGTCCCACGCGCCAGGCGAGCCAGTGGGCGCATGACGCGAAGCCATTGCCCCAGCCGCCACGAGTGTCGAACTCACGAATGAGGTCGAGCAGCCGGGCGGCCGCGGCATCGAGATGCGCGGCGAGCTCGGCAATTTCGTCGCCGAGGCGTTCGAGCTCGACGTCATTCGTGTGAGTTGGAACGAAGCTCGGACCCTCGATGTTCATCGGCGCATCTCCTTGCGCCGACTTTAACCCCGAATTTTGGAGGCCTCTCGGAGCACCAGGACGAGCGATCACGCCCCGATTGCGAATTTTTCGCGCGACACGATCCCGTGCGCGTTGTGGTGTCGGCACGCGCCGCAGACGCGAGATTGACGATCAATTGCGCAGAGATGCGCGGTGCGTCCCGAGAACCCTGTCAAGTGCGAAAAATCAGATACACGCGGCGAACCGATACGAAACGGCAAGCGCATACGGCTACACGCCGAATCCAACACGCCGCCGCGCGCCCAATCCCCCCGATCAACCCCGCGCACCCTCTCGACGCCTGGAGTAAGCTCCCGGCCAGGAGGAAGCGAGCATGGCGGACACGAACGAGCTGTTCGAGATCATGCATACGACGCGCGCGATGCGGCGGCTGAAGCCCGATCCCGTGCCCGACGCGCTGATTCGAAAGATCCTGGAGGCGGGCATCTGCGCGCCGAATGGTGGGAACACCCAGCGCTGGCGATTCCTCGTGATCAAGGACCAGGCAATCAAGCGGCAGGTCCAGCAATATTACAAGCGCGCGTTCGACGAAGTGATCGGGCCGCGCTATCTGTCGAGCGCGCCGCCGCCCGGCGTGAGCCGCGACGCATATACGCGACAGCACGCGGCCGTGCAATATCTCACCGATCACTTCCACGAAGCGCCGGTGTGGATCGTCGCGTGCCTCGACGAAGGCGCGGTGCCGCCGACGCGCTGGTCAGGCGCGTCGATCTATCCGGCCGTCCAGAACATGCTGCTCGCTGCGCGCGCGCTCGGTCTCGGCGCGACGCTGACGACGCGGCACCTCCTGTACGAGAAGGAGGCGGAGGCAGCGCTGGGGCTGCCGTCAGGCGTGCACTCGTATGCGATTCTACCGATCGGCTATCCGATGGGCCACTTCGGTCTGGTTGGTCGCGGCCCGATCAAGGAGATCGTGTACGCGGACCGGTGGGGCAAGCCCTATCTGAGCTGACGCCGCGCGGCGGTACCCTGACGCGGCGCCCACTCGCGCAGCCGTCGATACCACACGAGCTTGTCGGCGAAGCCGGGGAAGGCGGCGTTGCGACCGCTCGGATTCGGGACGACGAACACGGCCGCGTCGCCGATGCGCTCGGGCTTGGGCCCCGGCCCCGAGCTGGCCGAGGGGCCGAAAAACTGTCGATAGGCGGTGCCGCCGACGAACGCCACGACGGCGGGCTGGATTTCCGCGATGGTCCGCGCGAGGCGTCGCCGACCGCGCGCGTAGTCGTCGCGCGTCAACTCCGCGGCTTCACGCGTGGCGCGCTCGGCAATGTTGGTGAGCGCCAATCCCAGCTCGGGAAGACGCACGTCGTCGGCGAACGTGAACGGTTCGGGGACGAGGCCGGCGGCGTGCAGCAGACGATAGAACGGATTGCCGGGCCCTGCGAAATGATGGCCGACCGCCGCAGAGGTCAGGCTCGGATTGATGCCGACGAACAGAATGCGCGGCTTATGACCCAACCGCGCGGGCAGCCGACCCAACCGCGCGGGCAGCCGCTTCACATGGACAGGATCCGCTCGCTGACGATCCACTTCTTGTTATAGGTGTACGGCCGCACCTCCGGCTTCCAGCGGCCGATGTCCGACGTGTCGTTCCACAGCTTGGACATCGGCAGCTCCGCGCTTTCGACCTCGTACGCGCACAGGTAGCGCGGCTCGCCTTCGGTCGCCGTGCGGTAGCGCACAGCGTTCACGCAGCCGGGAAGCTTGAGCAGCAACGGCAGGTGCTCGCGGTCATAGAGCTCGTTGAACAGCGCCTCGCGGTGCGGCTCCACGTCCATCATCACCCAGAAGACGTAGGGCGTCTTTCCGATGAGCGCGGCGTTGCCGCCCACCCACTCATAGACGGCGCGGTGACGATTCATCGTTTTCGGTCGGATCTCGCCGGGCCAGCGTCCGGCCTCGCCGGCCGCCTTGAAGGCGGCGCTCTCGAGCACGGCGGCGTTGTCCAGCTCGTAGGCGGCGAGATACCGCGGCTCGGCCGCGGAGGGCTGTCGATAGCGACTCGCGCGTCGCACACCAGGCGCCGCCCGGAGGTTCGGCACGTGCTCGGTGTCGTAGACCTCGTTGAACGTGGCCTCGTAATCGTGGGCCACGTCCATGCGTACGAGGAAGAGCGCGTGCGGCGCGCTCATCGGTGCGTCCCCGCCGACTCCATGACTCGCGCGCCGGCGTTCTTCGACGGCCCGATGAACTCCACCATGTTGCCGTCGGGATCCTTGACGAAGACCTGGCGCAGTCCGGTGGGACCCGAGATGACGTCGCGGCACACGAGCCCGAGCGCTTCGATCCTCGCGGCCGTGGCGTCGCAGTCGTCCGTCCACAGCGCGAAGTGCGGGTAGCGCGCCTCGATCTTCTCGCGCTCGACGGCGGGCCGCACCAGCGCGTCGTTCAGGATGATGTGCAGCTGCAGATCGCCACCCAGGCTGTACCAGATCCCGGGGAAGTTGAAGGCCGGCCGCGCGATCTCCTCGAAGCCCAGCACGTTCGAGTAGAACTCGCGCGCCTTGGCGACGTCGGTGACGGTGACGCTCACGTGCGTGAACTGCTTGAAGAGGCTCATGCGGTCCTCCTTCGGCCCGTCAGCATAGCTCAAGTTGCTGCAGCGCCGGAAGCCGGGGTGCCGGCCTCCGGCGCCGGAGTCGATCAGTCGGCGCTCAGTACATCGCGATCGGGTTGCCCGGCGAGCCTGTGCCGCCCACGATCTTGAGCGGCGCCCACACGAACGCGAACTCGTAGACCTTGTCCTTCAGCAGCTGCGTGAACTCGAGATTCTCGATGTTCCAGATGCCGCGCTTCGTCTGCATCTCGGTGTGGCACGGCACCGCGAACTCCTCGCCTTGCTCGCCCGCGGGCTGGGCGTCGTTGGCGGAGGTGTCGCCACCCGTCAAGATGATCTTGCGCTGCGCCATGTACTCGCAGGCGCTCGCGCCGAAGCCGGGCTCGCCGGAGGTGAACTCGGCGCGACGCTTGGCCTTCTCCTCGGGTGAGAGCCCCTTCCACTCGGCGTTCAGCCACAGGTCACCATGCCCGGTGTAGAGAAACACGCAGTCGCCCTCGCCGATCTCGGCGAGGCCCTGCTTCTTCACCATTGCCTGCACATCCGCTGCCGTCACGATGCCGGGACTCTTGGCATCCTTGGGGATCGGCAGCCGCTTCATCCCGCGGTATGCGGCTGCATCGAGAAGCACGCCGCGGCAGACGAAGCCTTTTTCGGCGACGAACTCAACGCCCAGATCGCCCATGCCGACCACGCGGCCGCCGCCGCCCCGCTCGTAGGTCTCCTCACGCCAGCGGCCGTTGTACATGAAGTCGCCCTTCGACGTGCGGACGCCGATGTGGCCGGGGCCGTCGAACTGCGTCCCGATCTGGCCGATCTCGGTCGTGACGAGCTCGTCGTGATAGATGAGGGCGTTCTTGCCGAACGGGCCGCCGGTCGGCGTGCCGGGAATCGACATCGTCCAGCTGCGAGCGCCGAAGGCCGGGATGCTCGACTGGTACAGCTTGCCGAGCGTCGCGACTTTGCCCTGCTTCACGAGCCGCAACGCCTTCAGCACCATCGCGGGCGTCGTGCGGTTCGGAGCGCCGACCTTGTCCTTGGCGCCCCATTCTGTGGGAGCCCACTTTTCGGTGAGCGGCTTGTCGTTCACCGGGGACGCGGGCTGTTGCGCGCTCATGAGCGACACGCCCACGCCGGTCAGGACGGCGACGCCAACTGCGACAGCGACCACGGACCGTCTTGTCATGTGAGACCTCCCATGGGGTCGAGTTGAAGCCGGC
The DNA here is from genome assembly GCA_036802765.1 of Candidatus Rokuibacteriota bacterium. GTDB lineage: Bacteria > Methylomirabilota > Methylomirabilia > Rokubacteriales > CSP1-6 > AR12. The sequence goes on from DAIRVP010000242.1 coordinate 4,160, forward strand.
GCCGATGGTACAGTCTTCGCCGTGACGACGCTCGACTTCGGACTGTTCTTCCTGATGCAGCGCGACGAGGACTGGAGCGAGCAGGCCGTCTACGACAGCGATGTCGAGCAGATGCTCGCCGCCGAGGGGCTCGGCTATCAATCGGTGTGGATCGCCGAGCATCACTTCAACGATTACGGGCTCTGCCCGGCGCCGCAGGTGCTCGCGGCGTTTCTCGCCGCGCGTACGCGGACGCTGCGGCTGGGCATGGGCGTCAGCCTGCTGCCGTTGCACCATCCGATCGACCTGGCCGAGCAGCTCGCGGTGCTGGATGTCGTCAGCGGCGGGCGGCTCGACGTCGGCATCGGACGCGGCGGCACGCTGCAGGACTATCAGACGTTCCGCTCCGAGCGCGCGGATGCGCGGACGCGCATCGAGGAAGGCATTGCGCTGATGCGCCAGTGCTGGACCGGCGCTCCGTTCGACTTCGCCGGCCAGTTCCACTCCGCCGAGCGGCTGCACGTGCGGCCGCGACCGATCCAGCGGCCGCATCCGCCGCTGTTCATCGCGGCGAACAGCGAGGACAGCGTGCTGTCGGCCGCACGGCTGGGGCTGCCGACGCTGTCCTCGTTCTTCGTGCCGATTCCCGAGCTGCAGCGTCGGCGCCAGGTCTTTCGCGAGACGGCGCGCGCGGCCGGCCGCGCAGAGGCCGAGATCGACGAGCTGGAGCGGCGGTCGGGCGGCATGCGCGTGGTGCACGTGGCGCCGACGACCGATGAGGCGCTGCGTGCCACCGAGCCGCCGTTCATGAGCTACCAGCGTAAGATGTCGCTGCTGCGCTCGGACGCCACCGGAGGGAACGTGCCGAACTCGTTCGATCGCTCGCTGCTGCGGCTGCGCAGCTTCCACGAATATCTCTCCGACGGTTGGGCGCTCATCGGAACGCCGAGCCAGGTCCGCGACGGCCTGCAGCAGTATCTCGATGCGACCGGCTATCAGCGCGTGCTGCTGCTGATGGCGCTGCCCGGCATCGACACGAAGCTCGCGCTGCGCTCGATGCGTCTGTTCACCGAGCAGGTGGCGCCGGCGCTGGTCGCGTCGGTCGCGCAGGTGAGGCTCGCGTGAGCGAAATGGCGCTGTGGATTGGAGCTGCTGCGATCACGGCGAACTTCGTCGTGAATCTCGTAAGGCTGACGCTTGCAGGTCGACGCTTCGAATTATATTTGATGGAGCGGCACCCGCGCGAGTACCACCAGATTTACATCGAGGGCTGGCTCAGAAAGGCTTTCGTCTGGCCGTTCATGCGGGAAAGAAATCCGGTTCAGTTCCTGACCAAGTCGAGTGAGGATTTTGGCGACCCCCGGGTAGGAATTCTGAGGGCGCACATCAAACAGTCGTTCGTCCTCATGGTGGCTTCAACGGCGGCGATTCCGCTGTGGTTCCTCATCGTTGGCGCCCTGATCCCAGTTCTGATCCAACGCTGAGAGGATCGACGATGCCTGGGCTCACCCACTCCGCCGCGGCGGCCGCGCGAGCGGGAACACGCCGAGCCGATCACAGCCACATGAGCGCGTTCCCGCGGGAACGTGTCGAACCGGGCGGGCGACGCCATAACTCGACATGAGAGGGCCAGTTATCGGCGACGCGCCCGACTCACTCGCGTCGCGGCGGCCGCGCCAGCCAGAAGCACGCCGAGCCGATCGCGCAAAAGCAGACCGCGATGAGGAACGCGAGGCGATAGCTGCCGGTCAGGTCGTAGACGAAGCCGCCGAACCACGGCGCCACGCCGCCGCCGATGCCGTTGCCCACGCTCAGGATCCCGTAGATCACGCCGAAGCGACGCCCTGGGAAGATTTGTGACGCCATCGCGGTGATGATCGGCCCGCGCGCGCCGAAGCCGAGACCGAAGAACAGCGCGTAGGCGTACAGCGCCGCTGCGTGCGGCGCAATCTCCAGGCTGAGCAGGCACAGCGTTCCGAACGCGGTGCAGCCATACGAGATCGTGGCCGACGCCGCGCGCCCGATGCGATCGGCGGCCATGCCGAACACGATCCGCCCGACGACCGACAGCAGCCCGGTGAGGCCGAAGATTCCCGCGACGAACAGCCGCGCGAAGCCGTGATCGACTGCGAAAGCGACCGAGTGCGTGACGACCGAGAAGACCGCGAGCGGTGTGCAGAGATAGGCGAAGAACAGCGCCCAGAACGCGGCCGAGCGGAGGGCATCGCCGACGTCGCGGCTCGCAGTCGGCAGCTCGGCCCCGCTGCGCTGCGCGGCCGCCGTCGCCGCGACTGGCGCCTCACGCACGCCGAACCAGATCAGCGGTAGCAGCACTGCGAGCGTGCCGACGCCCAGAATCGCGTAGGCCGCGCGCCAGCCATACGCGGTGATCAGCGACTGCGCGAGCGGCCCCATCACGAGCACGCCGGCGCCCATGCCGGAAAACGCCAGCCCCAGCACGCTGCCGCGACGCTCGGCGAACCACCGGGCGATGAGCGTGCCGCTCGGCACCCAGCTGACCGCGCACAGGCCGATCGCGGCGAGCACCCCGATCACCGCGTAGAGCGACCAGAGCGATCCGATGTGGCTGGCCAGCACACACGCGACGCCGAGCACGGCGGCGCCGCTCAGCATGACGCGGCGTGGCCCAAGGCGGTCCACCAGCATGCCGATGACGGGTGAGAGCACGCCCTGGATGACCGACGAGATCGAGAAGGCGGCCGCCGTGGCGCCGCGCGACCAGCCGAACTCGTCGAGCAGCGCGACGAAGAAGACGGGAAACGAGAAATAGAGGCCGGAGGCGATCGCCAGCGTGAGCCATACCGCGCCGACGACGACCCAGGCCAGCCGCGGGGAAGGGGCCATCGCGCCCGCCATGATAGACGGTGGTACGATGCCGACCCATGATTGAGGTGCGACGGCTCGGCAAGCAGATCGGCGCGGAGATTCACGGCGTGGACGTCACGACGCTCGACGACGCGGGCTTTGCCGCGATCTATCGCGCGTGGCTCGATCACAACGTCGTCGTCGTGCCCGGGCAGGAGCTCGGGATCGACGACTTCCTGACCTACAGC
>DAIRVP010000243.1:0-7060 GCA_036802765.1 Candidatus Rokuibacteriota bacterium
CGGGGCGAGCAAGCGCATCACGTGGAAGGCGCGCAGCGACGAGAGGATCAAGGCGACGGAGATGACGATCAAATAGGCGCTGATCGGCATGGCCGGGCGAGGGCGGCGCCGCGGGTCGTTCGACCACGCAAATCGACACTACTTTGGCGCCTGTCTCGGTGCACCGATTCGTAGCCGGGGCCGACGCGATACCCGAAACACGGGTCTCACGACCCGCCGCGCCGCCCTCGCCCAGCAGTCTATGAGCGCCTACTCGAACGTCATCGAGAAGCTTCCGAAACTCGTGGCGACGAGGAAGCGAAGTCGTGGGTCGAGTGGCGGAGTAATATAGGGGCGCTGGGCGGCCGTAATTCAGTGGCAGAATGCCAGCTTCCCAAGCTGGACGTCGCCGGTTCGAATCCGGTCGGCCGCTCCAAATCAGAGGGTTGCGGGATATCCCGCAACCCTCTCGCTATCTAGTCGTCCTCACAACGAGAGCGGCTACTCAGGTCACGGCAGAAGGACGATCTGGCCGGTGGTGCGTCGCGCCTCGAGGTCGCGGTGGGCATCCGCGGCGGCCGCGAGGGGATAGCGGTGGCGGACGTCGGGCTCGAGGATTCCGTCACGCAGCGCCGAGAACACGTGCCCGGCGATCTCGTGCAGGTACTCGGCGGTGTAGTGGAAAATCACCGGCTGAGAAAAGGTCCCGGACTTTTCGCTCAGGGCCATGGGCTCCAGGGCGCCGGTCGCGTGTCCGTAGCTCACCCAGTGGCCACGCATGGCGAGCGCCGCCAGGTTTTCCTCCGCCGCCGCGTGCCCGAGGCCGTCGTAGATGACGTCGGCGCCGCGGCCGCCGCTCAGTTGCTTGGTCCTCTCGGCGAAGGCGTAGCTGAGCGTCACGATCGGATGCTCGCAGCCGTTCGCGCGCGCCAGCTTGGCCTTGGCGTCGGTCGACACCGTTCCGACGACGCGTGCGCCGAGCGCGCTGGCCCACCGACAGAGCAGCAACCCGACGCCGCCTGCCGCCGCGTGCACCAGGACGACGTCGCCGGGCTTGATCCGATGCGTGCGGTGCAAGAGACATTCGGCGGTCATGCCTTTCAGCATCAGCGCGGCCGCCGTCTCATCACTCACGTAGTCGGGCAAGGGAACGAGCTGCGCCGCCGGCAGCGTGCGAATCGTGACGTAGGCCCCCGGCGGTGTGCAGGCGTACGCGACGCGATCGCCGGGACGGAAGCCCGCGGCGTTGCTTTCGAGCACGACGCCCGCGGCTTCCATGCCGATCGGCGCCGGCGGATCGATCATGCGGTAGCGTCCCTCGCGGACGTAGACGTCGATGTAATTCACGCCGATCGCGGTGTGGCGTAGCCGCACCTCACCGCGCTTGGGCGGCGGCGCGTCGACGCGTCGCAGCTGCAGCACTTCGGGGCCTCCGAACGACGTCGCCACCACCCCCTGCGAGTCCAGCGCTCGCTGCGGATCCAGCGCGTGCGGCTGAGGCAGCGTGCGTCCGTTTCGTCTCACGTACGCCGCGAGCCCCGTGAAGCCCGCCTCGTACACGCCGTCGCCGACGAGCTGCTCGAACTCGCGCTCGCGGCCGCGCGGCACGTCGAACGTCGACTCCCAGTGCCAGAATGTGCGGTCGCCGTCGGTGACGCGCTTGAGCTGCACCGTCGCGACGTAGTTGCGCATCGGCAGCGAGGCGTCGAGGATGCAGTAGGTGGAGACATAGTCGCGATCGGAGAGCGCGAGCAGCTGCTCGCGGATGTGGTTGCCGTCCTTCAAGGTGAAATTGCGGACGCAGCCGACCTGGTCGGACGGCTCGCCGTTCTCGATCGCCGACGGGCCGACCGCGGGGTGCCAGGCGGAGTGGCTGTTGAAATCACGCAAGATCGCCCAGACTCGGTCGATCGGCGCGTCGATCACCGCGGATCGGCGAACCCGGACGCTCAGCGCGCGAACGCCTTCTTCAGAGAGTCGAACGCCGCCTGAAAGACTCCGCGCCCGATCTGCTCGGCCAGCGCCGCTTCGCGCTCAGGGGCGCAGTCGAACTCGGCCCACCATTCGGCGAACGTGCGATTGCCATCCGTGACGGGCGTCAGCTTGAGCGTGGCGACGTAGTTCTCGACGCCCATGGGGCTTTCGAGGATGGAATAACTGCACTGGTAGTCGTAGTCCGAGAGCGTCAGCAGCCGCTCGCGAATCACGCCGCCGTCCCTGAGTCGGAAGTTGCGCACGCAGCCGATGCGGTCCGGCGGCTGGCGCTCCTCGATGCGTGACTCGACGACGAACGGCGTCCACTGCGGCAGACCGTTGAAGTCGCGCACTCGCGCCCAGACGGCGTCCGCCGGCGCATCGATGACGCTCGACGTGTAGACCTTGATCACTCTTGCGGCCGATTCTCGAGCAGCGCCTTGGCCGCCTGGCCGACGTCGCCGCCGTGCACGCCGATCTCGCGCAGCAGCTGGTCGATCAGCGGCGCCTGGGCGCGGAACCGCAGCGCGGAGTTCACCACGCTGTCGGCGACGTTGCCGCCGTTGCCCTGGCCGCCGCCGCCCCCGCCGCCTGCGAGCCCCTCGACGTGCAGGACGCGGATGCCCTCGATACGCTCCATCGGTTTCACCGACTCGCGGATGATGCCCTCGAGCTTGTCGATGAGCTGACGGCGAAGCGCCGACTGGCGCGCCTCCGGTGTGAGGAGATTGGCCGCCGTGTTCATGAGCGTGAGTCCTTCGGCCTCGACCTCGTGGTGGATCTTCGCCGCCAGCGAGCGGATGCGGCTGGTCTCGGCGTCGGCCTCGGCCTGCGTGATCTCGATGCGCTTGCGGCGCTCGGCCGTCTCGGTGTCGCGCGCGGTGAACACGCGCTCCTCTTCGGCCACGGCCTTCGCGCGCGCCTGGTCGGCGGCGGCCTGGGCTTCCGACTGGAGCCTGGACTGCTCGGCGACGGCGATGGCCCGCTGCTGTTCGGCGAGCTCGACGGTCTTGCGCCGTTCGATCTCGAGCGCCTCGATCTGACGCTCGCGTGCGATGCGTTCCTCCTCGATGGCGCGATCGGCGGTGATGCGCGCGCGCTCGATCACTTCACGCGCCTGGATCTGTGCGCGCTCGGCCTCCTGGTCCTTGAGCGCCTTCTCGCGCGCGACGTCGGCGCGCTGCTCCGCCCGCCGTACCTCGAGCTCGCGCGATTGCTCCAGGCGCGCGTATTCGAGCTCGCGGTCGATGTCGAGCGCCTGACGCTCGGTGTCCAGGTTCTTGTTGCGAATCTGGATCATCGTGTCCTGCTCGATGTCGTTGCGCTTCTTCTTGCGCGTCTCGATGGTCTCGGTGAGCCGCGTCAGGCCCTCGGCGTCGAAAGCATTCGAGGGATTGAAGAATTCCATGGCAGTCTGGTCGAGCTGCGTGAGTGAGACCGTCTCGAGCTCCAGCCCGTTCTGCAGCAGGTCGGAGGCGACCACGGCGCGCACGCGCTTGACGTAGTCGCCGCGCTTCTCGTGCATCTCTTCCATCGTCATCTCGGCGGCCACCGTGCGCAGCGCATCGACGAACTTGCCTTCGACCAGCTCCTCCAGCATCTCCGGCTGCATGGTGCGCTGGCCAAGCGTCTGCGCGGCGGCCGCGATGGCCTCCGCGGCGGCCTGCACGCGGACGTAGAACTCGGCGGTGACGTCCACCCGCATGCGGTCCTTGGTGATGAGCGCGCGCTCGCGGCCTCGCGTCACCTCGAGGCGCAGCGTGTTCATGTTCACCGGGATGACCTCGTGGATGATCGGCAGCACCAGCGCGCCGCCATTGAGCACGACCTTCTGTCCGCCGAATCCGGTGCGCACGAACGCCCGCTCTTTCGAGGAGCGCAGATAGAGCCAGTTGAGCAGCCACGCGACGATCGCGACGACCGCCGCGATGACGATGAGGGCCAGGATGACCTGTCCGACTTGGGCCCCGGTCATGACGCGTTCTCCTTCCGTCTGATGCCGATGCGTTTGAACGTGCGAGTGGTGTCCGTCACTGCGGTCTCCGTTGGCAGGCGCTCCATGCTCGAAGCGCCGTAGAATCCATGACAGCCCCGGGCTGCCTTCAAGATGTAAGCGGCGTCGTCCGGCGTCGATATCGGTCCGCCGTGACACAGTACGAGAATCTCGGGATTCACCGCGCGGGCGGCGGCCGCCCAGGCGTCGATGAGCGGCACGCAGTCTTCCAGGCGCACCGCGGTGCGCGCGCCGATCGCGCCGCCGGTGGTCAGGCCCAGATGGCACACGACGATATCCGCGCCGGCCTGGGCCATGTCGCGCGCGTTCTGCTCCGAAAAGACGTACGGCGTGGTCAGCAAGTCCAATTCCCGGGCGCGCTCGACGAGGCGCACCTCGAGGGCGTAGCCCATGCCGGTTTCCTCGAGCTGCTTCCGGATCACGCCGTCGAACAACCCCACGGTCGGGAAGTTCTGGATGCCGGAGAACCCGAGGTCGCACAGCGTCTTCAAGAACGGATCGACCAGCAGGAACGGATCGGTGCCATTGACCCCGGCCAGCACCGGCGTGTGCGTGACCACCGGCAGTACCTCGCGCGCCATCTCGAGGACGATCTCGTTCGCGTTGCCGTAGGCCAGGAGGCCGGCCAGCGACCCGCGTCCTGCCATGCGGTAGCGTCCGGAGTTGTAGATCACGATGAGGTCGATGCCGCCGGCCTCCTCGCATTTCGCAGACAGGCCCGTGCCGGCGCCGCCGCCGATGATCGGCTCGCCGCGACTTACCATCTCGTAGAGCCGCGTCAGGATGTCCTTGCGCGCAATTCTGGCCATGCGGTTTTGATCTCGTTGAAGCTCGCCACGAGCGCGTCGGCGAACTCGGGATCGTTGATGTGGTGCGTGAGCTTCAGCAATTTCTTGTTCGTTCCCGAGCGGAAGTTCGACGCGATGACATCGAACAACGCGCGGTTCGCCGCCGGATTCCAGAACGGGCCACCCGGACGGTCGAGACCCGAGACACCACCCTCGGGAATGAGGAAGCGCACGGGTCCGTCCATGCGGTTGAGCTTGTCGACGATGAACCGGCCGATGCGCGTCGCCTCCTCCGGCGTCGTGCGCATCAGCGTGACGTTCGGGTTGTGGACGTGCAGGTTACGATCCTTGAATTGCGGCGGGACGGTCGGCTTGGCCCAGAAGTTCACCATGTCCAGCGCGCCGCACGAACCGACGTAGGGGATCGTCGACCGCGCGAACACGTCCATCCGGGATGGCCCCGCCGTCAGCACGCCGCCCACGATCTCGTCGGCCACCTCGGTGGTGGTGATGTCGAGCACACCCGCGAGCAGACCGGAATCAGCCAGCTTTTCCATGGTCTGGCCGCCGGTGCCTGTCGCATGAAAGACGAGGCAGTCGTACTCGGCCTCGAGCCTTTGGCGCACCGCCTGAACGCATGGCGTCGTGAGGCCGAACATCGTGAGGCCGAGCGCCGGCTTGCCTTGCTGGTCCGTCGAAGTCGGCGGCCGTGAGAACGCCAGCATTCCGGCCAGCGCGTGCGCCGCGTTCGCGAGCACCTTCTCGGAGATCCGGTTGATGCCGGCGACGTCGGTGACCGAGTACATCATGCAGATGTCGGACGGGCCGACGTAGGGCTTCACGTCACCGGATGCCACCGTGGAGACCATGACTTTCGGCACGCCGATCGGCAGCCGACGCATCGCACGCGTCGCGAGCGCGGTGCCGCCCGAACCGCCCGCCGAGATGAGCCCGCCGATGTCGCGCCGCCGGGCGACGAACGCCTCGAAAGCGATGGCCATCTCGGTCACCGCGGAGCCGCGGTCTCCGGTGAAGACGGCGCGCTCGCCGGCGGGGTGATGACGTGCGACCTCGCGCGGATGCACCATGGCCGGCGACGGCTTGCCCGAGGTAGCGAGGTCCACGGTCACGGTGCGCACGCCGAGCTTGTCGAGGCAGCTCTTCAGATAGAAGAGCTCACGGCCCTTGGTATCGAAGGTGCCCGCGATGTACGCCGCGCGCGCCACGGTCTGCGCCACCGGCAATTCGACGACGCGCGGCTCCGAGCTTCGCGACTCGACGGGTTCATCAGCGCCGACGACGCGGTCACGACTGGTGGAACCCCAGCGCGTGAAGCCGCGGATGGTGCGCTCCTCGCTCGGCGCGGGCGATTCCACGACCACGGAGTCGCTCGCCCGCTTGACGGTCAGCACCTGGATCGGCTCGGCGACGGGTTCGTCGACGGTCGTGGCCGGCGGAAGATCGGTCTCCAGCTTCACGCCGAGCAGGCGCTGCTGCAGATCGCGGTCTGCGGCGAGCTCGGCGGCGCTCATCGAGCGCGCGATGCGGCCGTTCACCATCACGTCGACGGTGTCGGCGACGTCGATGGCGACGCCGAGGTTTTGCTCGATGAGCAGCACCGAGATCTCGCCCTCGGCGGCGAGCGCTTTCAGCATCGTGACGACCTGCTGCACGATCAGCGGCGCCAGCCCCTCGGTCGGCTCGTCCATGACGAGGAGCTTCGGGTTGAAGAGGAGCGCGCGCGCGATCGCCAGCATCTGCTGCTCACCGCCTGAGAGCTCGGCGCCGCCATTGCTCTTGCGCTCGGCGAGCCGCGGGAACGTCTGGTAGATGCGCTCGACCGTCCACGGGCCGCTTCGCCTGGCCAGTCGGAGATGCTCGTCGACGGACAGCGAAGGCCAGACGCGTCGGCCCTGCGGCACATACCCGACGCCCTTGGCCGTGATGACATTCGGCGCGAGTCCGAGAATCTCCTCGCCGGCGAGCTTCACGCTGCCCGACGCGCGGACCAGGCCCGTGACGGCGTTGCACAGCGTCGTCTTGCCCATGCCGTTGCGGCCGACCACCGCCAGCACCCCATGGTCGAGCGCGAGCGACACGGCCTGCAGCGCGTGCGCGCCGCCATAATAGACATCCAGGTTTCGGATCTCGAGAATCAGTGGACTCGCTCCCCCATGTAGATCGACTGCACCTCCGCGTCACTCTCGATGTCGGCGGGGCTGCCATGCTTGAGCACGCGTGCGTTGTGCAGCACGGTGACGCGGTCGACCACGCGCAGCGCGATGTCGAGGTCGTGCTCGATCAG
>DAIRVP010000244.1:0-7017 GCA_036802765.1 Candidatus Rokuibacteriota bacterium
TACCTCCGATCTCGCAAAGAGCGAATCAGAAATCGGCATCCAACACGATGCGGTAACGGGCCTTCCCTGATTCGAGTCGGGCGAAGGCCTCGTTGATATGGCTCATCGGGAAGTGCTCGGTCTGCGGCGCGATCTTGTGCCGTGAAGCAAAGTCGAGCATCGTCGCGATCGCCACGGGCGAGCCGGTCGGCGAACCCGAGACGCTACGCTGCTGCAGGATGAGTGGGAATGCCGCGACCGGGATCGGTTCCACGACGGCACCGACGACATGCAGGCGGCCGTTCGGCGCGAGCGTGCCGATCATCGCGTCCCAATCGAGCTTCACGTTGACGGTGCTGATCAGGAGGTCGAAGCGGCCACCAAGCTTCCTGATCGCCGCCGAGTCTTTGGTCGAGACGGCGTGGTTCGCCCCGAACCCCTTCGCCTCCTCGAACTTGCTCTCGCTCGACGTGAACGCTGTCACGTCGAAGCCGCACGCGGCGGCGAACTTCACGGCCATGTGCCCCAGCCCGCCGATGCCGATGATGCCGACCTGGTCGATCGATTTGGCGTACATGACCAGCGGCGCGAAGACGGTGATGCCTCCACACAGAAGCGGTCCAGCCTCGGCGAAGTTCAGCGTTTCCGGCAGCGGGAAGACCCAAGCCCAGTGCGCGCGGATGTGGGTCGCGAACCCACCGCGATGACCGATGATGGTTGGTTGCACTTGCGGGCAAAGATGATGGCGTCCCGACATGCACTGGCGACAATGCATGCAGCTACCCGAGAACCAGCCCACCCCGACTCGCTGTCCGACCTTGGCTCCTTTGGTGTTCGGACCTACGGCCGTGATCCGACCGACGACCTCGTGGCCGAGAATCGCGGGATACTGCGAAATACCCCACTCATTGTTCAAGACGGAGAGATCGGAGTGACACAAACCGCAATGTTCGACGGCGACTTCAACGTCCTCGGCCCCGAGCGGTCCGAGATCGACGCTTTCGAGCGCCATCGATTGTTTCGCTGCCTTCGCAACCCATGCTTTATGATTCATCGCATCTCTCTTGTTGAAACATGAGCCGGATTGGAGCCGGCTCCGGCTAAAGACTTTCCATTGCGTGTACACGATTCTTGTACTTCGCGGCCCGAATCGACTTTCCGGCGCCATCTCGCGCCAGTCGATTGGCGCCGGGCGGCGATGATTCGGTGGAAGGCCGATGCGCGCTGCTGAGGTGCGAGTCCGCTCGGCCTTTGCCGGTAAGCAAGGATCGCTTCTGCGTGGCGATCCGTCGGGCCATGTCGAGCAGGGCGTTAATCGCCGGAGAGTCCGCACCATGGGCCCGAGCGAGCGTCAGCTCAAGTTCTGGCGCCGGGGGATCCAGGCGCCGACAGACGATACGCTGCTCCGCGGATTCATGAACCGACAACGGAACGACCGCGAAGCCAGCGCCAGCAGCGACGAGCTCAATCACAGCGTGCGGCTGATCCGCCCTGTGCTGCTCGTTCAGCGTGACCCCAGCCCTCTCCCAGTACTCCGCTACCGCGTGCGAGTAGACCGGTGCTGCATTCGGATCCAGTGTCACGTAGCTCTCTCCTTGTAGATCTCGCGGCGACAGATATGTGCGCGCCGAGAGCCGGTGCCTCACGGACAGGGCAACTGCCAAGGGATGCGCGAGGAGTCGGTCGATTTGAAGATGGTCGTCCGCTGAGCTCCGCCACATGAACGCGACATCGATGACCCTCGCCCTGACGGCATGGAGCTGCTGCACCGAGGTCAACGTGTGGATTTCGAGGTGGACGTTAGGATGCTCTTCACTGAAGCGACTCAGGATGTTCGGAATGGCCATGTAACCGGCCCACGGGGTACATGCGACCGAGAGCCGATCACGTTCGCCTCCGGTCGTTCGACGGGCCGCGAGCACCGCGCCATCGACCTCCATGAGCACCTGTCGCGCATGCTCGAGAAAGAGCCGACCAGCGCTCGTCAACCGCACCCACCGTTTGCTGCGTTCGAAGAGCCGGACCTCGACCTCTTCCTCCAACTGTTTGATCTGTTGACTGAGAGGAGGCTGCGAGACGTGGAGGCGCTCGGCGGCGCGACTGAAATGTAGTTCTTCGGCGACCGCGATGAAGTACCTCAAATGACGGAGCTCCATGCCGATGGCTCCCCTTGCCGATTGGCCGTCGGTCGGCGGATGCGCCTCGACGATATGGGTACCCCTCGATTCGCCCGTCAACTCGAAAGCAAATCAAAAACCAGTCATCGCAGTTTCTCCATCAGCCGTGCGCATGCTGATTCCGTCGTCTTCACGCCTACTTCATACACGGTCATGAGGATCTCGCGTTCGAGCCAAATGGAAGATTTGCACGCGGGGCCATCCTTGCGCGTCGCGAAAGGCGCCACACGTCGGGGTGTGCGAGCACGTTCTCGATCGTCGATATCAGGGTCCCGTACACGGGTTCCTCTGACGGCACAGTGCAATCTGCAGCCGCGGGCGCCACGAGACCTCTGTAAGACGAACTCGATATTGGCGACGCCGGGTTGATCGCTGATACGTGAGGGAAGGAGAGCAACAAGGAGAACCGCGATGAGGAAGAAGCTGACCTTCGTGGTCGCGACACTCGCGCTGGGGGCCGTTTCGACCGTCGTCTTTGCCCAGCGACTGGGAACGAATACGGCTCCGGCGAGCGGACGCTATCTGCCCGAGTACACGAAGGACGGCGATCTGGTGCTCCCGAAGAACTGGCGCTCATGGGTCTACGTGGGGTCGCCGTTGACTCCGGATGGCCTGAACGACAGCAAGGAAGGCTTCCCCGAATACCACAACGTGTACATCGAGCCGGGATCCTACGAGATCTACAAGAAGACCGGCGAATTTCCCGATGGCACGATCATGTTCAAGGAACTGCAGCGGGTCCTCAAGCCCCAGCAATTCCCCGACGGTTCGCGCTCAGAGCCTTCGGGCAGGGGTTATTTCCCAGGCGCCTTCAACGGCGCCGACGTGACCGTCAAGGATTCCAAGCGGTATGCGCAGACCGGCAGCACCTGGGGGTACTACAACTTCAACCATCACGAGCCGAAGGCCCCGACGGCCAAGCTGCGGCCGAAATCGGAGTGTGCATTTTGCCACCAGGCCAGTGCAAAGAAGGACGAAGTCTGGACGCAATTCTATCGCTTGCTGGAGTGATCCAAGCGCACGCCGGTACGCCGGCTGAACAGAGGACTCTTCGCAATGAAGATCGTCGCTCGTGTCGCTTCGCTTGCATCGCTGGTGGCGGTTGCCGCCATCGTGTTGGCGATTCGGTCATCGATCGTTGATGGTCAGAGTGACCAGCGAATGTCACGCGCCGGTGGGCCGCTAAAGGCCGTGGTCGATGCGCAAGGAACTCTCCACGTCCCATCGAGTTATCGCGCGGACTACGAGTTCCTGGGAGCGTGGGCCATTGCTGCCGCCGAAAAGGGCGTCGGTTCCAGCGAGCTTCACAATGTCTATGCGAGCCCGGGCGCGATCGCCGGGTATCGCACAAGCCGCCACTTCCCCGATGGAACTGTGCTGGTCAAAGAGGTCTATGAGACCTCCACGGCTCCGATGACCACCGGGACGGTCAGTCACGCTCGCACCTTGAAGGGTTGGTTCGTGATGGTGAAGGACAGCAAAAACAGCCACCCTGGCAATTTGCTGTGGGGGAACGGTTGGGCGTGGTCGTGGTTCGACGCGGGAAATGCGACGAAAACGACATCGACCGATTACAAAAAGGACTGTCTCCCCTGTCACGTACCCGCCCAAGCCACGGACTGGGTTTATACGTCCGGGTATCCGACGCTCAAGTAGGAGACAGGCATCGAAATCCTCAGCAGCGACGGTGGGATCGTGAGGCCGAGCGCTTTGGCGGTCTTGCTCATGGAAACACTTCGAAGGCACCTCCAAGTCGTTATTGGTTTTTGAGCTTCATATCCTCATAGGAGGGCCAGATCGACATGGGAACCAGATTGATCGTGTGATCCGCGACGCGCGGTCCGACGCCGATTAGCACCCGCGTGCTCCAGATTGGCGCAAACATCGCGCGGTCGATCGTGAGTTGCTGGATTCGGTGCAGTAGAATCTCGCGCTTCGCGGGATCGCGTTCGCGCGACTGTTGCAGGAACAACTCGTCGATGTCAGGGTAGCCGCCATAAGCAAAGCTGCCCTTGGAGTAGATGAAGGCCTCCACGCGCGTGGCCGCATTACCCGAATTCCCCGCTGCCGTGAGAAAGAGCCCGCGGAGCTTCTTCTCCTGCCAGGCGGCATAGAACGTCGCCCGCTCCATCACGCGCATCCGGGTCCGAATCCCCACAGCTTTCAGGTGGTTCACTGCAGCCTCGCCGGCAATCGAGAACCCGGGCAGCGGCGTGAAATCTCCGGCTTCAAACCCCTGCGGATACCCGGCCTCGGCGAGCAACTGCTTCGCTTTCTGCGGATCGTACTGAGGAGGCTCCACTTTCAGCGCGTAGTCCATGACCGGCGGCACAATGACGCCAATCGCCGGACAGTATCCTAAACACGCCGTCTCGCTGATGGCTCTGCGATCCAAGGCATGATTGACGGCCAGCCGCACGCGGCGGTCATGCCACGGCGACTTAGGATCCCATTGGTCGGCGAACTCGATCCACATCGCTGACGCATGCCGTGTTGCCGCCAGCGACAAGCGCGAGTCTCGAGTAACGTTCTCGGCTTCGGGCCCCTCCAGGAGGAACGCCATGTCGGCTTCGCCCTTCTTGAGCATTGCCACCCGCGTGGTGCCCTCCGGGACGCTCTTCAGAACCAGTCGCTTCACGCTGGGCACACGCCGCCAGTAGCCGGGGTCCGCTTCCAGCACAACTTCCACGCCGGGCGTATGGCTCACGAACTTGTAGGGGCCGACCCCGATCGGGTGTCGTCGGAACCCGTCGTCGCCGACCCGCATCACATATTTCTTCGGCACGACAATTCCAGCCGCGGTGGCGGTCGTCCCGTAGAACGTCATGAAGTCCGGCCACGCCTCCTTGAGAACGAATCGCACCGTGAGCGGATCGATGATCTCGACCTGGCGGACGTGGTGATTGAGCTCTTTGGCACCTGCTCCCTTGTAACGCTCGAAGCTGAACTTCACGTCGTCCGCCGCGACGGCGTCACCGTTGTGAAACTTCAGCCCGCGGCGCAGCTTGAACTCGTAGGTAAGGCCGTCGGAGCTCTCCGTCCACGTTTCCGCCAGACTGTTCCCCATCTTCTGTCCCGGCAACGGACGCACCAGCGCGTCATGAAGCGCATACAGGATTCCGAACGGCGTGATTTGTGGCGGGGCCGTCGAAGGATCGAACCAAGTCGGGGCGATGGTGATGGGCCAGGCCATCACCGCCTCTCCCGCAGGCGACGGCTGGCCGGTTACCTCCCGAGCCGATCCGAACGTGAGGATGACGAACGCGAGGAGCGGCACCACACGACTTGTGGTCAGGCCCGTCACTGTTCTACCCATATGCTTCTCTTTTCTTCGAGTCGCGACGCTCCATCACTCAGTAACCTGATCCGCCCGCAGCAGTAGCGACGGCGGGATGGTGAGGCCGAGGGCTTTGGCGGTTTTGAGGTTGATCACCAGCTCAAACTCGCTCGGCTGCTCGATGGGTAGGTCCGCGGGTTTCGCGCCCTTCAGGATCTTGTCCACGTAGACCGCAGCACGCCGCTGCATCTCGGCAACATTTACTCCATAGGACATGAGCCCACCTGGCTCAACAAACACTCGGAGCTCATAGATAGCGGCGATCCGATGTGAGGCCTCAAAATCGAGGACGACCCGTCTATGCACGAACATAAAGGCTGGGGACATCACCACGACACCCTGGTCGTGATTCTTCTTCATGCCGAGGAAAGCGGCGGCCAAATCCCCCGCTCCGCGCACGATGAACGTATGAATCTCTAAGCCGAGGCCCCGAGCCACGATCGCAACCTGTTCACCGAACTGAGTGGCTATGGAGGGGAGTACCGAGGTTGTGACATCCTCGCGAAGCAGCGCGACCTTTGAAAGATTCGGCACAAGCGCTTTGAGAAGCTCGAGGCGCTTGGGAATGAGATCGTCGTTCAGCAGTTGTGACCCTGTGATATTGCCCCCAGGCCGTGCGAGGCTGTCGACGAGTCCTGCGGCAACCAGATTCTCGTCGGCGCGACCGATCACGATCGGGATGGTTTTCGTTTCCATTTGAAGGATCTTTGCGAGGTCCGCGCCCGAAACGAAGAGTACGTCGACCTTGAGACGTACGAGGTCAGCGGCGCCTCTGCGAAACTGATCAACTGATTCGCCAAAGCGTCGCTCAACGACCATGTTTTGGCCATCGACCCAACCGAGCTCTCTCATCGACATCCAGAACGGGTTGGTCGAGACTGATTTCGCCAGCTCCTGTGGGCTTGGAACTGGACCGAAGCCCAGAATTCCCACGCGAGCCATCTTCTCTGACTTCTGCGCCTCGGCGACGAATGGAGTGGCGAGTCCTGCCAGTGATGTGAGCAGGAAGCGTCGGCGGTTCACTATTCAATCACCTGATCCGCCCGCAGCAACAGCGACGGCGGGATGGTGAGGCCGAGAGCCTTGGCGGTCGTGAGCTCGTACTTTGGTGAGCCCTGCACCGAAACTGGGGCAGATTCGCGCGGTGAGGGATTTTGTCGGTGTCATCGTCCGCCGCACACGGCGCCAATCAAAGTTCCGTACTCGTGAGGGATCCGGCCGGCGATTATCCGAGCGGCTGCTCGGCCAGCCGTGACCGGCGGACGCGCGCCTGCACGTCCCGTACGCGGTCACGCTCGAAGTCGATCTGAACCTCATGGTCCTCGACGTCCCAGTGCCCAACCGTGGCGAACCAGCCGAACGACCGCCGTCGCTTGGGTGCCACGCGCTGGCCGCGGTACAGCAGCGTCCTATCGCCCGCTGGTAGACGCGCTTGCTCTTCAGCATGTGGGCCACAGAGTCGCAGGACTTCCTCGTAGCTTGTCTCCCCTGGACGAATCCGTCTCAGCGTCTCTTCCGACGGCA
>DAIRVP010000245.1:0-7010 GCA_036802765.1 Candidatus Rokuibacteriota bacterium
TGCTGATCTTCGCGTACCTCTACTCGTCGCACCGCGTGCGCTTCTTTCAGTATCTGTTGTTCGCGTGGGGAGCCTACACGCTCTCGAAGGGCCTCAAGCTCGTTGACGTGCTCGTCTTTGGGCTCGATCAGACGAGTGTGCCCACCGGCGTGGCCACCGTCGCCGCCGTGGGCTTCATGCTGGCGGCCGCGCTCGCATATCGCTGGAACTACCGGCTCAGAGGCCGTGATCTCCTCGTGGGAAGTGCTGTCGCACTCGGGCTGGCGCTGGCCAACGACGTGAGCAGTGTCGACGAGCGCCTGATCGGCGTCGGCCTGGGCGCGGTACAGATGGCGGCCGGCGTGTTGTTCTGGCCGTCTCGCGATCGCGTGGCCGGCGTGCGCGTGCGCGGCGAACGGTTGCTGGCCGGCCTGCTCACCCTGTGGGGCCTGCACCGCATCGCGTCGCAGTTCGTGTCTGCGCCGCCGGGATCGGCCGAGTACTGGTGCGTGCACGCCGTATTCATCACGCTTTACTTCCTGTCGACGTTCGCCGTGATCATCATGGTGCTGGAGCGTGCGCGCGCGGAGAGCGTACGGCTCCATGCGCGCCTCAGCGAGGCCGAGCGTCTGGCGACGACCGGGGAGCTGGCTGCCGGCATGGCGCATGAGATCCGTAACCCCCTCGCGGCGATCGTCAACGCCACCGCGCTCTTGACCGACGAGGCCGGGCTCACCGCCGACGAGCGCAGCGCGACCGTGGCCGCGCTGCGCACGGAGGCGCGTCGCCTCAACCGCATCCTCTCCGACTTCCTGCAGTTCGCGCGTCCGCAGCAGGCGAGGAGAACGCCGGCCGATATCCGCGAGGTCGTCGAGCACGTGAGCGCGCTCATTCGCGATGACCGGTCGCGCGCGTCGCGCGTCGACGTCAAGGTTGCGGTCGATCCCGCGGTGCCACGCTTCGCCTTCGACCGCGACCAGATGACGCAGGTGCTGTGGAATGTCGCCCTCAACGGCGTTCAGGCGATGAACGGCCGTGGCCGCCTGTCTCTGGACGTCGCGCGCGAGGACTCCCACGTCGCGCTCGCCGTGAGCGACACCGGCCCCGGCATCCCGGATGACGTGCGGCCGCGGGTGTTCGAGCCGTTCTACTCGGGCAAGCCCAATGGCAGCGGCCTGGGCCTCACGATCGCAGAGCGCATCGTCGCGGCGCACGGCGGTCGGATCGACATCGACCCGTCTCCCGGCGGCGGCACGCGCGTCACGCTCCGCTTCCCGATCGAGGCGTCGTGACGATGGCCCATCTGCTGGTCGTCGACGATGAGCCCTCGGCCCGCACGACGCTCGCGCTGCTCCTTCGCAAGCGCGGCCACCGCGTGACGGAAGCCGAGGCCGTCGCCGACGCGACGAAGCGGTTGGCCGAAGAAGTGTTCGACGTCGTGGTGACCGATCTACGGATGCCGGACGGCGATGGCCTCGACGTGCTGCAGGCGGCGCGTGCACAGGCGGACGCGCCCGACGTCATCTTGTTGACCGCCTACGCGGAATGGAAGTCCGCGAAGGACGCGATCCGGCTCGGGGCGCTCGACTACTTCGAGAAGGGCCAGGAGCCCGAGGAGCTCTATCGCCGCATCGACAACGCGCTGGCCGGACGAGCGCTGCGTCGCGAGAACGAGAACCTCCGCGCGCAGCTGCGCGAGCGCTACGGCCTGCCCGGGCTGATCGCGCAGTCCCCCGCGTTGCACGCCGTGCTCGACCTCGTCGAGCGCGTTGCGCCGACCGATGCCACGGTGCTGATCCAGGGCGAGTCAGGCACCGGCAAGGAAGTGATTGCCAAGGCCATCCACCACGCGAGCGCGCGGGCGGCTCGCCCGTTCGTCGCCGTGAACTGCGGCGCGGTGCCGGAGACGTTGCTGGAGTCCGAGCTGTTCGGCTACGTCCGAGGCGCATTCACGGGCGCCGCTGTGAGCAAGCTCGGATTGTTCGAGGAAGCGGACGGCGGCACGCTGTTCCTTGACGAGATCGCCGAGATGCCCGCCGCGCTGCAGGTGAAGCTGCTGCGGGCGCTGCAGAGCGGTGAGGTGAGACGCCTCGGCGCGACGCAGGCCGCGACCATCGACGTGCGCGTGCTCGCGGCCACCAACGGCGATCTCGCGGCACGCATCGCGCACGGCAGCTTCCGCGAAGATCTGTTTTATCGCCTCAACGTCATTCAGATGGTGCTTCCGCCGCTGCGCGATCGGCGCGAAGACATCCCGGCGCTCGCCGAGCACTTCCTGGCACGTGCCGCGGCGAAGCTCGGGCGAACTCTGCGGCTTTCGCCCAGCGCCATCGAGCGACTGCTGCGTTATCCGTGGCCTGGCAACGTGCGGGAGCTCGAGAACGCGATCGAGCGCGCGGCGATTCTGGCGCGCACCGAGGCCGTCGAGCCGGACGATTTGCCGCCGCACGTCTCGGCGGGCCTCCAGCTCGGTCCCTCGCCTGCGCTGCCGCAGCAGATCACGCTCGCCGAGGCTGAGCGAGCCCACATCTTGACGACGCTCGAGCGCTTCGGCCGTAATCACTCCGGCGCTGCGGAGGCGCTCGGCATCGGCCGCACGACGCTCTGGCGCAAGCTCAAGGAGTACGGGATCGAGCGCTGACGCGCTGTCCTTCCGCCTCGCTGGTCCACCCTTTGCACCCTCCCTGGCCTTTGGGAGGAGCCGAATCATGAAGAGACTGCTCACACCTGTGCTTGCGGTATCCATGCTGGGTTTCGCCCTCACAGGATGCGGCACCGCCACCGGAGCCGCCGTCGGTGCGGGCTCAGGCGCCGCGATTGGCGCGGGCACCGGCTACGGGGCTGGCAAGGGCGCGCTGATCGGCGCTGGAGTTGGCGCTGCGGCCGGCGCGATCTACGACATCACCAAGAAATAGTGAGGGTTGACATGAAGACGTTCACGCTTACGGCGGCGGTCCTCGCTGCCGCGCTGATCGCCGGCGGGCCTGCGCTCGCCAAAGGCAAGGCCAATTGCCAGCCCTCGGCGTCGCCGCGCGGCGACGCGTCAGGGCACAAGACGGCCGCGCCCGAGAAGATCGACGGACAGGTCACCGGCATTGACCAGAGCACGGGCATGATCACCGTGCGCAACAACGACGGCACCACGCACCAGTTCAAGGGCGACACCGAGACGCTGCGCGAATACAAGGTGGGCGACAACGTTCAGCTCACCCTGCGCGCGCAGCCCTGCTGATCCGAAGTCACGCTATCTGACCGTGAGCGCCCCGGCCGGCCTCGCGCCGCCCGGGGCGCTGTCGTCTGCGCGCGGCACCGACGCGCCGACGCGTGAGCCATCGAGTACAATCCGTCCATGCACGAGAGCCGGCAGGACACCGTGACGTCGAACGAGGAGGAACGATGCCGCCGAAGGTGACCATCTACACGAACGTCGGCTGAGGGCCCTGCCACCGAGCGACAGAGTATCTGTCGCAGAAGGGCGTCGTGTTCACCGAGCGCAACGTCGGCCGTGACGC
Organism: Candidatus Rokuibacteriota bacterium; assembly: GCA_036802765.1. Lineage (GTDB taxonomy): Bacteria > Methylomirabilota > Methylomirabilia > Rokubacteriales > CSP1-6 > AR12. The sequence goes on from DAIRVP010000245.1 coordinate 3,492, forward strand.
TGGCGCGCGCGAGGAGTTGATGGAGCTGGGCCTCACCTCGCTTCCGGTGATCCTCATCGGCGAGCGGCGCCTCAGCGGTTTCAACCCCACGAAGATCGACGAGGCGCTCGCGGCTTCGTAGGAGGCATCGCATGGCCGAACCGTCCCAGGCGAACGTCGACAAGATGTGGGCGTACGCCCGCAAGTACGCCGAGAAGTCGGGGACCTCGCTGCATCCCGACGTGAGCGTGACGGAAGCGGTCGTTCAGGGGTTGGCCAAGCACATCGAGGAAGTGGGCCGACCGCTGTGCCCGTGCAACTTCTATCCCGATCCGAAGGCGGAAGCCAAGCTGCGGCGCTGGATCTGCGCCTGCGACGAGATGCAGAAGTGGAAGTACTGCCACTGCCTGCTGTTCGTCACGCCCGAGGGCCTGCCGATCACAGAGTACTTGCCCGAAGACCACGAGGGACGACACGCCTATGGCGTCGTGAAGGATCCGACGCCTGACAAGGGCCGCGCTATCGCGAAGGTGCTCGAGCGTCAGCAGACGGAGGGCACATGAGACAGACGCATCGGGAAGAGATTCGCGTCCCCGGCATGTCGGAGCCGATCAGCCACTTCACGCACGTCGTCCGCGCGGGGAACATCGTCTTCGTCTCGGGCTGCGTGGCCAGCGACGAGGACGGCAAGACCGTCGGCGGCAGCGACATCGTCGCCCAGACGCGTCAGGTGCACGAAAACATCAAGCGCTGCCTGGCCGCGGCCGGGGCGACCTTCGCCGACGTCTGTAAGGTGACGGTGTTCCTGCGCAACGTCGCCGACCGCGAGAAGGTCAACACCGTGCGGAAGGAGTATTTCGGCGCGCATCGCCCGGCGAGCACGCTGATCGAGATCTCGCGGCTGGTCCGCGACGACCTGCTGATCGAGATCGAAGCCACCGCGGTGATCCCCGACGGCCATGCACCGTCGAACGGGCGTGCGGCGCCACGCGCTTCTAGGGTGGGCCAGCCGCGGTCCAAGCCGGGCTCGCGGCGTTCGCTACAAAAAGCCTCGCGGCACCCGCTACAACAAAACAAGCGCCGAAGGCGCTAGCCGTGCCCACCGTCCGCCTGCGCGACGCTTCCGAGTATCCCGAGCCAGCGCGCCGACTCTTCGAGCTCTCGCGCCAGTGGTTCGCCTACGACTTCAAGGAACCGCCGGCGATGAGCCGCGTGATGGCGTGGGACCCGCACTTCGGCGGCCCGCACGGCCGCGCGATGAAGCGCGCGATGGCGCCCGGCGAGTTTTCGCGCGGCGAAAAGGAGATGGTGGCCGCCGCCGTCAGCGGCGCCAACGCCTGCACCTACTGAGTCGAGGCGCACACTGCAGCCGGGAAGCTGCAGGGGATGACCGGCGACGATCGCTGGTACGAGGCCGCGTTCGTGGTCGGCATCACCAACGCGCTCAACGTCGTGGCCGACGGGCTCGGGGCCGCCGTGATGCCCGCGGTCGATCCCGCCACGGCTCCGCCCGACGTCGCGACCGTCTTCGCGGACATCCGCGCGTTCTATGGCACCGCCCCCGGCGGTGGCGAGGTCCCGCGGCCGTTCGGAGTCATCGCCCACGATGCCGCCTACCTGGCCGACGTCTGGGCGGCCGTGAAGCACGCGTTCACGGAGCGCAGGCTCACACGCCGTGTGAAGACGGCGCTGGCCTTTGCCGTATCGCTGACCACCCGCTCGGCCTTCGGGACGGCGTTCCATCTCTCCGAGCTCCGCCGTCTCGGCGTCGGCGAGGGCGGCATCCGGGAAATCATCGGAGTCACGCAGATGTTTTCCTCGTATACGAAGATCGCCGACACGCTGCAGCTGTGCTCCGACATGGCCGACATCGCGCCCGTCGATCCCACGGGCGTGCCCGACGCCGGCGCCGGCTGAGCGGCGCGCGATGAGCGACGACGCGCGCAAGCGCGCGATCGAGCTCTGGCGCGAAGCCTACCGCCGGCAGATGGCCGGCGATCTCGAAGCCGCCATCGAGATCTATCGTCGTTCCATCGCCACCTGTCCGACCGCAGAGGCGCACACATTCCTCGGCTGGACTTATTCGTTTCAGGGCCGCCTCGAGGAGGCCACGGCCGAGTGCCTGCGCGCCATCGAGGTCGACCCCGACTTCGGCAATCCGTATAACGACATCGGCGTCTACCTCATGCAGCAGGGGAAGCTCGAAGAGGCGATCCCCTGGCTCGAGCGCGCCAAGCAGGCGCCGCGGTACGAGCCGCGGCAGTTTCCGTTCATGAATCTGGGACGGATCTACCTCAAACAGGGACGCTGGTGGGAGGCGCTCAAGCAGTTCGAGGCGGCCCTCAAGCTGGCTCCCACGGACGCCGACCTCGCCAAAGCCCTGCATTCGCTTCGCGGCCGTCTGAACTGAAACCAGCCGGACGTTCCTGGCATCGCATTTGTAGGTCGCACATCAAATGGTCCAGCCATGACCCCACCACGTGAGCGTTCGTCCGCCGTCCGGCATCGACCCGGCCGACCCTATCCGCTCGGCGCGGTCTGGGACGGCTCCGGCGTCAACTTCGCGCTCTTCTCCGAGCACGCCACCGCGGTCGAGCTGTGCCTGTTCGACGACCAGGGCCGCGAGCGGCGGGTGCCGGTTGTCGAGAACACCGACCAGGTGTGGCACGTGTATCTGCCGGACGCGCGCCCCGGCACGCGCTACGGCTATCGCGTGCACGGCCCGTGGGATCCGGCCAACGGGCACCGGTTCAATCCGGCCAAGCTGCTCCTCGATCCGTACGCGCGCGCCGTCGACGGCACGATCACGTGGGGTGACTCGCTGTTCGCCTATCAGGTTGGCGGCGGCGAGGACGCCGATCTCACGATCGACACGCACGACAGCGCCGAGCACATGCCCAAGGGCATCGTCGTGGACACGGCGTTCACGTGGGGCGGCGATCGGCCGCCGCGCACCCCCTGGAACGAGACGCTGATCTACGAGCTGCACGTCAAGGGGTTCACGCGGCGCCATCCCGACGTTCCGGAGGAGCTGCGCGGCACGTATGCGGGCCTGACCTCACCGGCCGCGCTCGAGCACTTGAAGATGCTCGGCGTGACGGCGATCGAGCTGATGCCCGTGCATCAGTTCGTCTCCGACCGTGACCTCAAGGACAAGGGGCTCACGAATTATTGGGGCTACAATTCGATCGGGTACTTCGCCCCCGATTTCCGCTACGCCTCCGCCAACCAGCTCGGTGCCCAGGTCAACGAGTTCAAGACGACGGTCAAGACGCTGCACGAGCACGGCATCGAGGTGATCCTGGACGTCGTGTACAACCACACGGCGGAGGGCAACCATCTCGGGCCGACGTTCTCGTTCCGAGGCATCGACAACGCGGCGTATTACCGGCTGTCGCCCGAGAACCGACGCCACTACGTCGACTACACCGGCTGCGGCAACACGTTGAACATGACGCATCCGCGGACGCTGCAGCTCATCATGGACAGCCTCCGCTACTGGATCCAGGAGATGCACGTCGACGGCTTCCGCTTCGACCT
>DAIRVP010000246.1:0-6992 GCA_036802765.1 Candidatus Rokuibacteriota bacterium
CGATGGAACCGACTGCTCAGTCCGGATACATCGAGCACGCCGAGAATTTCGCCGTACGCTGGATCACGCAACACCACGGCAGAGCACGACCACGGTTTGATTCCCGCACAGAAATGCTCCGCCGCATGGACCTGCACCGGCTCCTTCAGGGACAAGGCCGTGCCGATCGCGTTCGTCCCGCAGACCAGCTCGTCCCAGTTCGCGCCGTTCACGAGACGGACATCTTCGGCCGCCTCCAGCGTGGCTGGATCCCCTTCGGTCTTGAGAATCACACCGGATGGATCGGTCAGGATCATCATGGTCCCCGACTCCGACAGAGATTCGCGGACCTGCTCCATGACCGACGCGCCGACATCGATCACATCACGGAATCGGTGGAGAAGCCTGCTGAGGTCTTCGTCTGGGGTCGGCGCCGGCGCGCGTGACGTCGCGGGGTCAACGCCGGCGGAATGACAGCGCACCCAGGAGCGCTCGATCACGGTGCGGATGGCGTCGGCCGGAAGTTCCACGCCACACACGAGGCGCTCCCACGCGTTCATCGCGCGGCGTTCTTCAGCCTGCTTCGCCGTCATGCGATCTTCTCGTTCTCCTCTGCGGAATACATCCAAGGAGCGCGGACGTTTTCGGAACGGAACAAGATGACCACACGGTCATGAAATGTCAATGGCCCGCCGGAGCGCGAGGAGCACACACGCGGCGCACGAAGACGCATAGATGTCAGTCGCCGGCAGCGAACGTCAGCGCGGCGGACGTCGTCAGCAGCTCGGCGCGACTCTGGATTTCGGTCGTTCGGGCGCGGGCGAGATCGCGTTCCGCGGCGAGCAGGTCCAGCACGGTCGCCAGCCCCGACGTGCGATACGACTCGAGCGTCGATTCATAGGCTTCCTGGGATGCGGTCAGCAGCGCGAGCGCGAACTCGCGCTTGCGCAGCGCCGTCTTCACATCCGCGTAGGCCTTCCACACCTCGCGAATCGCCCTGAGCTCGAGCGCGGCCAGATCGGCCTCGGCCGCGCCACGCAACGATGTCGCCTCGCGCAGCGCGTTGTCGCGCTCGAAGCCATCGAAGAGCTTCCACTCGAAGTTGAGGAAGGCCCCGTACTCCGTCTCGTTCATCGTGAACCTGCCGAAGGGCGGCCCGACGCGGTAGCGCTGTACGTTCTGGTCGACCGAGCCGGAGAGCGACACGCGTGGCCGGAATTCCGCTCGCGCTCGTCGCTCGTCGGCCTCACGCGCCCGCAAGGCCGCGAGTCGCGACGCCAGATCCGGCCGACGAGCCAGCGCGCGATCGATGATCTGCTCGACGGATTCCGGCAGCTCGGCGGGAAGCGGAACGGCGGAGAGATCGGCCACGCGCATGAGCGCGGTGGGCGGAATCCCGAGACCGTCGGCGAGGGCGGCCTCAGCATCGCTCACGGCACCCAACGCGTCCTGCAGCTCGTAGGCCGCGCGGGCTCGCTCCTGCCGCGCGAGCAGCAGGTCCGGCTTCGTCGCGAGGCCTCGTTCCAGACGCGCGGTCACGGCGTCCTCCACGGCGGTTGCCGATTCGAGCGTGGCCTGCGCCGCCGCGACACGCGCACGACTCGCGTCGAGGCCGAAGTAGCCGCGCGACACGGCGAAGGCGACCTCTTGCAGCTTGCGATTGAAGGCGAAGTTCGCACGCAAAAGGTCCTGGCCGCCGCGCTCGACGTTGGCACGGCGACGGCCGAAGTCGAGAAGGATCCAGTCGAGCTGCAGCTTGGGACTGACGCCCGGGCCCTCGACCGTGAACGTGCCGACAGGCGGCGGCGCCTGATCGCCGACGCGCGAGGTGCCGCCGCGGGCCAGCGCGAACAGCGTGGGGTAATACGCCGCCTCGGCGCGCGCAGCCTGAGCGGCCGCGGCGCGCGCTTGCTCCCACGCGAGCCGGGTCTCGGGATTGGTGCGATGGGCGAAGTCGATCAGATCGGCAAGCCCGTACACGGCGTCGCGATCGATTCGCGCGTCCAGGGCGGCGAGCGTACGCGAGCGGCCGGCGACGCCGGACGACGCCGACCACGGTGTCGACGATGAGCGCGGGGCCGCGGTATACGGCGCCCGCGTCGACACCGGCAGCTCCGCACATCCAACGAGTGTGCCGATCACGACGACAAGCGCGAGAGTGCACCTGCGTCCCGGACCGTGCATCCGAGCCGCATTCTAACTACAGAGGCAGCCACCGCGCTCGATCGAGCGCGGCGGCGCCAATTCCCGAGCGGTTACTGCTTCCAGAACATGCCGTTGTCCACTTCGCAGTAGTCGCCGCCCGCCATGTACACGCCGCCATGGTTGGCGCACAGCTGCGCGGCGGTCTGCGGCTTGGACGCCGGCTCACAGGTGCCGTTCACATAGCTCCCCCCTGTCTTCTTACAGAGGTTTGCCATGCTGATTCGGCTGGTGCCGCCGGTGCTCGAACACGCGGCAGCGGACAGGGCGACAAGCGCCACGACCGACATTCTGAGAATTCGCGGATTCATTGACCCCTCCACCTCGTGAAAGTTTGGGACGGCCGAGTTGCAGATTTGTACTTTCGACGATGATCGAGGGGGGCTGGTTACGCTAAGGCCCGCCGCTTCCTAATTCGCAGCCGTCGGCCGCGACATAGACGCCGCCGTGCGTCTCGCACCACTGCTGTGCAGCGAGCTCGGCCGGGGTCGAGTGGTGCTGGCACGTGCTTCCCACGTAGTCGCCGCCCAATCGTTCGCAGACTGCCCTCGCGTTGAACCCGCCTGTGCAGGCCGAGAACCACAGCACGGCCGTCGCAATGAGCGCGCTCAGCAGGCCCCGGAACGCCTTCGTGCGGCTTTCGTTTGTAGAGGTCACCCCGTTCCGACGCTTGCGGTGTGGGAATCGTTACTCCGTGGCGGGCAACCGATGTGACCCCGCTCGGGCTGACGACGTCTATAGGGTATGACCAGCCGCCTGGCGAGCGGCGCCGCCCTCGTGCTGTGCGCCGCGGGCTGTGACCCCTTGTTGAACGTCGCCGGCTCATTCTTCCCGGCGTGGATGGTCGCGATGGTGGTTGGCGTCGCGCTCACAGTCGCTGTGCGCTACGTATTCGCCGCCGCCGGGCTTGAGCCGCACCTGGGCTCGACCATCCTTATATATACGAGCCTCGGGCTGCTCCTGACGGTCGTCGCCTGGCTCGTTCTCTATAGGGCCTGAGGCGTGACCGACGGCGCGCGTGCAGGTTCAATCCGCCGAGTCATCGGCCAGACCCTCGCCGGCCTCATCGTCGTCGGCGCCGTATTCGCCGGGCTCTATGCATACCGGCTGCAGTTCGTGCAGCCGCGCACGGACGACGCCGCCGTACGCGCGAACGTCATCGGGATCGCGCCGCAGGTGAGCGGGCCCATCGTAAATCTGAAGGTCGCGGACAACCAGCTCGTGAAGCAGGGAGATCTCCTCTTTGCCATCGACTGCCGCCCCTATGAGGCCCGACGGGCTCGCGCCGCGGCCGACCTGGCGCTCGCCCTCAAGGAAGTCGACGCGCAGCGGAAATCGATCGCGTCGGCGGCGTCGGAGATCGGCCGTCGCGAAGCCAGCCTTGCATCGGCGACCGCGCAGCTCGCACGTGCCGAGGAGGAGCGCGCGGCTGCGGAAGCGGCCGTGGTCAGACTGCAGGCGGAGGCCGACTACGCGGACGATTACCTGGGCCGTGTCGAGCCGCTCCTCAAGCGCCAGTTCGTGACGGCGGACCGCGTGGCCGACGCTCGCAGCCGGCGTGACGCCACCTCGGCCGCGCTCCAGGAATCGCGGCGACGCGCGCGGGCCGCGGCGGCCGCGGTCGAGCACGCGGTGGCCGCGCGCCGCGAGACGGCGCTTGCCGTCGACCAGTCGCACCACGACCGCTCGCGAGCCGAGGACCTCCTGGCGCAGGTGAGCAATGACGTCAACGCACGCATCGAAGCGGCCAGGGCCACCCTGCGCGCGGCCGAGCTGGACGTCGGCTACTGCCAGGTGCGCGCGCCGTTCGACGCGTACGTGACGAACCTCAACATCGCGGTCGGGGAGTATGCACGGCAGGGTCAGCGCGTCTTCGCCCTCGTGGACAACCGGGCCTGGTACGTCCTGGCCAATTTCAGCGAGACCTACATGGCGTCGATCAAGCCGGGGATGGAGGCGGACGTCTATCTCGTCTCCTACCCGCGGCGGTCGTTTCGCGGCGTCGTGCAAGGCATCGGCTGGGCCAACCGACCCGACGACGGCGAGACGGTGGGGGTGCTGCCCGACGTGCGGCGGACGCTCAACTGGGTGCGCCTGGCCAACCGGTTCCAGGTTCGTGTTCAGCTCGAGGAGCGCGACGTCGAGCATCCGTTCCGGATGGGGACCACGGCCGTCGTAACCATTCGCGGTTTTCCGGGCGCCATGGCCGCGGCGGCTCCGCCGCGCTGAGCGCGAGGATCGCTCGTGAGTGTCGTGCCGGCGCTGTCGCGCCTGATCGACCCGACACCGCGCATGATCGAATCGTTGCGGGCGGAGCTGGCGCCGACGCCTGGCCGCTGGCGACGGGCGGTGTTCATGGGCCTCGGCACGATGACGGCGCTCGTGCTGGCGTGGACGATCCAGGTGCCGACGTTCTCGGCTCCGGTCGTCGCGTTCTTCGGGCTGCTGCCGGCCAATGTGTCCACCTGGCGCAAGCTGCCCCAGCGGCTCGCGCTGACGACCGCAGGTGCGATCGTCAGCATCACGCTCGCCGGAGTGCTCGTGCAGCTTCCGTGGCTGATGCTGCCGGCGTTTTTCGCCGGCGTTTCCCTGATCGCGTATTTCTGCCCTGTCATGAGCGGGGCCCTCGAGCTGCTCGCCCTGCTGTACCCGTTCTGTACCGCGTTCTTCATGGGAGTCCTCGACGTCGGCAGCATGCCGACGGAGGTCGGTTACATCTGCGTCGGGTACGGGGTCGGCATCGTGACCGCGACCGCATTCTCACGGCTGGCTGTTGCGGAGGACGCAGGGGCCACGCTGGCCGGCGCGCTCGCCGCTGCGTTCGCGGACGCACGCTCGCGGCTCGCCGAGGTCACGGCGCGCTTCGCCGCTGAACGGTTCGAGCCAATCCCGGGCGAGCCACCGATGTCGTCGCAGTTCGGTCGCGACATGCAGCTGCTCGAGCGCGTCCGCCAGGAAGGCGGGCACGGCGACGACGTCGCAGGCCTCACCTTGGGCATCGTCGTCGTCGACCACGCGCTTGCGCTCACGAACACGATGGACGCACTGGCGCGGCACGACGTCGGCCGGACGTATCGGCGCCTGCTTGCCCCGCAGTTGACCGGGCTCGTCGCGCGCATCGACGCGGGGCTGAGCGCCTTCGAGCAGGAGGCGCGCGAAGCTCGTGCCCGTGCGACGAGCCTGGGCACGCAGGTGAGTGCACAGTGGCCGGACTATCGTGCGGCCCTCGCCACGCTGGAAGCGCGGCAGTCGGCGCTGCGGCACACCGGCGCGTTGGCGCACGTGGACATCGCCGAGGAAGCCAACACCGACGCCTTCGTCCGAGCGCTCGTCGACCTCGCCGAGAGTCTGCACACGTCGCCTTCAGACCTGCGGCAGCTCGGCGTCAGCGGCGCTCAGCCGACGGCTGCGCGGCGCCGTTTCAATCCCTATGTCGCGCGCTATGCGGCGCGGGTCGGCCTCGGCACGACGATCAGCTATCTGATCGGGATGATCGCGGACACCGTGGAGCTCTTCAACGTCCTGTGGCATCCGGCGTTCCTCGCCGTGTCGAGCTACGGCGCGACCATCCGCCGCGCGGGTACGCGATTCGTCGGCACGGCGATCGGCTGCCTGGTCGCGATCGCCGTGACGATCGCGGTGCTGCCGAATCTCTCTGAGCTGCCCGCGCTCGCGCTCGTGCTGTTCGCGGTCACGGTGCCGTCGGCGTATGTGGCGCTCGGCGGGCCCCGGGTTTCGTACGTCGGCGTGCAGATCGTCGTCACGTTCGCGATCGTCGCGCTCGCCGAGCAGGCGCACGGAGATGTCCAGCCGCCGCTGTGGCGTGTCTACGGGACGCTGCTCGGCACCGCCGCCCTCTTCCTCGCGTTCCGCTTCGTGGCGCCTGACTATGCGGGGCGCCAGCTCGTCGCCCGCTTCACCGACATCGTGCGTGAGATGCTTGCCTTGCTCGCGCGTCCCGGGTCGGCTCCGCTCACGGCCGCCGAGGCCATGGCGGTTCGCCAGCGAATCGTCGCGGCACTTCCGGACATCCTCCGGCTCGCCGAAGAGGCGCGCGCCGAAACGCTCACAGGCGGAATCGATACGCAATCCGCCATTGTCGCCGCCGGACGCGGTGTCCGCATCGGCTCCCGACTCGCAGCCATCGCTCGCGAACGTGCGGCGCACCGGCCACCGCCGTTGTCGGATACGATGCAGACCGCCGTCGAGAACGCCGAAACCGCGGTGCGCACGTGGCTCGAAATCGCGCTGGGCATGCTTGAGGCGCGGCACACGATGGCACGTCCGGGCTCACGCGGTTATCGCAGGGCGTATGCCGCAGCCGCGGCGGTGGCGGCCCAGCCGCGCCCCGATCTGTCCGGCCCGCTGAGTGCGCTCGAGCGGACGATGGATGCTGCGCGTGACACCGAGCTGGCCGAGTGGCCGCCTGCCACGCGCGGAGCCGTCGTGGCCGAGATCGAGCACCTGCGTCGCATCGTCGAGCTGCTACCGCTGTTCGAGGATTACCTGCAGCAGGCAATCTTGCCCCGGCCGTGACCGCGACTCGAGGATTTGCCCTACCCGACGACACGTTGAAGGCGTATGTTCTATCGGGGCAGCGGCCGTGCCGAACTACATCCATCGCTTCCGCGCGAAGCTGGAACGATCCGCGGCCTTGCGGTATGCGCTCGCTCCTGTCTGTATCGCTGTGGCGCTGCTGGTCCAAATGTCGATCAGCGGCCCTGTTCCCGAGTGGTCGCAGTCACCGCCGTTCATCCATCCAACGGGGCTGTTTCAAATCAGCATCGTTGCCGCCGCATGGTTCGGCGGCG
>DAIRVP010000247.1:0-6960 GCA_036802765.1 Candidatus Rokuibacteriota bacterium
TCGCGTCCCAGACCTTGATCTTGTCGGCCTTGTCCTTGGACAGGACGATGAGGCCTTCGGAATCCTCCTTGGCCTCGAGGTAGACCTCGATCTCCTCGCCGACTTTCGGTAGCGTCCCGTGCCGGTGGAATTCCTCGATCGGGATCGCACCCTCGCTCTTGTAGCCGACGTCGACGAGCACCTCGCTCGTGCCGACGTGCACCACACGGCCGCGCACGACCTCGCCTTCTTCGAACTCGCTGGTCGTGCCGCCTTCCTTGAACCAGTCTTCCATGCGCTCCTCGGGTTCTGCGCCCTCCATGCGCGAACCACCGAGGTACCGCCGTTCATCCTTCGCCATGCCGCCAGGTCCTCCCCTCAGGTATTTTGCAGCCGCGCGATGGCCGCCATCATTTCCCGGCTCACCGCGTCGTAATACTCCTTTTTACCGGCGCCCGCTACGCGTTCGAACCGCAGGGGTGGCCCGAATGACACCACCACCTTAGCAGGCCGAGGAAGCCGCCGCCCGCGCGGCCAGGCGCGGCCGCTTCCTCGCACGAACACAGGCACCACCGGCGCCCCGCTGAGCACCGCGAGCAGCGCCGCGCCGGGCTTCGGCTCGCGCAGCGTGCCCTCCTCGCCTCGCGTTCCCTCGGGGAACACGAGCAGCGCCCCGCCGCTCTCGAGCACCCGCAGCGCCGCACGCAACGCGCCGGCGTCGGCGCCCTCGCGCCGCACCGGGCGCGCGTTGAGCGCACGGATGAGCCGGCCGAAGCCCGGAACCGTGAACAGCTCCGCCTTCGCGAGGAACGAGAGCTGTCGCGGCGCCACCCCGCCAACGAACGGCGGATCGAGCACGCTCGAATGGTTGCTGATGACCAGCACCGGCCCGGTCGTCGGCACGTGGTGCGCGCCACGGCCTTCCAGACGCCACACCGTGCGCATGATCGCCACCGCGATCACCTTGCACGCGGCGTAGAAGCCGCTGTCGGGCGCCGAGACCCGCCGGGCGTTGACGACGGCCGCCATTCGGTCGACGACCTCGTCGACCGACAGATCGCTCGTATCGATCTCGATCGCGTCGTGCGCCTTCATCAACGGCGCCAGCGTCCGCGTGGTGTCCTGACGGTCACGCACCTTGACCTCGTCCCGCACCGTGTCGAGGTCGGCGCTCACACCCTGCTCCGCCAGCTCGGCGTGGCGCCGGCGCGCGCGGCTCTCGAGGTTCGCCGTCAGAAAGAACTTCACGTCGGCGTCGGGACACACAATCGTCCCGGTGTCGCGCCCCTCGAGCACGACGCCGCCCGGCTGCGCCGCGCGCCGCTGCAGCGGCGTCACCTTGTCGCGCACCTCGCGCCGCATCGACAGCGTGGAGGTCGCGTCGGCGACGGCCTGGCCGCGGATCGCTCCGGTGACGTCTTCGCCGTTCAGCCTGACGTGACCGTGGTCGACGGTCACGTCCAGCGGTGCCACGTGTCGCGCGATCGCCTCGGCGTCGTCCAGCGAGATGCCGGCGCGCAGGACGCTCAACGCCAGCGCGCGATACATGGCGCCGGTCGGAATGAGCTCGTAGCCGAGCCGCTCGGCGAGCCGACGCGCCACGGTGGTCTTGCCCGCGCCCGCAGGGCCGTCGATCGTGACGACCAGACTGCGCGGGCCCATCAGCGTTCCACCGTGATCGCGTCGCCGCCGACGAGCGCATTGAGCGTGTCCACGAAGGTGGGGAACGACGTCTGCACGCACGCGGCGTCTTCGATCAACGTCTCGCCGTCGGCCACCAGGCCGGCCACGGCGAGCGCCATCGCCATCCGATGGTCACCCGCGGAGACGACACGCGCGCCGCGGAAACGCTGACCGCCGGGGATCGCCATGCCGTCGGGGCGCTCTTCGATCCGCACGCCCATCTTTGAGAGTTCGCGGCCGAGCACAGCGATGCGGTCCGATTCCTTCACGCGTAGCTCCGTCGCGTCGCGGATCTCCGTCGTGCCGCGCGCCGTGGCCGCGAGGACTGCGAGCGCGGGCACCTCGTCGATCAGGCGCGGGATGACCGCGCCGGCCACCGTCGTCGCCTCGAGCGGCCCGGCGCTGACCGTGAGCGAGGCCATCGGCTCACCCGACGCCTCCGATCCGCGTTGCGCGTCGATCGTGAGCGGTGCGTGCATCGAGGCCAGGACGTCGAGCAGCCCTGTCCGCGTCGGATTCACGCCCACACGACGCACGGCGACGCGCGCGCCCGGCACGATGAGCCCGGCCACCAGCACGAACGCGGCGGACGAGATGTCGCCCGGGACCTGGATGGCGGTGCCTCGCAGCGGGCCCGGATGCAGCGTGACGGTCCGCGCGTCTGGCCGCTCGACCCGGACACCAAATGCGCGCAGCATCACCTCGGAGTGATCGCGCGACGGCGCAGGCTCGCGCACGGTCACGGGCCCGTCGGCGCGCAGGCCGGCGAGCAGGATTGCCGACTTCACCTGCGCCGAAGCGATCGGCGTGTCATAGGCGATCGCGCGCGGCCGCTCGGCGCCGCGCACGGCGAGCGGCAGCCGCCCGCCGTCGGAGCGCCCGACGATCGTGGCTCCCATGCGCGTGAGCGGCTCGGCGACGCGCTTCATCGGTCGGCGACGCAGCGACTCGTCGCCCGTCAGCAATGTCCAGAACGGCTGGCCGGCGACGAAGCCGACGAGTAGCCGCGCCGTGGTACCGGAGTTGCCGCAGTCGATGATGTCGGCCGGCTCGACGAGACCGCCGAGCCCAGCGCCCGCGATCCGGTAGTGACCCGGCCCTTTCTTCGTGACGTCCACGCCCATCATCTGGATGGCCGTGATCGTGCGCAGGCAGTCCTCGCCCTCGAGATAGCCCTGCACTTCGGTCGGTCCTTCGGCCAGCGCCCCGAGCAGCGCCGCGCGGTGCGAGATCGACTTGTCGCCCGGCACCTCGCACTCGCCGCTCAGCCGTCGCACGGGACGCACGCGGAAGTTCACGCGAGCCCCTCCCGCGTCGTCTTGAGCCGAGTCAGCAGCGCCTCGATGCCCGCCGCATCGCCTGTCGCGATCAGCCGGTCCAGGTCGTCGAGCGCGGCGCGGAACGCCACGAGACTCGCCCGTACCGCGTCGGTGTTGGCGAGGAGAACGTCGCGCCACATCGGCGGATCGGAGGCGGCGATGCGCGTGGTGTCCCGGAATCCGCGCGCGGCGAAGGCGAGCGCGCCGGGCTCGAACCGGGCGACGGCATCGACGAGTGCCCACGCCGCCACGTGCGGCAGGTGGCTGATCGCGGCGACCGTGCGGTCGTGTGTCTCCGGATCGAGCGCGCTGACGCGCGCGCCCAGCGCCTCCCACAACGCGGTCACGCCTTTGATCGCACGCGGCTCCGTCGCGTCGGTCGGCGTCACGATCACCGTCGCGCCGCGGAACAGGTCGGCACGCGCCACTTGCCAGCCGCTCTTCTCGGACCCGGCCATCGGATGGCTGCCGACAAAGCCGAGCGGTCGGCCGGCGCTCAGCCGCTCGGCCACCGCGACGATGCCGCGCTTGGTGGAGCCGACGTCGGTGACGAGCGCTCCGGCGGGAACGCTCGACCAGATCGTTTCGAGCAGCCGCTCGTTGGCGAACACCGTCGCCGCGAGCACCACGCAATCGGTGCCGTCCACGCCGGCCGCGACGTCGGTCGCGATGCGATCCACCATGCCCGCGCGCAACGGGCCTTCGAGGCGCTGCCGGTCCCTGCCCACGCCGACGATCTCGCGCGCCACCCCAGTGGCACGCGCGGCCAGGGCGACCGAGCCGCCCAGGAGCCCGACGCCGACGACGGTCAGCCGACCGATCACGACGGCGGCCGTCCCAGCACCGTCTTCAGCGCCTTCACCAGGCGCCGGTTCTCTTCGGGCGTGCCCACGGTCACGCGCAGCGCGGACTCCATGCCGAACGGCGTCATCGGCCGCACGATGACACCTTCCTTGAGCAGTCGCTGGTAGATGTCGGAGGCGCTGCGCCCGACATCGACGAGGATGAAGTTGGCGCGCGAGGGCACGTAGCGGATCCCGAGCGCGGTGAACTCGTCGTAGAGGAACTGCCGGCCGGTGTCGATCATCCGCACGCACTCCTGCACGTGCGGCTCGTCCTCCAGGGCGGCGAGCGCCGCGGCCTGGGCCAGTGAGTTCACGTTGAAGGGCTGACGAATGCGGTTCATCAGCGCGACGGCATCCGCGTCCGCCACCCCATAGCCCACGCGCAGCCCGGCCAGGCTCGCTGCCTTGGAGAAGGTGCGCAGCACGAGCACCTTGCGCCCCTGGCGGACATACTCCAGCGTGTTCGGAAAGTCCGGCCCCATGGCGAACTCCATGTAGGCCTCGTCGAAGATGACGATCGTGCGCTCGGGCATGCGCGCCATGAACGCCTCGACCTCGTCCGCGGTCACGATGGTGGCGGTGGGGTTGTTCGGATTCGCGACGAAAACCATCTTGGTCATTGGCGTGATCGCGCGCGCCATGGCTTCGAGGTCGAGCCGATGATCCTTCAGCATCACCATCACGCGAATGCCGCCGGCGGCCTGCACGATCATCGGGTACACGACGAACGAGGGATGCGGAACGATGGCCTCGTCGCCGGGCTTGAGGAACGTGCGCACGGCCAGCTCGATCAGCTCGTTGCTGCCGTTGCCGAGCACGATCTGGTCCTGCGTGAAGCCGTGCTTCTTCGCCAACGCTTGTCGCAGGTAGAAGCCGCTGCCGTCGGGGTAGCGGTTCAGGTGCCTGAGCTGCGCGATGATCGCTTTCTGCACCTTCTCGGACGGCGGGCATGGGTTTTCGTTGGACGCGAGTTTGATGGCGTCGTGCACGCCGTATTCGCGCTCCAGCTCCTCGATCGGCTTGCCAGGCTCGTATGGGGCGATGCCCAGGATGTGCGTGTTCGCCAGCGACTCCCACTGCGTGTGCATGCCCTCTCCTTATGCCGCGGGGTACGAGCCCAGAATTCGCAGGTGCAGCGTCCGCTCTCCGATCTCGCGGAGCGCGGCCGCCACAGCGGGCGTCTCTTGATGCCCCTCGAAGTCCACGAAGATCACGTACTCCCAAGCCCGGATCTTCGCCGGGCGCGATTCGATCTTGGTCAGGTTGAGGCCGGCGCGAACGAACGGCTCGAGAATGCGATAGAGCGAGCCCGGCTCGTTCTTCATGGCGAACAGGATCGACGTCTTGTCGCGTCCGGTGGGGCGGCACGTCGGTCGATTGCGCTGGCCCGACTCGATCACGAGGAAGCGGGTGGCGTTGTGGCGGTTGTCCTCGATCCGCGCTCTCAAGATCGGCACCCCGTAGAGGCTGCCGGCGAGCTCGGCCGCAATGGCCGCCACCGTCGGATCGCCCGCTGCCACCTCGACCGCCGCCGCAGTGGAAGAGGTCTCTTCCGTCGCGACCTCCGGCAGGTTCGCGGCCAGCCAGCCGCGACACTGCGCCAGCCCCTGAGGATGGGAGAGCACGCGCTTGATCTCACCGAGATCGGCCGCGCGCGACAGCAGCTGCTGGGCGATCTCGAGATAGATCTCGCCGCAGATGCTGGCCTCGGACTCGATCAAACGGTCGAGCGTCACGTTCACGGCACCCTCGGTGCTGTTCTCGACCGGCACCACCCCGTATGCCGCGCGACCGCGCTCGACTTCGTCGAAGATGTCGACGATCGTGCGCGCCGGCTGGAAATCCGTCGCGGCACCGAACCGGCCCAGCGCCGCCTGATGCGTGAAGGTGGCCTTCGGGCCGAGGTACGCGACGGTGACGGGCCCCTCGAGGGCGCGGCACGCCGAGAGCACTTCACGCCAGATCGCCGCGACGTTGTCCGCGGTGAGCGGTCCGCGGTTGCCCGCGGACAGTAGCCTCACGATCTCAGCTTCGCGCTCCGGGACATACGACGGCGTCCCCTGCCGTCGTTTGAGGTTGCCGATCTGAAGGGCGGCCTCGGCGCGTTGGTTGAGGAGGTTGAGGATTTGGTTGTCGAGCTCGTTGATCCTGGTCCGCCAGTCGGCCAGGTCCATAGGAACACCTGCCCACGAGAATAGGCGGATTATAGGCTAACGCTCGCGCGCTACGCAAGTTACCGACCATGCGAGGCTTCTGCCGCGCCGCGCAGCGCCGAGACCTCACGCGGGGTAAGCCGCCGATAACGACCGCGTGGCAGATCGCCCAGCGCCACGGGCCCGAACGCGACGCGACGCAGTCGCCGCACGCGGTGGCCGAGGGCATCACAGTAGCGTTTAACCTCGTGCTTGCGGCCCTCCGTAAACGTCAGTCGCAACAGTGTCGCCTCGCGCCCGCCCGACAGGACTTCGACGTCGAGCGGCCGCGCGGGGCCGTCGTCCAACACCACGCCGCGCCGCCAGCGCTCGAGCGCGGCGGTCGCCACGCGGCCCTCCACCTCCGCCTCGTAGACCCGCGGCAGACCGTAACGCGGATGTAACAACCGGTGCGTGAGATCACCGTCGTTCGTCATGAGAAGCGCGCCCTCGACGTCCCAGTCGAGGCGTCCGACGGGATAGAGCCGCGCGTCGACGTCGGACACGAGCTCGGCGACGACGGGACGACCGCGGGGATCGCTCAAGGTCGTGACGTAGCCAGCGGGCTTGTGCAGCAGGAGATAGTGCTTCGCCTCGGCCCGCGGCAGCGGACGGCCGTCGACGGTGACGACGTCACGCTCGGGATCGGCCAGCGTGCCGAGCTCGCGGGCGACGGCGCCGTTGACGGCGACGCGCCCATCGGCGATGAGCCGGTCAGCTCCCCGCCGGCTGCTGAGCCCCGCCTGCGCCAGGATCTTGTTGAGTCTGAGCTTCGCCATCGGCCGTGACCGCCTCCGCCGCGAGCTCGGGAATCACGAGCTCGCCCTCGATCTTTGGCAGGTCGGCCGGATCGCGCAGACCGAACGCGACGAGAAACTCGCGCGTCGTCTCGTACACGAAGGGCCGGCCGGGCGCCTCCTTGCGTCCCGCGATGCGGATGAG
>DAIRVP010000248.1:0-6940 GCA_036802765.1 Candidatus Rokuibacteriota bacterium
AAGCCACGGAGCTTCAGCGGCTGCATCACGAACGCGAACTCGTAGACCTTCTTCGTCGCGAGCTCATCGAGCTTCAGATTCTCCAGCAGGTGGATACCGTTCACCACGAGCATGATCTGGTGGACCGGCAGCGACACATCGGAATCGGGATTGGGATTCACCTCGACCGGCGGTGTGTCGGCGCCAACCAGCATCGGATCCTGCTTCGCCAGCCATTCCGCCGCCGCCACGCCGATGCCGGGATTGCCCTTGCCGAAGCGCGCATTGTCCTTGCCCCACAGCCGGCCCCAGCCCGTGTTGATGATCACGGCGTCGCCGCGCTGCAGGGTCACGCCCTGCCGCTGCAGAGCCTGCTGCAGGTCCGGCACGGTGATCTCATAGGTGTCGCCGAGCATGTCGACGCCCTTCAGCGCGGCCACGTCGATGAGCACGCCGCGCGTCATCAGCGTGCCGACCTTCTCGATGCCGAGCTTGGTGAAGCCCGTTCGCGAGGCGATGTCGTCGGTCTTGAAGCAGTTGTAGTGGCTGTTCTCGATCGACTGATGCGCGAAGCCGTCGAACTGCGTGCCGACCTGGCCGACCTCGCTCGTCAGCAGCTCCTCGTTGCTGCCGCGACGGTTGGATTGCTTGTTCATGAACGTGCGCTTCGTGTGCACGCTGAACTGGCGCGTCGGGCTCATCGGCATGTCGGCCGCCAGCACGTGGCCCAGCTCGATCGTCTCGCCGGTCTTGATGAGCTTCGCCGCACGGAGCACCGTCTCCGGCTTCATGTGGTTGCCGGAGCCGCGTTCGTCGCCGGCGCCCCACTTCGACGGGCAGCGGTCGATGTCCACGGGCGGCTTCCAGGATTGGCCGTGAGCGAGCGTGACGAGGCCGAGCGTCAGCGTCGTGGCGAGGCCGAGCGTGAGCACACGCATGCGGTGTCCTCCTCAGTGGTTGGGCAGCGGTCCGAAGCGGTAGCCGAGGATCATCTTCACGATCAGACGATCGGTGGCCGGCGTGAGCCCGACGCCGACTCCGAAGTTGAACTCCCACCGTGGCCCGAGGTCGATGTCGACGACTGGAAAGATCATGTGCTGCTGGTCGCGCGGGCGATCGATGTGGTCGATCGGACCGATGTCGCCGTAGTACTCCAGGCCTGCCGCCACGCGCGGAAGCACGTCGTACGAGACCTTGGCCGCCGGCGCGAAGAAAAACCCTGCGTTGGCGTTCGCGCCCTTGAGCGAGCGCTCGAGCGCCGGATTGAATGACCAGTACCACGGCCCGACCATCTGATCGACGATGGGCCGAATCTCGAGCGTCCACGTATCTTCGGAAAATTCGCGCCGCTGATATCCGGCCTCCAGCGATAGGCTCACGCCGACCGGCCACCCCCAGGACGCGGGCGCGCGCACGCGCGGCCGGATGTGGTCACCGACCCACTCCCAGCCGCCGTCGGGTTGGATGCTCGTGAACAGATAGAATCCGGTTTCGAACCATGGCGTGAAGCCGTGTGTGATCTCGAGCGTTTCGTGCACGGCGCCCTGGGTGCGGACGATGCCGTTTTCGGTTCGCGTCGTGCCGAGCACGGCCGTGTTGCTGTGCAGCTCCACCATCGTCTGACCCGGCGCGGTGAGCTCGCTGCCGTACACCTGGATCTCGAAATTGCCCTGCGCGCGCGCTTGAGGCGCCGCCACCACGAACGCCGCGAGCGCGACGACAGGAGCCAACGCTCTGGCACGCACGGCACGGACTCTATCACGGGCCATGCTAGACTCCGCGCCGTCATGAGCACGCCGTTCGGGCGCAAGCCGACCCCGCCCGCTGGCGCCGTCGAGCCGCGCTGGGTGACGACGGCGAACGGCTTCGAGGGCCATCGCATCGCCGAGTACCGTGGCGTCGTGCGCGGCATCGTCGTGCGGTCGCGCAGCGTGCTCGGCAACATCGGCGCCAGCGTGCAGACATTCTTCGGCGGCAACATCACCCTCTACACGAACCTGTGCGAGCACGCTCGCGAGGACGCGTACGGGCTCATGCTGCGCCACGCCGCCGAGGCGGGCGCGAACGCCGTCGTCGCCATGCGCTACGACGCCAACGAGGTCGCGCCCGGAGTCACCGAGGTGCTGGCGTACGGCACGGCCGTGGTGCTCGAGCCGGCGCCTCGCGGGTAGCCGCGCGGCGCGCGCCGGTTAGCCGAGCGGCGCGCCGCCCCAGCGCTCGCGCATCGCGAACTCGCTCACCGGCTTGCGCGCGAGCTTCGTGAGCTGCTTCACGGGCCGGCCCAGCGGCATGACGGCCGCGACGGCGACGTGAGGCGGCAGGCCGAACAGCTCCTTGACCTTTGGTTCCTGCGCCACCGCCAGCGTCGTGATCGTGCCGGCGTAGCCGCGGCCGCGCGCTGCGAGCAGCAGATTCCACGCGAACGGGTAGATCGACGCGCCACTGATGATCCCGACGCGCCCGAGATCCTGATCGGTCGAGGCCACGACCTTGAGGTCGACACAGATGACCAGCACGACGGGCGCCTTCAGCACGGGCTCGACGAGTCGCGGCATCGGCTCGGTGCGCTCGATCGTCGCCGCGTCGACGCGCGGCGGATCGATGGTGTTCCACGGGTTCTCGCCGTTCTTCTGCTGCGCGACGTAGCGCTTGGCGCCGAACTCGGTCAGCTTCGCCAGCTTGGCGCGCGTGCCGGCATCGCGCACGACGATCACCTTCCAGCCCTGGCGATTGCCGCCACTGGGCGCGAAGCGCGCGCGATCCAGAATCTCCGTCAGCACCGCATCGGGCAGCGGCTCGGCGGTGAAGTCACGGCAGGAAAAGGTCGTGCGCAGCGCCTCGTCGAGGTCCATCGCGTCTCCTCTCACAGAAACGTCGGATCGGGATCCAGACCCAGCAGAAACCGGCCGACGTTCTCGAAGTGATCGTCGCGGCCCTGGATCTGCTGCGACACGGAGTGCAGGTCGCGCATGCGCCGTTCCCACGGGCGCCCGGCGAAGATCGCGTTCGCACCGGCCGCGTGGTATGCGAGCGTGCCGACCTCGCGGCCCTCGTGACTCGCGTGCGACGCCGCCTGTCGGATGCGTACGCGCTGCGCCAGCGTCAGCGTGCCGTCACGGCCCACGTCGGCGCGCACCTCCTCGAGCGTCGAGAGCACATACGCCCGCGCCGCGTTCAGCCGTGCGTCGGCTTGCGCGACGAGCGACTGCGCCACGGCGTTTTCTCGCAGCGGACGCTTCGCGCCGCGTGGCGTCTTGTCGGTGGCGAGCGTGATCACCGCGTCGAGCAGCGCGCGTGCGATGCCGAGGGAGACGCAGGCAAAGCCCGAGGCGTAGAGGCTGCCGCTCGGGAAGCAGTAGAGCGGGCCGGCCTCGCGGCGCTCGGCAGCCTCGTCGCGCGCGGCGGTGTGATCGCGCGGCACGAAGAGGTCGGAGACCGCGTAGGTGTCGCTGCCGGTCGCGCGCAAGCCCATGACGTGCCAGACGTCGGAGAGCGTCGTCGCCTCGATGGGGAACAGCAGCGTGCGCACGTCGGGCGCCCCGTCGGGACGGCGCTGCGGCGTGCCGTCAGCGCTGACGATCGGCGCATGGGCGCCGACCCACGTCGCCTGATGGATGCCGCTCGCGAACGTCCACGAGCCGGTCAAGCGATAACCGCCATCGACCGCGACCGCGCGTCCCTGTGGCCCGGCGCCCCACGCCAGCACCGCGCGCGGCGGCCCGAA
Source organism: Candidatus Rokuibacteriota bacterium (assembly GCA_036802765.1). Lineage (GTDB taxonomy): Bacteria > Methylomirabilota > Methylomirabilia > Rokubacteriales > CSP1-6 > AR12. Next base: position 3,704 of record DAIRVP010000248.1, read on the forward strand.
AATTCGCGCGGCGGCCTCGCGGCTCAGATACGCCGCGATCATCGAGCAGCCGGCGGTCTGGCCCAGCACCCACGCGGTGCTGGCGTCCGCCTTCGCGATCTCTTCCATCACTCGCACGAACGCCGACGGATCGAGCTCCGCGCCGCCGAGCGAGCGCGGCAGGAGCATCCGGAACAGGCCGGCCTCGTGCAGCGCGTCCGAAAGCGCATGGGGCAGCCGGCGCTGAGCCTCGGCCTGATCCGCGAATCGCGCGATCGTCGGCGCCAGCGCTCGTGCGCGCGCGACGTAATCAGTGGCGGCCGTCATGTGGGAGACGATGGTACCATCGGCGCCGCTTCGGGCATCGCCGCCCTTCCGCTCAGCGTCGAGCCGACGTTCACCTACACCGTTCATCTACACCGGGGGAGGAAACGCGGCATGGATGAGATACGACGCGATTTTCTGAAGGGCGCGCTCGTCGCCGGCGGCGCGGCGGCATCGATGGGACTGGGGACGGTGACGGCGCAAGCGCAGCCCGGACGCGTGCCGGGCACGGCGAACCACTACTACGTCCCCGCCACCGACAAGACGGTACACTGGGGCTACTTCAGCAAGCTGCTCAAGCCGCAGATCGAAGTCAGCTCGGGCGACTTCGTCACGATCGAGACGCTCACGCACCACGCGAACGACGACGCCGAGCGCATGATCAAGGGCGACCCTGGCGCCGAGAGCGTGTACTACTGGGACCGCCAGCGCAAAGGCGTCGACCGGCGCGGCGCGGGACCGATGCAGCCGACGCTGTTCGGACGCGGCGCGGGCGAGGGGCTCGGCGTGCACATCTGCACCGGCCCAGTGGCGGTGAAGGGCGCGATGCCCGGCGACATCCTGGAAGTCCGCATCATCGACGTGAAGCCGCGGCCGTGCGCGAACGCGCAGTACAAGGGCAAGTCGTTCGGCAGCAACGCGGCGGCGTGGTGGGGCTTTCATTACAAGGATCTGCTCACCGATCCCAAGCCGCGCGAGGTCATCACGATTTACGAAGTCGACACGAGCGGCGAGCGCAACTGGGCCAAGGCCGTCTACAACTTCCAGTGGACGCCGCAGACCGATCCTTACGGTGTCGTGCACAAGATCATCGATTATCCGGGCGTGCCCGTCGATCACGCGACGGTCAAGGAGAACCACGGGATTCTCAAGAACGTGCGCATCCCGATTCGTCCGCACTTCGGCGTCATCGGTCTGGCGCCGTCCGAAGCGGACGTGGTCGACTCGATCCCGCCGCACTGGGTCGGCGGCAACATCGACGACTGGCGCATCGGCAAGGGCGCGACGATGTACTACCCCGTGGCGGTGTCCGGCGCGCTGCTGTCCGCGGGGGATCCGCACGCGGCGCAGGGCGACTCCGAGCTCTGCGGCACCGCCATCGAGTGCTCGCTCACCGGCACGTTCCAGCTGATTCTCCGAAAGAAGGACTCGCTCGCCGGCACTGCGCTCGCCGGTCTCGAGTACCCGCTGCTCGAGACGCAGGACGAGTGGGTGCTGCACGGCTTCAGCTATCCGAAATATCTCGCCGAGCTCGGGGCCAACGCGCAGAGCGATATCTATTCGAAATCGTCGGTCGATCTGGCGCTGCGCGATGCGTTTCGCAAGATGCGCCACTTTTTGATGACGACGCGCGGTCTCAGCGAAGACGAGGCGATCTCGCTCATGTCGATCGCCGTCGATTTCGGCGTCACGCAGGTCGTCGACGGCAACTGGGGCGTGCACGCGATCGTCAAGAAGGCGCTGTTCGCGGGGGCGTAGGTTTTGGCTTGGCGCCGGGGGGTGGTGGGCCGGGCCCCCCGGTGTTTTCGGCGGACAGCGCGCGTGTACGTGATTCGTGTCGAGACAGTTCTCGTCGTGCGCGCTCATGGCTCGATGCGAATGCATGGCTTCGCGGGTGTATCCGATTTTTGGCATTGACAAGATTTTCGTTGCACTGTCGAGCGTGGCTGGTCGGTCGATCGCGAACAGTGCGTTGAGTCCCGCGTGGAGCTGTTACAGCGCGCGCTCGCGAACGTCCGTTGAAAAATCTGGGATCGGCGTGTGATCGCGCAGCGTGGTGGCTGCCAGAGCCCTCGAAAATCGAGGGTTAAAGTCGGCGCAAGGAGATCCGCCGATGAACATCGATGGTCCGAGCTTCGTTCCGACTCACCGGAATATCATCGAGATCGAGCGGCTTGGAGACGAGATCGCCGAGCTGGCCGCGCATCTCGATGCCGCCACCGCGCGGCTGCTCGACCTCATTCGTGAATTCGAGGCGCGCGGTGGCTGGGGCAATGGCTTCGCGTCGTGCGCCCACTGGCTTGCCTGGCGTGTCGGGCTCGCGCTCGGCGCCGCGCGCGAGCACGTCCGAGTGGCACGCGCGCTCGGAGCACTGCCACGGCTTCGAGAGGCGCTGGCCCGTGGTGAGCTGTCGTATTCGAAGGTGCGAGCGCTGACTCGCGTTGCGACGGCGGAGACCGAAGAGCGGCTGATTGCGGTGGGCCGGGCCGGCACCGCCGAGCACGTCGAGCTCATTGTCCGTGGCTGGCGCCGAATGGACCGCAAGGCGGAAGCAGAAGAGACCACGCGGCGCCACCGGCATCGGTCGCTTCACGTCTATCCCGACGGAGACGGCATGGTGGTAATTCGCGGACGGCTGGAGCCTGAGGTCGGCGCCGTCATGCTGCAGGCGCTGACGGCAGCGAGGGAGGCACTGTATCGACGCCGGCACAGTGACGTTCCTGCGGGAACGTCAGTCGTCGACGGCTCGCCGGAGGCGCCGACCATGGAACAGCAGCAGGCCGATGCGCTGGCGCTGGTTGCAGAGACCGCTCTGCACCGCGGGATGGAGCCTGGCGCCCCGGGCGAACACTATCAGGTCGTCGTTCACGTCGATGCTGGGGTGCTCGCGGACGCTGATGCGCCGGGCCAGTCGGTGCTCGAAGGGGGCGCGCGCGTTCCCGCTGGAACATCCCAGCGCCTGGCATGCGATGCGAGCCGCGTGGTGATGCGGCACGACGCCGACGGGCGGATCACCGAAGTCGGCGCGCGGACGCGGACGATCCCGCCGGCACTACGGCGCGCGCTTCAGCATCGCGACAAAGGCTGCCGCTTCCCGGGCTGTGGGCTGCCGTTCGGATAGGGCCACCACATCAAGCACTGGGCACACGGCGGCCCGACGAAGCTCTCGAATCTCGCGATGCTATGCCGACGACACCACCGCGCGGTGCACGA
>DAIRVP010000249.1:0-6872 GCA_036802765.1 Candidatus Rokuibacteriota bacterium
GGAGAGCCCGTGGAACTGCTCGATCGGCGTGACGCCGAACGAGCAGAAGAAGCCGTATGACGACAAGCGCGTGCGGCGCGCGCTCACGCTGGCGCTCGACCGATGGGAGGGTTCCAAGGCGCTCTCGCGCATCGCGCTCGTCAAGGAGGTCGCCGGCATCCAGGTGCCCGGCACCCAGTGGGCGACGCCGCCGGCGGAGCTCGAAAAGCTGGCCGGCTACGGCCGCGACATCAAAGCCGCGCGCGCCGAAGCACGGCGGCTACTCAAAGAGGCCGGCGTCGAGAATCTTTCGTTCACGCTGCTGAACCGCGCTGTGCCGCAACCGTACGAGCCGTTTGGCATCTGGCTGATCGATCAGTGGAAGCAGATCGGCATCACGGTGAAACACAATCCGGTTGAGACGGCGGCCTGGTTCCAGACTCTGAGAAACGGTGATTTCGAAGTGGCGGTGACGGCGCCGTGCAACACGATCGTCGAGCCCGATCTCGACATCCATTGGTTTCTGACGACGTCGCCGGTCAACTACGGCAAGCACAAGGACACCGTGATGGACGATCTGTACTCGCGCCAGTCGCGGGCGATCGATCCCGAGGAGCGGCGGCGGCTGCTGCGCCAGTACGAGAAGCGGCTTTACGACGAGGAAGTGCACTTCATCATGGGATTCCAGTGGCACCGGATCGTGCCGCATCTTTCGAAGGTGCGCGGTTGGACGATCACGCCGAGCCACTTCCTCAATCAGCAGCTCGACACGGTCTGGCTCAGCCAGTAAGGCGCGCGCTGTTCAGCGAGTAGGCGCGAACTCGGCGGGATCGCCGGAGACGGTCGTACGCTGCAGGAGCCGCTGGTGGCGCACGCTGTCGTACGGCGTCGCCCGATGCAGCACGCAGCGGTTGTCCCAGATGACGAGGTCGCCCTCCGTCCACTCGTGGCGATAACGGAAGCGTGGCCGCGTCACGTGCTCGAGCAGCTCGGCGAGCAGCGCGCGGCCGTCGTCGATCGGTAGGCCTTCGATGTGCGACGCATGCGCGCCGAGGAAGAGGCACCGACGTCCGTTCACGGGATTCACGCGCACGAGCGGATGCCGCACCGGTGGATAGACGGCGCGCTCCTCGGCCGTGAAAAACCCCGGACGGACTTGATCGCGTGACCACGAGAAATCGTGCACGGCCATCGCGGGCTCGATGCGCCGTTTGAGCGTGTCCGGCAGCGACGGATACGCCGCCCGCGTGCTCGCGAACTCGGTCGCGCCGCCTTCGGGCGGGACGATGCGGGCCGAGAGCAGCGAGCACAGCGACGGCACCGCTTTGAACGACGAGTCGCTGTGCCACAGCATGTTCGCGAGCTGGTACACCATGCGCCGGTCGTCGGGTGGGATAACGCCGCCGGTCTTGATGTCCAAGTTCGACTGCCGCGCGAACGGCGTGCCCGCCGCGGGATTCATGCTGCGGGTGATCTCGAGCGCCCCGAAGCGCCGGCTGAATGCGACCTGCGTCTCGTCGTCGAGCCGCGCCCGGCGAAACACCAGCACGGAGTGCTCTTCGAAGGCGGCGCGGATCTCGGCCCATGTCGCGTCGTCGACCGGGCGCGCGATATCCACGCCGGCGATTTCCGCCGCGAAGACCTCGGTGAGGGGCGTCACCCGGATTGCCACGGCCCCTTATACTACCGGCGCGAGGTGACGACCATGCGCAAGACGATTACCGGCACTGGCGGCATGCTGCTGATCCAGACCCTGAAGGACGCGGGGGTGGACTACCTCTTCACGAATCCCGGCTCTGCCGAGACGGGAATCTTCGCGGCGCTCGCCGAGAGCGACGAGCACCGACTCGTCGTCGGCAAGCACGAGGGGCTCGTGGCGGCGATGGCCGACGGCTATCACCGCATCAGCGGCAAGGTGGGCGTCGTCATTGCGCACGTGATGGGAGGCTCATGGCAGCTCGCCGGCCAGCTCTTCAACGCGCAACACGCGGGCTCGGCACTGCTGGTCATCGCCGGCGACTGGGCGTCCGAGCTGCAGGACTTCCGCGGCCTCGCGCCGCACCCCGGCCTGAGCCAGGCCGATACGATGCGCGGTATCACGAAGGACGCGCGCGCGGCGTACACCGTGGTCGCGGAGCCGAAAGCGATTCCCGTTGCGACGACGCGCGCGCTGCGCGAGGCGACCACCCCGCCGACCGGCCCCGTGTACCTGTCGATCAGCGCGTCGCTGCTGAATCGCGAGGGGCTCGAGGCGCAGATCGGCGAAGGCGCGGGCTACCGCATCGAGCCGCCGGCGGCGGCGCGGCGTGAGACCGTCGACGCGATCGCGCGGAAGCTCGGCGCCGCGAAGTGCCCCGTGCTGATGTTCGGAGACGACGTGTGGCGCGGCGGTGCTGCGGCCGAGGCGGTGAAGTTGGCGGAGCTGCTGCATGCGCCAGTGTTTCCATCGCGGCAGGTGTTCGTGAACTTCCCGAATCGCCATCCGCTCTATTGCGGCATGTATCCGGTGTCGAAGGACTTCGTGAAGATGACGGGCCTGGAGCCGGATCTGCTCCTGCTCGTCGGGTGCCAGGGTGTGCACGGCAGCGTGACTGAGCCGAGCGTCATCCAGATCGGTCCGAATCCCGTGCTCATGGGTCGTCACTATCCGCTCGATCTGGCCTCTCAGTGCGAGGTGAAGGGCACGCTGCAGGCGATCATCGAAGCGCTGCCGCGCCTGCACGGCGCTGAGACGGTCGACGGTTGGGCGAAGCGGCGCGACAAGATCACCGCATACGCGAAGACGCTCATCGAGCGCGAGGAGAAGCTGGCCCGCGAGCACGAGGGCGACGCCGTGATTCATCCCGCCGTGCTCGAGGCACACCTGGCCGACGTGCTGCCGCGCGACACGGTGATGGTTCAGGAGTCGTCGACCGCCCGTACGGCGCTGATGAGTTTTGGCCACGGCGGCATGACCTGGACGCGCAGCGGCGGCGGCTCGCTCGGCTTCGGCGTAGGGGCGGCGATCGGCGCCAAGATCGCCGTTGGCCGCGAGCGACCGGTCGTCTGCCATCTCGGTGACGGCGCGCTGGGCTACAGCGCGATCGGCTTCTGGACGATGGCGCGCTATCGCACCGCGATGCTGATCGTCGTGTCGAACAACGAGAGCTACCAGATCGTGCGTCACAACTGGGCGAACCAGATGCCCGACAGCAAGATGGTGCGCGACGGCAAGTATCCGGGCCTCACGCTCGGCTCGCCGATGGTCGACTACGTGGGGCTCGCGCGCGCGCAGGGCGTGGACGGGGAGCAGGTCACCAAGGTGAAGGAGCTCGAAACCGCGCTGCGCCGCGGGCTCGAGCGCGTGACGAAGGAGAATCGTCCGTACCTGCTCGACGTGTCGGTCGCGCGCGAAGGAATCGGCGCCGACGCGACGTGGGATCAGGACTGGCAGCTGTAATTCGGAGAGCGCCTCGAAGCAGCTTCCGGCTGCGAATGCCTGAGGCTGAACTACCGACGTGGGCCGATCGATATTCCTATGCGCCCGACGCTGAGATCGAAAAGATTGGGTCGTCGGCCCGCGCCCGCGGCTATCTGAAGCGCGATGACTTCCTTGAGCTATGTCGGTGGAAAACGCCTCGGTCGCAGCCACGATGTGCAGCCAATAGCGAAGAGTTCGTCCGTGAAGTGACTCGGACCGCGCTCGGCACGCGCAACGACGAGCTCAAGATTCGCGTGCTGTCACTGCTCGATGGCGTCAGCTGGCCGACCGCGTCGGTCATCCTGCACTTCTGCGACGAGAACCGCTATCCAATCCTGGACGTCAGGGCGCTCTGGTCGGTCGGTTTCCGCCGACCGCCGCCGTACACGTTTTCGCTGTGGTGGCAATACACGTGTTTCGTTCGTGAGGTCAGCGACCGAACCGGATTGTCAATGAGGGCGATTGACCGCGCGCTCTGGCAGTACTCAAAGGAACGACAGTCGCGGTGAGCCCCCCGCGCCACGTTGTCGTCTGTGGCGCCGGCGTCATCGGCGCAGCGGTCGCGTACTTCCTCTCGCTGCGCGGCGTCCGCGTGACGGTGATCGAGCGCACCGGCGTCGCATGTGCCGCCTCCGGCAAGTCCGGCGGCTTTATCGCGCTGGACTGGTGCGACGGCTCTCCGCTCGGCCCACTCGCCCGCGCATCGTTCGCCCTGCATGCGAGGCTGGCTGATGAGCTGCGCGCCGACTACGGCTATCGGCGGATGGACACGTTCGCGATGGCGGCGCGCGAGCGTGCGGCGCTGTCCGGCGGCCATCGTGTGCCCGCGCCGCCGTGGCTCGACGGTGCGGGCATCGTCACGGCTGCGCTCGGCTCACCGGAAACCACCGCGCAGATCCATCCCGCGAAATTCACTACCGCGCTACTCGACGGTGCACGCGCCCGGGGCGCGACGCTGCGCATCGGCGTCGTGCAGAACGTGGTGCGGCGCGACGGCGCGGCGCGCGGCGTGACGGTGGACGGCGCCACGCTGGAGGCCGATGCCGTCGTGCTGGCGCTCGGGCCCTGGACGAGCCGCGTCGCGCGCGGGCTCGCCCTGCCGAACGTGTACGGGCTCAAGGGTTACAGCGTGACGCTCGAGGCGCCGAATGTGCCGCCCCACGCACTGTTCGTGGACTACCGCGCTGCCGATGGCCGCGCGTTCGAGCCCGAGATCATTCCGCGGCCCAACGGCGACGTGTATGTGTGCGGGATGGCGGACCCGCAGCCTCTGCCCGAGTCCGCCGAAGGTGTGAAGGTGGACGACGCTGCATGCGACGTCCTCGCGCGCGCCGCCGGCCGCGTGTCCTCGGCGCTGGCGACGGCACGCGTCACGCGGCGCCAGGCGTGCTATCGCCCCGTCACCGACGATGGTCTGCCGCTGATCGGCCGTGTGCCCGGCGTGGCGGGCGCGTACGTCGCGACCGGACACGGCCCCTGGGGCATGCTGAACGCGCCGGCCACCGGCCTGGCGCTCGCGGAGATGATCACCGACGGCAAGCCGGCCGCGGTGGATCTTGGACCGTTCGATCCCGCGCGACGCTAGAATACCCGGCGCCGCGTCGGCGGCGGAGGAGACACCGATGGATCTCGGCCTGGCGGGAAAGAACGCGATCGTTACCGGCGGCAGTCTCGGCATCGGCAAAGCCATCGCGCGCGAGCTGGCGCGCGAGGGCGCGAACGTCGTCATCGCGGCGCGCTCGAAAGCGCCGCTCGAAGCGGCGGCGGCGGAGCTGAGCGCGGAGACGCGACACCGGGTGATTCCCATCCCGGCCGACGTCACCAGCCGTGAGCAGGTGGAGACGATGGTGGAGCAGGCTGCGGCTCAGCTCGGAGGCGTGCACATCCTCGTCAACAGCGGCTCGCCGCCCGGCGGCTCACCGACGGCCACCGGTCCCATCGAGACGATCGTCGACGAAGATCTGCTGCACGACTTCAACGTCAAATACGTCGGTGCGCTGCGCTGCGCCCGCGCCGTGATCCCGCACATGAAGCAGCAGCGCTGGGGCCGCATCATCAACATCAGCGGGACCAATGCGCGCAACGCCGGCAACCTCAGCGGTGGCGCGCGGAACACGTCGCTGGTGCACTTGACCAAGACGCTGGCCGTTCAGCTCGGCCGCTTCGGGATCACCGTGAACTGCGTCCATCCGGGGATCACACGCACCGAGCGCACGCCGCGGCTGCTCGCCGCGCGGGCTAAAGAGCTGGGCGTCACACCAGACGAAGCCGAGAAGGCCGACTTCGCGCCCGACTCACCACGCGGCAACGCGATCTGCCGCATGGTCGACGCGAGCGAGATCGCCTATGTCACGGCGTTTCTCGCGTCCGACAAGGCGTGGGCGGTGAGCGGCGAGCTGATCGTCGCGACCGGCGGCGCGGGGCGGTCGGTGTATTACTGAGTTTTAGCCTTCAGTCGGACGTCTTCCAGCGGAGCCGACCACGGATAGGGATCGATGAGCATCAGCGCGGGCTCCGCGACGCGCGGCCCGAGCCCGCTCGGCCAGATGAACTCGTAGAGCGGGCCGAAGCGCGCGCGGTCGTAGATCAGCTGCTGGATCTGATTGAGCATCGCCTCGCGCTTCTTTCGATCGGTCTCGCGCGCCTGCTGCTTGAACAGCGCCTCCACGTCGGGATCGGCGCCGCGCGCGTAGGTGCCCTCGCTCGTGACAACGTCGACGATGCGTGTGGCCGCGTTGCCGAAGTTGGCGAGCGTGCACATGCACACGCCCGAGAGCTTCTTGCCGGCCCACGCTGTCTGAAACGCCGCGCGCTCCATCGTGCGCACCTTCATCCGGATACCGACCGCGCCGAAGTAGTTGACGATCGTCTCACCCGCGGACCAGTAGGGCGGATAGGGATAGAAGTCGCCGCCGTCGAAGCCATTGGGATAGCCAGCCTCTGCGAGCAGCTTCTTGGCGAGCGCGGGATCGTAGGCGTAGGGCGGGAGCGCGAGCGTGAACTCGAACTTGCGCGGGGCCATGCTGCCGGTCGGCCGTGAGGCGCCCAGCGTTTCCGCCTCGCTCAGCGCCTTGCGATCGATGGCGTGGTTGGCCGCCAAGCGCACGCGGCGGTCGTGCCACGGCGACTTCGGATCCCACTGGTCGAAGAAGTCGAGATAGTGCACGCCGATCGCGCCGGAGAAGCCGAGCCGAATGTTCGGATCGCGCTTGAGCTCCTGCGCCGAAGGCGTATCGAGCATGTAGGCGACGTCCACCTCACCGGCCTTCAGCATCGCCGCGCGGGTGGTGGGATCGGGGACCACCTTGAAGACGAGACGCTTTACCGACGGGACCTTGCGCCAGTGGCCCTCGAAGGCTTCCATCACCAGCTCCACGCCGGGCGTGTAGCTGACGAACCTGTACGGCCCGAGCCCGACGGGCGCCTTTTTGAA
>DAIRVP010000250.1:0-6860 GCA_036802765.1 Candidatus Rokuibacteriota bacterium
GACCATCTGCGCAGCGAGATTGAGCATCGTTATGTCCCCGCGGGTCAGCCGGCTGTTCCGACGCGCGATGCGACGTAGGCGCGCCAGCCGCCGTGTGCGGTGATCTCACGCTGCCCTTCGCAGAGGATCGGTTCGCCGAGAATGCCCAGCACTTCGCTGCCGTCCTCGAGTCGTACCTTGCCGATGCACAGCCCGGGCGGCTCCTGTTGCAAGATGCTCGCGAGCCCTGCGGCGGGAATGGACCACAGCTCCAGGGCAATCGCCGCGCCACCGTTCGCCACGCGAACCATCGCCGGGTGCCGATCGCCGATCGACCACAGACGGTAATGGGGCGCGGTGCGTGCCTCGCGGACGAAGCTGGCGCCCACGGCCAGCAGGTTGCCGTTGAGGTCTAGGCCGCGCATCAGCGTGCCGTTCACGGCGAGAAGGGTATTCATGCCTCTTGTCCGCGGCGATTCTAGTCGCACTCTCGCCGCACGCAGATTGCGCACGCGTCACGCGCTTGCCTAAACCTCGGGCACCCGCTCCGACGCAGGCTTGGTCACAGAATTACGGCGAATCACGACGTTCCGGTCGCGGCGGCCTTGGACCGATCCTTGCCTGCCCACGGTCACCCTCGAAGACGGGAGGCACCACACATGAGCGAGGGCATGGGCCGAATCGACCGTCGTCAACTGCTGAAGGGCGTTGCTGCCGCGGGCGTCGCCGCCGCCACCCGGCCACTCGTCCGCAGCGCGCAGGCGGCGATGGACAAGCTAGTCATCGGTGTCATCTACGTCGGGCCGCGCGATGACTATGGATACAACCAGGCGCAGGCTCAGGCGGCGGCGGCCATCAAGAAAATGCCGGGCGTCACGGTGGTCGAGCAGGAGAAGGTGCCGGAGACGACCGACGTGCAGAAGACGATGGGCTCGATGATCGAGCAGGACGGCGCGACGCTGCTGTTTCCGACCTCGTTCGGCTACTTCGACCCGCACATCCTCCGAATGGCCGAGAAATATCCCAAGGTCCGCTTCGCGCATTGCGGCGGGCTGTGGACCGAAGGCAAGCACCCCAAGAACGTCGGCTCCTATTTCGGCTACATCGACGAGTGCCAGTACCTCAACGGTGTTGTCGCTGGCCACACAAGCAAGTCGAAGAAGCTCGGGTTCATCGCGGCCAAGCCGATTCCGCAGGTGCTGCGCAACATCAACGCGTTCACGCTCGGGGCGCGATCCGTCGATCCGAAGATCACCACCACGCTGATCATCACCGGTGACTGGGCGCTTCCCGTGAAGGAGGCCGAGGCCGCGAACAGCCTCATCGATCAGGGCGTGGACGTTTTGACGTGTCACGTCGACAGTCCTAAGGTTGTGGTCGAGACGGCGGAGCGCCGCAGCATCTTCGTCTGCGGCTATCACGCCAACCAGGCCACGCTCGCGCCGAAGGGTTATCTCACGGGTGCCGAGTGGAACTGGCTGACGCCGTACACGATGCACGTGAAGGATGCCCAGGCCGGCAAGCCGCTGGTGAACTTCCTGCGAGGCGGTCTGAAGGATGGCTTCGTCAAGCCGTCCGCCTACGGCCCGGCGGTGTCCGAGGCGGCGCGCAAGAAGGCGGACGCCGTCAAGGCGCAGATGACGAAGGGCGACTTCGTCATCTTCAAGGGCCCGATCAAGGACAACACCGGCAAGACGGTGATCGACCAGGGCGTGGCGCAGAAGCAGACCGACGTGGTGCTCGAGCAGATGAACTACCTCGTCGAAGGAGTGATCGGCAAAGTGTGAGGCGGGAAGCGCTCGCGATCCCGCTCGGCGCGCTGATCGCGGCCATGCTGCTGTTCGGCCTGTTCATGGCCGCCCTGGGACAGAATCCGCTCGAGGTCTACGCGCTGATCTACCGCGGCGCGTTCGCCAGCGCGTTCTCGTGGCAGAACACGCTGGCGCGCGCGGCGCCGCTCGTGCTCACCGCCCTGTGTGTTGCGCTGCCGGCCCAGGCCGGGCTGATGATCATCGGCGGCGAGGGAGCGCTCGTCACCGGCGGACTCACTGCGGCCGTGGTCGGCCACGCGCTGGCCGGCGCCGCGCCGCTCGCCGCGCAACTCACCATGGCGTTGGCGGCGATGGCCGTAGGCGCGGCGTGGATCGCGCTCGCCGGCGCGCTCCGTCACTGGCGCGGCGTCAACGAGACGATCTCGAGCCTCCTGCTGACCTACATCGCCATCGCGATCTTCAACCATCTGGTCGAGGGACCGCTGAAGGATCCCGCCAGTCTCAACAAGCCGTCGACCGCGCCTCTGCCCGACGCAATGATGATCGGCCGCCTGCCGGGACTCGACGTGCACTGGGGCCTGGGCTTCGGCGTCGTCTTCGCCACGCTCATGTACGTGCTCGTGCGCCACACGACGTGGGGCTTCGCCCTCCGGATCGTCGGAGGCAACGCGCGCGCGGCCCGCATCGCGGGGTTGCCCGTGGGCGCATACGTGCTGCTGGCGTGTGCGCTCGGCGGCGCCGCGGCCGGGCTCGCGGGCATGGTGGAGGTCGCGGCGGTGCACGGCAGCGCCAACGCCTCGATCATCGCCGGCTACGGCTATGGCGGTATCCTCATCGCGTTCATCGCGCGGCAGAATCCGCTCGCCGTCCTGCCGGTGTCCGTCCTCGTCGGCGGCATCGCCGCCAGCGGCGGCATGCTGCAGCGCCGGCTCGACCTGCCCGACGCCACCGTGCTGGTTCTGCAGGGCGTCGCGTTCGTGACGATCCTCGCGAGCGAGGCGTTGTATGGACGGCTGCGCATCTTCCAGTCGCCCGCGATCCGCGCGGAGCGCGCGTGACGCCCGCGCTGGGCTGGTGGGGCGTGCCGCTCGCCGTGCTCGGCGGCGCCGTGCGCGTGGGCACGCCGTTTTTATTCGTGAGCCTCGGCGAGTGCATCACCGAGAAGAGCGGACGGATCAATCTCGGTCTCGAAGGCATCCTGGTCATGGGAGCGATGACGGGCTATGCGCTCTCGCATGCGACCGGCAACCCATGGGTCGGCGTGCTCGCCGCCGGCGGCGCCGGACTCGCGCTCGGTTTGCTGCACGGCATCCTGTGCACGCTGCCGCGCGTGAACGACATCGCCGTCGGCATTGCGCTCATGCTGTTCGGTACCGGGCTCGCGTTCTTCCTCGGCAAGCCATACGTGCAGCCGAAAGCGCCCACGCTGCCGTCGATCCCGTTCGGGTTCTGGAGCGATTCGCCGCAGGTGCAGGCGGCGCTGCAGGTCAACCCGCTGTTCGTGTTCGGCTTCGCGCTGGCGCTCGTGCTGACGTGGGCGTTCCGCACCACGCGCTGGGGCCTGGTCGTGCGTATGGCGGGCGACAGCAGCGACGCCGCGCGCGCGATGGGCTACCGCGTCGGCGTCGTCCGCACGCTGGCGACGGGCCTCGGCGGCCTGTTCGCGGGCATCGGCGGATCGTTTCTGTCGCTGTACTATCCCGGGAGTTGGAGCGAAGGGCTGTCGAGCGGACAGGGACTTATGGCGGTGGCGCTCGTGATCTTCGCCGGCTGGAACCCGCTGCAGTGCTTTTACGCCGCGCTGCTCTTCGGCGCCGCCGGCGCGCTGGGACCGGCGCTGCAATCGGTCGGGATTACGTGGGGCTATTACCTGTTCAACGCCGCGCCCTACGTCGTCACGCTCGGGATCATGATCGTCACCTGCTCGCCGCGCCGGACGCTGGCCGGCGCGCCGGGCGAGCTGAGCATCAATCGCTGAGAGGACTGCGATGGCCACCGAGCGATTCGTCGACGCCGATCCGTACCCCTGGCCGTACAACGGCGACCTGAGCCCGCGCAACACGGCGCTGCTGATCATCGACATGCAGACCGATTTCTGCGGTATCGGCGGCTACGTCGACAAGATGGGCTACGATCTGTCGCTCACGCGCGCGCCGATCGTGCCGATCAAGAGCGTGCTGGCCGCGGCGCGCGCGGGCGGGTTTCACGTCATCCACACGCGCGAGGGACACCGTCCCGATCTCTCGGATCTGCCTGCCAACAAGCAATGGCGCTCGCGCCGCATCGGCGCCGGGATCGGCGACCCCGGGCCGTGCGGGCGCATCCTCGTGCGCGGCGAGCCGGGCTGGGACATCATCCACGAGCTCGCGCCGCTGCCCGGTGAAGTCGTCGTCGACAAGCCGGGCAAGGGGTCCTTCTGCGCGACGGACCTGGAGCTGATCCTCCGCACGCGCGGGATCCAAAACCTCGTGCTCACCGGCATCACGACCGACGTGTGCGTACACACCACGATGCGCGAGGCGAACGACCGCGGCTTCGAGTGCCTGCTGCTCGAGGATTGCACGGGCGCGACCGATTACGGTAACTACCAGGCCGCTATCAAGATGATCAAGATGCAGGGCGGCGTGTTCGGCTCGGTGTCGACGTCCACGCGGTTTCTCGACGGCATCAAGGCGCTCGGGTGACGACACCGCCGCGCGCCCTGGACGTCGAGGTGGTGGGCATGACCAAGCGCTTCGGCGCGGTCACTGCCCTCGAGGACGTCTCGATGCGCGTGACGGCGGGCTCGTTCCACGCGCTGCTCGGGGAGAACGGTGCGGGCAAGAGCACGCTTGTGAAGTGCCTCGTCGGTTATCACCAGCCCGACGGCGGCAGCGTCGTCGTCGGTGGGCGCGAGCGCGACATCCGATCGCCGCACGACGCGCACGCGCTGGGCATCGGCATGGTCTACCAGCACTTCACGCTCGTACCAAGCATGACCGTGGCCGAGAACCTCGTGATGGCGCGCGACGACGTTCCCGCGGTCGTGCGCTGGTCCGAGGAGCGCGAGCGGCTCGCCGGGTTCATGACGACGGTGCCGTTCGCCATCGATCTCGACGCGCCGGCAGCGCGGCTGGCCGCCGGACAGAAACAGAAGGTCGAGATCCTCAAGCAGCTCTATCTGCGCCGGCGCTTCATGATCCTCGACGAGCCGACGTCCGTGCTCACCCCCGCCGAGGCCGACGAGGTGCTCGGCATGCTCCACGCGATGGCCCGCGCGGGCCAAGTCACCGTGCTGATGATCACCCACAAGTTCCGCGAGGTGATGGCGTTCGCGGACGTCGTCTCGGTGCTTCGCCGCGGACGTCTGTCGGGCGAAGGGCGCGTGGCGGAGCTGACGCCCGCGCACCTGGCCGAGATGATGGTGGGCTCGCGCGAGATTCCGGAGGCCCACGCCTCGCACCGCAACGGCAGCGAGCCGTCGCGCTCGCCGCGCCTGGCCATCGATCGGCTCGTCGTCGAGGACGATCGCGGTCAGGTCGCGGTGAATCACGTGTCGCTTGCGGTGCGACCAGGCGAGATCGTGGGCGTCGCCGGCGTGTCGGGCAATGGCCAGCGCGAGCTGGTCGAGGCGCTCGTCGGCCAGCGCGCGCCGCTGTCCGGCGCGATCACTGTCGACGGCCGGCCCTATCGCGCGACGCGCGGGGCCATTCGGTTTCACGGCACCTTCAGCCTGACCGAGGAGCCGCTTCACACCGCCTGCGTGCCGCGCATGAGCGTCGCAGAGAACCTCGCGCTGCGCAATTTCGACCAGCCGCCGATCGCGCTCGGGCCGCTGCTGCGCCGGCGTGCGATGCGGGAGCAGGCGCGGCGGCGCATCGCCGAGTTCAAGGTGAAGACGACGGGGCCCGACGCGCCGATGACGACGCTGTCCGGTGGCAATGTGCAACGCGCGGTGCTTGCGCGCGAGCTTTCCGAGCAGGTGTCCGTGCTCGTCGCCGCGAATCCGGTCTTCGGCCTCGACTTCGCGGCCGTCGCGGAGATTCATGGCCGCATCCTCGCTGCGCGCGACCGGGGCGCGGCTGTTCTGCTGGTCAGCGAGGATCTCGACGAGCTGCTGGCGCTCTCGGACCGCATCGTCGTCATGTTCGGCGGACGCATCGTGCACGAGACGACGGCCGCCGCCGCGAACGTGGCGGTGATCGGCCCGTGCATGGCGGGACACGCGTGAGGACGGCGTCATTGCTTCGGGTCGCCGCGCAGCCGTATGCCTACCGGTTCGAGCCGCGGAGCACCGCGCTGATCGTCATCGATATGCAGCGCGACTTCGTCGAGCCAGGGGGCTTCGGCGAGGCACTCGGCAACGACGTCAGGCGTCTCGGCGCCATCGTGCCCACGGTGCGCGCGCTGCTCGACTGGGCGCGCGGTCGTCGGATCGCCGTGTTGCACACGCGCGAAGGCCATCGGCCAGACCTGGCCGACTGTCCGCCGGCGAAGCTGAACCGAGGCGAGCCGTCGATGCGGATCGGTGTCAAGGGACCGATGGGGCGGGTCCTCGTTGACGGCGAGCCCGGCAACGATATCGTCGCCGAGCTGACACCGCTCGCCGGCGAGTCGGTGATCATCAAGCCGGGCAAGGGCGCGTTCTGGGCCACGCCGCTGGATGACATGCTGCGATGGCGCGGCATCACCCATTTGATTCTCGCCGGCGTCACCACCGAGGTCTGCGTGCAGACGACGATGCGCGAGGCCAACGATCGCGGGTACGAGTGCCTGCTCATCGAGGACGCCACCGAGAGCTACTTCCCGGAGTTCAAGCGCGTGACGCTGGAGATGGTGCGCGCCCAGGGAGCGATCGTCGGCTGGACTGCGCCGTTCGCCGCGCTGCGCGCGGCATTGTAGGCGGCGCGCAATGTGTCTG
Source organism: Candidatus Rokuibacteriota bacterium (assembly GCA_036802765.1). Classification (GTDB taxonomy): domain Bacteria; phylum Methylomirabilota; class Methylomirabilia; order Rokubacteriales; family CSP1-6; genus AR12. The sequence goes on from DAIRVP010000250.1 coordinate 6,652, forward strand.
TTCGCACTGACTGCTCGCTTGCCGGTGCAGTGTCGGTTCCGCACGCTGCCGCCAGCCGCAAACCAAGCCGCACGCCACGTGACGATGACGATGCGCAAGTGGTAGACTCCACGAGCGACTCCCACCAGGAACGCCGGGGTAGCTCAGAGGCAGAGCAACTGATTCGTAATCAGTAGGTCGCGGGTTCAACTCCCGCCCCCGGCTCCAGT
>DAIRVP010000251.1:0-6854 GCA_036802765.1 Candidatus Rokuibacteriota bacterium
CATCGCCGTGAAGCCTGACGGAAATCGCGCGATCGTCGATTGGCACGACAGCGCACCGGGCGTCGGGGGCGACGAGCTTCCGCGACTGACCGAACGGCTCTACCGCGTGGAGTCCTCGCGCAGCCGCGCCAGTGGCGGATCCGGGCTCGGTCTGGCGATCGCGCGGGCCATCGTCGAGGGGCACGGCGGGACGCTCAGCGTTGCCGCGAGCCCGCTCGGCGGACTGGCCGTCACCCTGATGTTCCCGCGATGGACGACGGACGGTCATGCCTGATCGCATCCTCATCGTCGAGGACGAGAGCAAGCTGGCGGCGCTGCTGCGCGAATACCTCGTCCAGGAAGGCTTCGAGGTGAGCGTGCTCCACCGCGGCGACGAGGTCGAGCCGTGGATGGCGGAGCATGGGGTCGATCTCGTGCTGCTCGACCTGATGTTGCCCGGCAAGAACGGGCTCGACGTGTGCCGGGCGCTCCGCGCCCGCGGCGACGTCGCGATCGTCATGGTCACGGCCCGTGTCGACGAGATCGATCGGCTGCTCGGGCTGGAGCTCGGCGCCGACGATTACATTTGCAAGCCCTTCAGCCCGCGCGAGGTCGTCGCGAGGGTCAAGGCGATCCTGCGCCGCGTGAAACGAAGTGGCGGGGCGGCCGAGCCCGGCGTGAGGCTGGATGCCGACGGTCATCGCGCGACGATCGGTGGGCGAGATCTGAACCTCACCGCGGTGGAGTTCCAGCTCTTCAAGGTGCTGGTCGATCATCCGGGTCGGATCTACACGCGCGATCAACTCATGGACGCGATGTATCGCGACGAGCGCGTCGTCGCCGATCGCACCGTCGACAGTCACATCAAGAAGATTCGTCGCAAGATTGCTGCGGTCCTGCCCGATCGCGAGATCGTGCACTCGGTGTACGGTTTGGGTTACAAGTACGAATGGTAGGGTGCGGCCCCCATCCGGGCTATCATCCCGCGATGCGCATCCCATCCATCACATTCGCGGGTCTCCCAATCGCCGAACGGCCGGGGCCCAGCCAGATCGCGGTGCTCGGCATCGAGCACGCAACGCCGTATGAAACCGGAAAGCCGAGTCATTCCGCCGGCGCGCCCGCAGCACTCCGCGCCGCGCTCACGACATACAACCGGCTGGCCGATCACTACGACTTCGACATCGGCGGCCTGCGGCCCGACAGCGCCGTCGATTGTGGGGACTTGCCCGGCAATCCGGGCGACCCGCGGGGCAACCGCGAAGCAATCACGGCAGCCGTGCGTGCGCTGCTCGACGTCGACGCGATCCCGGTCGTGCTCGGCGGCGACGACTCCGTTCCGATCCCGATGTTCCGCGCGTTCGAAGCGCGCGGACCGCTGACCGTCGTTCAGATCGATGCTCATCTCGACTGGCGCGACGAGGTCCGCGGCGAGAAATACGGTTACAGCAGCACGATGCGCCGCGCCTCCGAGATGCCGTGGATCCGGCACATGGTCCAGGTGGGCTTGCGGGGGATCGGCAGCGCCCGCGCCGCGGAGGTCGCGGACGCTCGCTCTTGGGGGTCGCGCCTCGTCCCGGCGGCCGACGTGCACCGATCCGGCATCGGACGCGTTCTGGACCTGGTGGATGCCGACGCCAACTGCCTGGTGACGCTGGACTGCGACGGGATGGACCCGTCGATCCTGCCCGCCGTGCTCGCGCCTGCGCCGGGCGGGCTGCTCTACTGGCACGTGCTCGAGCTGCTCCGTGGTCTCGCTGCGAAATGTCGCATCGTGGGATTCGATCTCGTCGAGTTCATGCCGTCACGGGATACCACGGGACTCTCGGCGCTCACGGCGGCTCGGCTCGTGTGCAATGCGATCGCGGCGATCGCGACGTCGCGGAAGCGAGGGTGACTACGAACTAATCCTTTCTGCCTTTCGGCCACAGTCCTGCCACCTGGCGTCCGATCGCCAATTCCCCGATGTGGTAGGAGTTGTGATCCGCGATGACCAGACAACACCGAAAGAAGGTGTGCTTGCCGGCGCTGTTGGGCACTGTCGCAAAGAGATCGCGGGCCGGATCGCGGACGAGCTCGATGATGGCTTCTCGATCCTTGTGGAATTGCGCGAGAGACTGTCGCCACTGAGCGAACGTCGCTCGAGTGCCCTTTCCGGGCCAGTAGCCTTGTGGAAAGGGAGGCTCCTCATACGACGTGCTTACCATGTAGTCGAGCATGTCCTTTTGCGCCAGGCGTATGTGCTCGACGAGATGCCAAAAGCTGTAGGGAACCCTGGGAAGACGCGAATTGATAGCCGACGTGGGGAACGCTTTGATCGCCTCAGCAAAGGCCATGTGGGCTTGCCCACTCTCGAGGGTCGACACCAGTTGGCCCCGGATCTCCTTGTCGGCCTCGGCCTGATTCACAGCCATTTTCCGTATCCTCCGCTGACGACGCCTTCGGATTGTCCTGGCGGCGCCCGCTGGCATCGAGGTGTCACATCGCGTGCTGGCCCAAGTGTTCGTCAACCCGAATGACGCAGCGGGCATGCTTCTCTCGGAGATCCCCGAACACCTCGGGATGCAGACATGCCGCCAGGATTTCGAGAGACTCGACGATACGCGGTCCCGGCCGATTGAAGTAAGCATTGCCATCGACGACATAGACGCGCCCGGCGAGGACGGCGGGCCAAGCGTCCCAGGGCAGCGCCGTGCGCAGCAACGAAACCTCCTCGAGGGTCCGATCCAGCGGAAAGCCACACGGATTGATCAGCACAACGTCGGGATTCAGTGCGCGTAATGAATCCGTCGTAAGCGTTGGCGCATGATCGCCGGACGCCGTCCCCAACGGGATTCCGCCCGCTCGCTCGATGAGCTCAGGCATCCACATCCCACCGATCATGACGGGGTCGAGCCACTCGATCGACACGACGCGGGGCCGGTCGCCGCGAGCCGAGCTGCGCCGTGTGATCTCCGCGACACGACGCTGGAGCTCAGCGACGACGTCAGCGCCGCTGGAGGTCCGCCCCAGCGCATCAGCGACCCGAAGGATATCGTCCCAGATATCGTCCAGACGTGTTGGATGGAGGTTGACGATACGAATCGGCTGATGAATCAGCTTGGCCGTCGCGGCGCAGACGTCGCTGAACGACACCGCGCAGACGTCGCAGAGATCCTGGGTGACGATGACGTCGGGACGAGCCGCCTCCAACCGAGCAAGCTCGATCTCGTAGACCGCCAACGCGTGCTGCAGGATCGACCGTACATCTCGATCGATCGCGCGGCTTCCGCGTACCGCCTGCAAGCGCGCGCGCGTCAGCGCCGGAAGACCACGCACACTTTCCGGAAAATCGCACTCGTGCGAGATTCCGACGAGGTCGGACGCGGCGCCAACGGCGCAGATGATCTCCGTGGCAGACGGAAGCAACGACACGATGCGATGACTCATCGCGCGAACCGGTTCGAGGTGATTCCTAGTTTCGTCATCGCTGAGTTCTAATGGTACGTCTTGGGCGGTTCCTGCACGACCGGCGCTGCGGCGGCGAGGATCTCCTGGCGATTGCGGGTCAACGGCGGATAAATCCGCTGGCAGTTGATCAGCTGCTTCGTTTTCTTCGCCGCTGCGCCCTTCGTGACGACATGACGATCCCACCCCTCGGTGTAGACGGCTCCCCAGGAACCCAGGTCCAGCACAGTCACATACCACGCGATGTGCAACGGGAGCATCGGCAAGCCGAACAGATCGGCGACCACGTTATGTCCGGCGAACCGCCCCATCGGCCTGCCGTGCTGACAGGACATGATCGACACATGACGCTCATCCATCATGACCCAGGCGGCGTCGCCCGCCGCGAACACGTTTGCCATGCCCCTCACGCGCATGAACTCATCTACTGGTACTCGACCGAAGCGGTCGCGCTCGACCGGGAATAGCCGGGTCAGCGGGTTGGCCTGGATACCCGCACACCAGACGACGGTCGCTGCGGGAATCTCCTCGCCTGACTTGAGCGTGACGCCGGCCGGGCTGATCGAAGCGATGTCGATCCCCAGCCGCGTCTCGATGCCGAGCGCGGCGATGGCCTCTTCGATGACAGGCCGCGCTGATTCCCCCATATCCGAGCCGACATGCGAACTATGGTCGGCCAGGACGACGCGGAACGTTCGGTCCAGACTCGCCCGTGCCAGGGCCGTCCGGAGTTTTTCCGGCATTTCCGTAGCCGCCTCGATGCCGGTCAGGCCCGCGCCAACGACGACGACCGTATACAGACCTGGAGACTCGGGTCGGTGGGGAAGCGACTGAAGATGAGTATTGAGCCGGGCCCCACCATTATAAGTATCCACGTCGAATGCGCATTCAGCGAGGCCGGCGACGCTCGGGCGGCGGAGTAGGCTGCCAAGGGCGAAGACGAGCCGATCGTAAGGAAGAGTTACTTGCCCGCCTGCTGTTGTCACCGCGACGGTTTGCGCCGCGAAGTCGATGCCCGTGACCTCCCCTTCCACGCGGTAGACGCCGATCGGAGCGAGAACGTCATCGAGAGGGACGCGGACCGCGGTGAGGTCGGCCTCGTAGTCGCGCACTCGGATGTTGTGGAAGCCGTCGCGGTTGACGACGGTCACCCGTACGGCCTCCGGCCCGCACCCTAGTTCGTCGAGCTTGCGGGCCGCACCAACCGCGCTCCAGAGACCGGCAAAACCGCTTCCCAGCACGACGATTCGCGTGACGCTCATCGTGCACACTCCTGACAATTCCTCACGGTAGCAAACGTTGAAAATGAGGGTCGGTGGCTTCACGGATAAGTGCCATCAGAGCGGACGCACATGCATCGCTGACGTCTATCATGGCTGGCGATGGAGGATCTCGCTGGAACTGCTGTCCGCGTGACGCGCGAGCGCCACCAGGCCGACGAATGGGCCGTGGTGCTCGCCGCCGGCAGCATTCCGCACCGGCTCCGCCTCCGGCTCGATGGCTGGGCGCTCATCGTCGCCGCCGGTGACGCCGAAGCCGCCCGCGAGGCCCTCGACGCCTATGATCGAGAGAACAGTGCCGACACGGTGGACGTGGGCGCCGATATCCCGGTGCCCGTTCGTGGCGCAGCCGCGGTCGGCGTCGCCGTCGGCCTCCTGCTGATCGGATTCTTTGCCGTCACCGGGACGCGTGCTAACGGAAGCGTCTGGTTCGAGCGCGGCGACGCCTCCGCGGAGCGCATCGTTGCCGGAGAGTGGTGGCGGACCGTCACCGCGTTAACGCTTCATGCCGACGCGCCCCATGTGCTCGGCAACGCGGCGGCGAGCGTCGTGCTGGTCGGGGCGGTGAGTCAACAACTCGGCCCCGGTGTCGGCCTCTGGCTGCTCCTCCTGGCCGGCGCCGGCGGCAACGCCCTCACCGCCGTCGCCCACGGCGCCCACCACAATTCCGTGGGCGCCTCGACGGCGATGTTCGGCGCCATCGGAATCCTCGCGGCCACGCGAGTCATGTCACGTGAAAGGCGCCCAGCCGCACGCAAACTATGGACGGTCGTCGCCGCGAGTCTCGCCCTGCTCGCCCTTCTCGGCACCAGCCCGGATGCCGATCTCCTCGCGCATCTCTTCGGCCTGCTACTCGGCGGCGTCCTGGGCCTGGTCACCGCGTGCGCACTATCGCGGCCTCTACGCCCGTCGGCGCAGTGGACGCTCGCCGTGGCCGTCCTGGTGTTGGTGGTCGGCGCGTGGCTGCGCGCTCTTCTGTGATGCTCGCTCACGCCTCCCGGTACCAGCCGGCGATGTTCCAGAAGTCGAAGTCGTAGGGGTTCGTCTCCGCGCCGCGCAGCTTCGACGCGACCGCGGCGGCCTTGGCGCGCTGGGCGACGGGAATCACCACACCATTCTCGACCACGATGTCGTTCATGCGGATGAACATAGCGGCGCGTTTGACCGGCTCCATCTCGGTCTCGGCCGCACGGTAGAGGCGGTCGTACTCATCGTTACGGAAGCGGAAGACGTTGAACTTCTGCCACTTGTTCTCCTTCTGCGGGATTTCCCACGACGTGAACACGCGCAGCAGACGCTCGGGGTCGGGCGGGCCCATGACGTAGGTCTGAAGCTGCAGGTCGGCGTAGAAGTGGGTGTAGGTGTCCGGGTTCGCCGGGTCGGAGCCGTAGAACGATGAGGCCACTACCGACTTGAGCTCGACCTCGAAACCAACCTTGGTGGCGGCCTGCTTGACGATGGCCTGGATCTTCTGCAGCGGCCCGTTCGTGACTGTCTGGAACAGGACCTTGAGGCGCTTGCCGTCCTTCACTCGCACACCGTCGGCGCCGCGCTTCCACCCGCCGGCATCGAGGAGCTGGTTGGCCTTGTCCCGGTCGTACTGCCAACGGATGTTCTTCGATCGGAAGCGCTTGGGCGCCGTGATGAAGACGCCGGTCGCCCGCCCCGTGCGGCTGTAGATCTGCTCCTGAATGCCCGCACGGTCCACCAACAACGCGAGCGCGCCGCGCACGGCCGGGTCGGTGAGGAACGGGTGCGTCGTCTTCACACTAGAGCGCTCGCCGTCGACCTCGGTCCACGGATCGGACTGGTTCAGCGCGATGTGCAGGATGCGGCCGCCGTACCCGACCGACACGCGTCCCTTGCCGCCGGTGGTCTCGAGCCGCTCGAGGACGTCGTCCTCCACGCTGGCCACCTCGCCCGCGAAGTCGAACTCGCCGGTCTGCAGCACCGCCCGCGCCGCCGACACCGCGTCGCCGCCGCCCTTCAGCTCGACGGTGTCGAAAAACGGCCGGTTGGAAACGTGGTAGTTCGGATTGAGCTCGGCCTTCAGCATGTCGCCCGGCCGGAAGTCGACGAAGCGATAGGGGCCCGTCCCCACCGGCTTGTTGTTGTTGGGCGCCTCGCGGGAATTCGCGCCCTTGTAGG
>DAIRVP010000252.1:0-6808 GCA_036802765.1 Candidatus Rokuibacteriota bacterium
AGATGGGCGCGACGAAGGACGGCAAGTTCGTGGCCGGCTTCGCCGAGCTGAAGTATCAGGCCGGCGCCTTCCAGGGCTCGCCGGTGCAGCCCGGCGTCATGTGCGCGTACGCGCCGTACGACATGGAGAACGTCAAGGTCATCGGCTACGACGTCGTTTCCAACCGGCCGAAGGTCGCGGCCTATCGGGCGCCCGGCGCGCCGATCTCAGAGTTCGCGGTCGAGAGCGTGGTGGACGAGATCGCCAAGAAGCTCGGCCTCGATCCGATCGAGCTGCGCATGATGAACGCCGCGCGCGAGGGCACCAAGGCCGCGTACGGGCCGAAGTTCGGACCGCTCGGGCTCGAGGAGACGCTGAATTCGATCAAGAAGACCGAACACTGGAACACACCGCTGCGGAAGTGGCAGGGCCGCGGCGTGGCGTCCGGCTTCTGGTTCAACATCGGCGGCGAGACGTGCGCGTCGCTCACCGTGAACGAGGACGGCACCGTCTCGCTGGTGGCCGGCACGCCGGACATCGGTGGCTTGCGCGCGTCACTCACCAATGTCGCCGCCGACGAGCTCGGCATTCCGTACGAGAAGGTGCGGGCGATCATCGGCGACACCGGCTCGCTTGGCTTCACGTTCCTCACCGGCGGCAGCCGCTCCGCGTTCTCGGGCTCGATGGCCCTCGTGGAGGCCGCCAAGCAGATCAAGGCCGAGCTCTGCGCCCGCGCCTGCAAGCTGTGGGAAGCCAAGCCGGATCAGGTCGAGTTCAAGGACGGACACGTGCGGCCGCTCGGCGCGCTGGCCGAGAAGGTCAAGCCGATGTCGATCGCCGACTTCGCGAAGATCGCCGGCAAGACCGGCGGTCCGATCGGCGGGTACGGGCGTATCAACGCGCAAGGTGCGGGTCCGAGTCTCGGCACGCACCTCGTGGATCTCGAGGTCGATCCGGAAACCGGCCGCGTCACCATCCTCAGATATACGGTCGCGCAAGACGCCGGGAAGGCGCTGCACCCGGCGTACGTCGAGGGCCAGTTCCAGGGCGGCGCCGTGCAGGGCATCGGCTGGGCGCTGAACGAGGAGTACGTCTACGGCGCCGACGGCAAGCTGCAGAACGCCGGCTTCCTCGATTACCGCATGCCGGTGGCCTCGGACGTGCCGATGATTGACGCGATTCTGGTGGAGGTCGCGAACCCGAAGCATCCGTACGGCGTACGCGGTGTCGGCGAGACGCCGATCGTCCCGCCGCTCGGCGCCATCGCCAACGCCATGGAGCAGGCCACGGGCATTCGATTCACCGAGCTGCCGATGTCCCCGCCCAAAGTTCTCAAAGCGCTGAAGGAGCGGGAGGCCGCCGCCAAAGTCTGAGTGACGCATGGCTCGAGTGGTGCTGGTCGGTAACCTCGCGCGGCTGACGGGGGGCGTCGCCGAGTTTCAGCTCTCGGCGACGTCCGTCCAGCAGCTGTTTCAACAGCTGGCCGAGCGGTATCCGGAGATCGAGCCGCACCTGAGAGAGGGCGTCGCGGTCGCCGTCGACGGTCAGATCTACCAGGACGATCTCTTCCAGCCGATCGCGCCGGACAGCGAGGTCTTTCTGCTCCCCCAGATCGCCGGCGGCCGGTGAAGACCTATCAGGGCCCGGTCGGCTCGAACTCGTAAGTGCCGCCGTCGGCCATCAGCGACAAGAAGAGATGTCCGCGCTCGAAGACATACGACCGCACGAACGTCCACTGCATGACGATGCGATCGTAAAGCGGTCCGGGGCACGCCGCCCGGGTCAGCGCGAGTGGGCCGAACTGAAGCTGCTGTGATCCCGGCGATGTCCAGGTGCCGCGGCCCTGGTTGCAATCGAACCGAACGTTGACGTTCCCGTCGGTGGCGAACGCCACCGTGAACTTCGTCCGATCCTGCAGCACGATGACGGTCCCGTCGCCGCCCTGGAACTTCACGAGCTGCCACGACGTGCCGCGGAGACTCGCGGGCGCGTCAGGGGCGCCGTGAGCACAGCCGGCAGCTGTAAGGACGATCACCAGCCACAAGCGCGAACGCATTGGCGTCAGCGGAAGTCCTCCGGGCCGGCGGGGCGGAAGATCAAATCGATCGCCAGCCAGACAGCCTTCGCGAACGGATAGAAGAGGATAGGCGTGAGACACATCTGTATCACGCCGACCCAGATGATCGCACGCCACGGTGGATTGGGCCACGTGGCGACGAGCACGATCAGTAGGAACAGTGCGAATACGAGCTCCGTGGCGATGAAATTCAGCGTGTAGGCGCCAAGCCAGTATTCTTCCTCTTCATCACGCTCGAACCGCAGCCCGCACTCCGGGCACGATTCGCGAAGCGTGAACCACGAGCGCATGACATGGCCGATGCCACAGCGGGGACAGCGCAGCCGCAGCGCACGGATCAACCCTGCGACACGTGAGGCGGGACGCCGCTCGGACGCGCCGCCGGCGTGCGTCACGGTTCCGGGTCGCTGCCTTCGGCGATTCCCTCGAACAGCGCCGTGGACAGATAGCGCTCGCCGGTATCCGGCAGCATGGCGAGCACGACGGAGCCGGCCGGCGCCTCATCGGCGATCTTGCGGGCCGCCGCGAACGTGCCGCCCGACGAGATGCCGCAGAAAATTCCCTCACTCCGTGCGAGCGCCCGGGCGGCTTCGATCGCCTCATCATCCGTCACGGGCAGCACGCGATGCGGCACCGTACGGTCGAGGACCGCCGGGACGAAGTCCGGCGTCCATCCCTGGATTCTGTGCGGCGTCCACGGCTTGCCCGAGAGCAGCGCGGCGCCGGCGGGTTCGGTTGCGATGATCTGCACTTCGGGCCGCGCGAGGCGAATCATCTGACCCGCGCCGGTCATCGTTCCGCCGGTGCCCCAGCCGGTGACGAAGTAGTCGAGCCGCTTGCCGGCAAAATCGGTGAGGATCTCGGGCCCCGTGGTGTTGCGGTGATACGCGGGGTTCGCCTCGTTCTCGAACTGACGCGCGAGGAACCAGCCGTGCTTCTTTGCGAGCTCCTCGGCCTTTCGCACCATGCCCGCGGCCCGCTCGGCGGCCGGCGTGAGGATCACCTTTGCGCCCAGCATTCGCATGATCTTACGCCGCTCGACGGAGAACGACTCCGCCATCGTCGCGACGAATGGATAGCCCTTCGCCGCACACACCATGGCGAGCGCGATGCCTGTGTTGCCTGACGTCGCTTCGACGACCGTTTGCCCTGGCGCCAACGCGCCGGTTCGCTCCGCGTCCTCGATGATCGCGATGGCGAGGCGATCCTTGACCGACGCGCACGGATTGAAGAACTCGCACTTCACGTACATCGTGACGTGCGCCGGCGCGAGGCGGTGGATCCGTACGATCGGTGTCTTGCCGATGGTGCCGAGAATGCTGTCGTAGAGCATGAGCCCCCCCGGGCTTAGACGCCATTGTAGGGGGCGGGGTTTCGGCGTGCGGTGTCCTGGTGCTGCGCCCAGGGGAAACTTCTGTCAGGTGGCGAGCGTCCCAAGGGGCGTGATCGTGGGAGAAAGCGGCGCGATCAACGAGCTCGCCCGGCGCGGCTTCACGGATGGGTTCCGCGTGGTGCACGAGGGCCTCCAGGTCCTTCGAACGGGCAAAATCTTGCAAGCGCAAGATCTGGTGATCCGAGACGTCTATCGCTTCGAAGGGGTCTCCGACCCGGACGATATGTCCGTCGTCTACGCCCTCGAGAGCACGAGCGGCGTCCTGGGCACATTCATCGATGCGTTCGGCGTGTATGCCGATCCCGCGAAGACCGCCGCGCTCGCGGAGATTCCGATTCGCCGCCAAAACGCACCAACCGCTGTGCTTGACAACGTGACGCCCGCCGCCTAGCTTTCGTACACCCCCCGCAGGAGTTGATCATGCCGAGCATCATCGGCAAGCGAGCGATCGTCATCGGCGCCGGCATGGGCGGGCTCACAGCCGCACGCGCGATCGCGCCGTTTTTCGAGCACGTCGCCGTCATCGAGCGCGACGCGCTGCCGACACATCCATCGCCCCGCCCCGGAACACCGCAAGGCCGGCACGTCCACGCGCTGTTGACGGGTGGACAGCGCGCGCTCGAAGAGCTGTTTGTCGGCTTCGAGGACGACCTCGAGCGCGACGGCGCCGTGACGTTACAGGCCGGGCTCGACATCCGGATGGAGCGCCCCGGGTTCGACCCCTTCCCGCAGCGAGATCTCGGGTTCCATTCGTATGCGGTGTCGCGAGCGTTGGTAGAGTTCGTCACTCGCACGCGTCTCAACGGCCACGCCAATGTCGAGATCCACGAGCGCTGTCGCATCGAGCGACTGAGCGCCGACGCGGAGGATCAGGCGGTTACCGGCGTCGAGTATGTCGACGCTGACGGCACGCCCATCAGTCTCGACGCGGACCTGGTGGTCGACTCATCGGGACGCGGCGATCTCACGCTGGACCTGCTGGAGGAGATCGGGCTGCCGCAACCGAGCGTGACGACGATCGGCGTCGACATCGCCTACGCGAGCACCATCTTCGAGATTCCAAACTCCGCGCCGATGGATTGGAAAGGCCTGTTCCACTTGCCGATGCCGCCGAGCAGCCGAGGCGCACTCCTGCTGCCGCTCGAAGGCCGGCGCTGGATCGTCACGATCGCCGGCAGGCATGGCGACAATCCTCCGCGCGACGAAGCGGCTTTCATGGCGTTCATCCAGGGCTTTCGGATGCCGACACTCTACAACGCCCTTCGATACGCCAAGCGTGTGGGCGATATCGTCGGCTATCGGTTCTCCGAAAGCATTCACCGTCACTACGAGCGGCTCGAAATGTTTCCGTCCGGCCTGCTGGTCGTCGGCGACGCCGTGTGCCGATTCAACCCGGTGTGGGGCCAGGGCATGAGCGTGGCGGCGCAGGAAGCGTGCGCGCTGAGCCGACTGCTGGCCATCCGCGCCGCCGAGCGCGGCCCGTTGGACGGACTGGCGCGCGCGTTCTTCGCCGAAGCCGCCACGCTGATCGCGACGCCATGGGCCCAGGCCGCGATCCCGGATTTCATCCATCCGCAGACGCGTGGCGAGCGGCCGGGCGATTTCGAGCAGAGCCTCAGGTTCGGCATGGCGCTCACGAAGCTGGCCGCGCGTGATCCGGCCGTGCACAAGCTCACCGCCGAGGTCGGATCGCTGCTCAAGCCGCGCAGCGTCTATCTGGATCCGGAACTCAGACAGCGGGTGATGGAGGTGATGATGTAACCGGGCTCCGGCGAATGGCGTCCTAGGAAGCAGACGACCAAGCTCGCCGGAGGAAGTGATGTCGCAGGCAGAGCGATTCGAGATCCTCATCCTTGGCAGTGGCGCGGGCGGCAAGCTCCTGGCATGGCACATGGCGGGGGCAGGCAAACGGACGGCCGTCGTGGAGCGCCGTTGGATCGGCGGCTCGTGTCCCAACGTGAACTGCATGCCCAGCAAGAACGAGCTCTGGAGCGCGAAGGTGGCCTCGCTGGTCCGCCACGGCGCGGAGTACGGCGCCAGGACCGGGCCGGTCGCGATCGACATGGCGACGGTGCGCGATCTAAAGCGCAAGATGGTCGACCGCCAGGTCGCCGCCCACCTGGAGAACTACAACAAAAGCGGCACCGAGCTGATCATGGGCTCGGGCCGGTTCGTCGCGCCGAAGACGCTGGAGGTACGGCTCAACGACGGCGGTGTGCGGGTACTCATCGGCGACCGCGTGTTCATCGACGTCGGCACGCATGCGGCCATTCCACGCGTGCCCGGGCTCGAGGACGCTCGCCCGCTGACGAACATCGAGGCGCTCGAGCTCGACTATCTGCCGCCGCATCTCATCGTGCTCGGAGGCGGCTACGTCGGGCTGGAATTCGCCCAGGCCTATCGACGCTTCGGCAGCAGCGTCACGGTCGTCGAGCACGGCCCCCAGCTGATGGGCCGCGAGGATCCCGACGTCTCCGAGGAACTGCAGCGAATTCTCTCAGGCGAAGGGACCCAGTTCATCGTCGGCGCCGAGGTCGTGCGCGTGCAGGGTCGATCCGGCAAGAACGTCTCAGTCATGCTCCGCACGACCGCCGGTGAGCAAAAACTCGAGGGCAGCGACATCCTGGTGGCGACGGGGCGTATCCCGAACACCGCCGACATCGGCCTCGACAAGGCCGGCGTCGAGCTGGACGCTCATGGCTTCGTCCGCGTCAACGAGCGGCTGGAGACCAGCGCGCCCGACATCTGGGCCATCGGTGAATGCGCGGGAAGCCCCCAGTTCACGCATGTGGCTGAAGACGACTTTCGCATCATCCGGGACAACCTCGCCGGAGGCAAGCGCAGCACGCGTGATCGGCTGGTGCCGTACTGCATGTACACGGACCCTCCGCTGGCCCGCGTGGGACTGAGCGAAGTCGACGCCCGGCGCCAGGGTGTCGATGTCCGTGTCGCAAGGCTCCCGATCAGCCGCGTGCTCCGGGCCCAGACGACGGGCGAGACGCAAGGGTTCATGAAGGCGCTGGTCGGAGCACGCGACGACCGCATCGTCGGCTTCACGATGATCGGCGCCGAGGCGGGCGAGGTCATGGCCACGGTCCAAACGGCGATGCGCGCCGACGTGCCCTACTCGACTCTGCGCGATGAGGTGCTGGCGCACCCCACGATGGCGGAAGGACTTGGCCCGCTGTTCTCAACTGTGCCGCCGCGAGCGGCATCCAGCGGAGAGCGTTAGCGTGAGCGTGCGCTAGCGACGATCGTTACGCGTCGACCCGCCCGTTGGCGGGATTCGAACCCGTGTCATGGTCGCGCCACGTTTTCGCGAACGACAGGGTGTTATAGGACGAGTCACCGCGAAAAAC
>DAIRVP010000253.1:0-6766 GCA_036802765.1 Candidatus Rokuibacteriota bacterium
GCGCGCGCGATGTCGGCGTCCATGTGCGGGTAACCGTCGATCTGGCAGTTGCCGAAGCGATCGGCGCGGTGCACGTGCAGCAGCGCGACGTCTGGGAAGAGCGCGGGCACCGCCGCCAACGTCTCGCCGGAGTACGGGTCCGCGATCGTCTTCATTCCGCCGACGGCGACGAGATCGGAGCCCAGCATCGTCAGGGCCGGAACGAACGGCACGCCCATGGCCGCCGCGCGGAAGCGCAGGCCGAGCGCCAGGTGGCTCCATTCCTCTAGCGCGACGGCACCCGACTCGACGTAATGGCGCATGACCTTCGACACACCCCACGGCAGGCCGATCGACATCCACGCCGTCATGACGCGTTCCACCGCGCCGGCCGCCATCATGAATTCACCCTCGGTGCACATGAGGTTGCGCACGAGAGTGAGACCGCGTCGCCGCGCCCGGAGGATCTCGCGGACGAGTGCCAGCGGCGTGCGCGAGAACAGGCAGCCACCGACGGCCACGCGATCGCCGTCGGACACGCGTGCAGCGGCGTCGTCGAGGGAGGTGATCTTTTCGCCGGCCGACTTGGGCTTCTCCTCGAGGCGTCGCCTCGCGGCGACGAAGTCCCACTCGGCCGATCTCAGCGCAGGATCTCCCACTTGGACTGCCAGCGATCGAGCTCGCGGCGCGTCTTGTCGTCCATCGGATGCGCACGCTCCGGCACGTCGACGTGCTTGGTCTCGCCGCAGAGCGCCGTCGTGAAGTAGCGCTGCCCGGTGTCGTTCGCCATCGTGACGATCGACGGCAGGTCGGGGTGACGTGCGGCGAGCTTCAGGGCCGCGGCCACGTTGCAGCCGGTCGAGATGCCGCAAAAGATGCCTTCCTCTGCGGCCAGACGGCGCGCCGCCGCCAGCGCCTCCCCAGTGGTCGTCGTGATGACGCCGGTGAGCAGCGAGACGTCGAGGTTGTCCGGAATGAATCCGTCGCCGATGCCTTCGATACCGTGCGGGCCCCAGGAGCGGCGCGAGAGCAGCGCGCACTCATCGGGCTCGACGGCGTAGAGCCGCACGGCGCCGTCGCGCTCGCGGAGATACCGGCCGACGCCGGTCAGCGTGCCGCCGCTGCCCTGCGACGCGACGAACGCGCCGATGATTCCGCCGGACTGTTCCCAGATCTCCGGGCCCGTCGTGCGCACGTGCGCCTCGACGTTGTCAGCGTTGTCGAACTGGCCCGGCACCCAGTATCCGGTCGGGTCGCCCGCGCGGATCTCCGCCAGGCGCTTGAGCGACAGATCCACGTCGCTCTCGCCCCCCGGCGTAAACACCAGATCGGCGCCGTACGCACGCATGATCTTCTTCCGCTCGTCGCTCATGCCCTGCGGCATGACGATCGTGCAGCGATAGCCTTTCACCGCGGCCACGAACGCGCACGCGATGCCTGCATTGCCGGTGGAGCATTCGAGCACGCGCATCCCGGGCTTCAGCTCGGCGCGCGCCTCGGCCTGCTCGAACATGTGGAGGTAGATGCGGTCCTTCAGGCTGCCGCTCGGGCCGTACCATTCGAGCTTGAGATAGATCGGAGGTCGAGTCTCTCCGACGACGCGATTGAGCCGCACGAGCGGCGTGCGCCCGATCGCTTCGACGATGCTCGACAGCGCGGAGCGATGCGCGTCCCAGCGGACCGGCATAGGGACCGGATTGTACCCGACGCCTGCGAAAACTTCTTCTCCCGCGTCAGACGCCTCGCGTTCCGTCGGGTAGCGTAACTGCACGTTGCCACACGCCCGGCCGCTGGCATGGCTGGTGCTGTTTCCACTGGAGGACTTCGAGGAAACGCTGAAAAGGCGCAACCCGCCGCGTTCACGCCCGAGCTCCTGACCGCTACTCGATCGCATCGAACGCGCCGCGCACGTGGCCGATGTCCGAGCGTCCGTCGGCATGCAGCGTCACCGACACGACGTCGAAGCGGCAGCGCGCAGCCTCGAGCCGGCGCCATTTGAGATAGTGCTGCGCCAGGCGCGTGAGTCGGCGCTGCTTGTGCCAGGACACGGCGGCCGCCGGCGGATCGCCCCACGTCGCCCGGCGACACTTGACCTCCACGAATACGATGACATCCCGATCGCGGCACACGACGTCGATCTCACCGTGACCCAGGCGCACGTTGCGCTCGAGGATTTTGAAGCCGGCGCGCGCGAGGTGGTCGGCCGCCGCGGTTTCGGCGTCGCGACCGACGATGTGACGCGGGTCGGGCCGCTCGCTCACGACACGGCTATACCGCGCCGGCTCGAGACAGGGAATGTCCGAAATCGAGGACGGTCTGGGCGAGCTAGCTGACGTTGACTTCCACGTCCATGGTCGTCAGCCATTCGAGCACGACGTCCCATGACCGGGGCTCGTCGGTTCGCCAGTGCGCAATCGCTTCGGCCGGGATGGCCACGACGTGCAACGGCCGCCAGCGAACCGTCTCGACGAGTTGGACCAGGTCGGCCGGGCCTCCACGCAGCTCGTGGATCATTCGTGTGACGAGATCCATCGCGCCCTCCCCTGGCTCTGGAGCGGCAAGCGGTATGCCGAACCTGTCAGCGTGGAGATGCGAATGGGGTCGCCGACTTACGCGGCAGCGGTGCGGTCGACGTGGTGAATTCCTGGCCCCACGGTCTGGTGGAAAAGCAGCCAGACGCTAGTCGTCGTCCTCCAGCACAAATAGCTCTCCCTGACGCCACACGCCGGAGAACGATCGGCGATGAATCGGACACGCGCCGTGCCGGTCGAGCGCGGCGAGATGATCGACCGTGCCGTAGCCTTTATGCTTCGCGAATCCGTACTCCGGAAATTGCCTGTCGGCCTCGAGCATCAGCCGATCGCGCGTGACTTTCGCGACGATCGACGCGGCCGCCACGGTCGCGCATCGCGCGTCGCCATCGACGAGATTGCGCTGCGGGCAGGGCAGTGCGGGCAGCGCGACGAAATCCGTGATGACGAGATCGGGCATGACGGCGAGGCCGGCCACTGCCTGCTGCATTGCGAGAATCGTCGCGCGCAGGATGTTCACGCGGTCGATCGTGAGGTGATCGACGATGCCGACCGCGACGGCCACGGCACGCTCATGAATCAGCGCGTACAGCTCCTCGCGGCGCTCGGGCGTGAGAACTTTCGAATCCGCGAGCCGCTTCACGCGACGCCCCGGATCGAGCACGACAGCCGCCGCGACGACGGGGCCCGCGAGCGGCCCGCGCCCCACCTCGTCGACGCCGGCCACACGCGCGACGCCAGCCCTCCAGGCCTGGGCCTCGTAGCGGTACGGCGCCGACGGAGGCGGCGTCACGCGCAGACGGGCGCGTTACTCGGTTTCTGCCGCGGTAGCGGGAACGACGTTGACCCGCTTCTCGCGCAGGCGCGCCGCCTTGCCGGCGAGGGATCGGAGATAGTAGAGCTTGCTGCGGCGCACCTTGGCGCGGCGTACGACGTCCACGCGGTCGATCCTCGGCGAGTGCAGCGGAAACGTGCGCTCCACGCCGACGCCGTAGGAGATCCGGCGCACCGTGAACGACGCGCGCGCGCCCTCGCCGCGCTTGCGGATGACTGTGCCGTCGAAGATCTGCGTGCGCTCCTTCTCGCCCTCGATGACTCTCACGTGCACGCGGACCTGATCGCCGGGCTCGAAGCCGTGCCGGTCCTTCTTGAGATGCGCTGCCTCAACGATGCGAATCGCGTCCATGACTCTCGTCCCTCTCTGTGCGTGCAGGCGCCGCCGGCGCCTCGCCGCGCTTGAATCGCTCGATCAATTGCCGCTCCTCGTCCGTCAGGCTCGCCTCCGCGAGGAGCTCGGGGCGGCGCTTCCACGTCAACCACAGAGCCTGCTCCCGCCGCCAGCGCGCTACGCGCGCGTGGTCGCCGGACAGGAGCACGTCGGGCACCTTCGCGCCTCGGAACTCTTCCGGCCGCGTGTACTGCGGCGGCTCGAGCACTCCCGTCGTGAACGACTCCCGCTCGGCCGCGCCCTCGCCGCCGAGCACACCCGGAAGCAGCCTCGCCACCGCGTCGGTGACGACCAGCGCGGGAAGCTCGCCACCCGTCAGCACGTAGTCGCCGATCGACAATCGTTCGTCGGCGATCATCTCGCCCACACGCTCGTCCACGCCTTCGTAGCGTCCGGCCACGAGCACCAGATGCGTCTCGCGCGCCAGCGCGCCCGCCACGGCCTGCGTGAACGTTCGCCCGCGCGGATCCATCAGAATCACCCGCGTCCGCTCGCCGCGCAGCGCCTCCACGGCCGCCGCGATCGGCTCGGGCTTGAGCACCATTCCACCGCCGCCGCCGAACTGATAGTCGTCCGTGACGCGATGCTTGCCCGTTGCGTAGTCTCGGAGATTCACCACGCGAATGTCAACGAGCCCGCGTGCCCGGGCTCGGCCGAGCATCGACGTCGTGAGCGCCGGCTCCACCATGGCCGGGAAGAGAGTCACGATGTCGATCCTCATATCCGAGCTCTACAAGTCCAATAACCCGTCGGGCGGTCGGATGACGACCCGTCGGCCGCCCAGATCGACGTCGCGCACGATTTCCGGGACCGCCGGCACGAGATGCTCGCGCGTCTCATCGCCGATCACCCACAAATCCTGCGCGGGCGCCGATTCGACCCGCAAGACCCGACCGACGTCTCGCCCGTCCTCCGTCAGCACCCGGCAGCCTTCCAGCTGCCAGGGATAAAAATAGCCCTCGGGGGGCGGCAGAGCCTCCGCCTCGGGAACCGCCAGCAACCAGCCCGTGAGCGCCGCCGCCGCCTCGGGCGTCTCGCAGCCCGCGATGGCGATGACCAGCGCGCCCCCATGTCGCCGCGTCGCCCGCAGGCGGCACGGCTTGCGCCGATCGCGCGCGACGTCCCACAGCACGCAGTCGCGCACGGTCTCGAAGCGCTCGGGCCGATCGGTGAGGGGCGTCACCCGCACCTCCCCGTCGAGCCCGTGCGGACGGCCGATCTCGCCGATCGCGACGAGTCGGGTTTCAATCACGGGCTGCAGTCATGCTCACTCCACGATCTCGAGCACGGCACGCTTCTTCAGCTTCGTCGCGTTGGCGTTGAGAATCGTCCGCAGCGCCCGCGCCGTGCGTCCCTGCTTGCCGATGACCTTGCCCAGATCATTCTGAGCCACGCGCAACTCGATCACGGTCACGCGCTCGCCCTCGACCTCCGTCACGTTGACCTGCTCCGGCTCGTCGACCAGTGCCTTTGCGACGTATTCCATGAGGTCTCTCAACAACCACTCCCCACTGCAGCTGCTTCCGACAACTGCATTCCGCCCCGTTACGCCCCCGGCTTCGGGGCCTTTGCGATCAGCTTCTTCACGGTGTTGGAGGCCTGCGCCCCCTTGGCGATCCACGCCTGCGCCTTCTCGCGGTCGATGGTCACCTGCGGCGGGTTCGTGACCGGGTTGTAGTGCCCGATCACCTCGATGAAGCGTCCGTCACGCGGCGAGCGCGAGTCGGTCACCACCACGCGGTAGCGGGGTCGCTTGCTCGAACCTTCGCGTCTCAGTCTGATGGCCACTGCCACGTCCTCACCCCCTCGGCATTGGAAAACCGCCGAGCCCTTTGAGCTTGCCCAGGCGGCCTTCCATGGTCTTGAACTGCTTCATCATCTTCTTGAGCTGCGCGAACTGCTTGAGCAGGCGGTTGACGTCCTGCACGCTCGAGCCGCTGCCGCGCGCGATGCGCTGCCGGCGCGAGCCGTTGATGACCTCCGGATTGTGCCGCTCCTGCGGCGTCATCGAGCTGATGATCGCGTCGAAGCGGCGAAGATCCGCCTGCTCGCCGGAGAGCTCCTTGGGCGCGCCCTTGAGCATCTTGCCGAACGGCAGCATGTTCAGCACCTGGTCGAGCGGACCGAGCGCCTGCACCTGCTTGAGCTGAGCGCGGAAATCCTCCAGCGTGAAGGTGTCCTCGCGCAGCTTCTTCACCATCGCCTCGGCCTGCGCCTGGTCCACGTTCTGCTGCGCCTTCTCGACCAGCGACAGGATGTCGCCCATGCCGAGGATGCGTGAGGCGAGGCGATCGGGATGGAACGGTTCCAGCGCGTCCGTCTTCTCGCCGGTGCCGACGAAGGCGATCGGCCGCCCAGTTACGTGGCGCACGCTGAGCGCTGCGCCGCCGCGTGAGTCGCCGTCCATCTTCGTGAGGATCACGGCGTCGATGCCGACGGCCTGGTTGAATTTGTCGGCGACGGTGACCGCGTCCTGGCCCGTCATCGCATCGACGACGAGCAGCACGTGGTGCGGCTTGACCGCCGCACGGATCTGCTTGAGCTCTTCGAGCATCGTCTCGTCGATGTGCAGTCGTCCCGCCGTGTCGAGGATCAGCGGCGTGAGCCCACGCGACGCGGCGGCGTCGAGCGCGGCGCGACAGATCTCGACGGGCGTCCGCCCTTCGGCAACGACCGGCACGTCGAGCTGCGTGCCCAGGGTCTTGAGCTGGTCCTGCGCGGCCGGGCGGTACGTGTCGGCGGCGGCGAGCATAGGATGCTGGCCCTGCTTGGCGTACATGCGCGCGAGCTTGGCCGCGGTGGTCGTCTTGCCGGAGCCTTGCAGGCCGATCAGCATCACCACGGTGGGCGGGTGCGCGGCCGCGGCGAGCCGATGCCCGCTGCCGCCGAGCAGCTCGACGAGCTCGTCGTGCACGACTTTGACGACCTGCTGTGCCGGCGTCAACGACTTCAGGACGTCCTGCCCGACGGCTTTCGTCTTCACCCGGTCGATGAAGCCGCGGACGACCTTGAAGTTGACGTCGGCCTC
>DAIRVP010000254.1:0-6739 GCA_036802765.1 Candidatus Rokuibacteriota bacterium
CCCGGCCCGCGGCTACGCTCGCTCGATCCGCTCGACGCACGTCCGCGGAGAGGTGGCATGGAGCATCGCCCGTGAGTCCTCGGAGCCGCCAGACGACTGATCTCGGCGCCGTGCTCGGCGCGATCGCGCGCACGGCAGCGACACTGTGCGAGGCGCGTGACGCCCTCATCTACCTGCTGGATGGCGATCAGCATCGCCTCGTGGGCAAGTACGGGACGGTGGCTCAACCGCAGCGTCTTGGCGACACGCATCCCGTTCGTCGCGACACCCCGCTCGGGCGGGCGGTTCTCGACCGCCGGCCGGTTCACGTACCCGATATCGAAACCGCTCGGCGTCGATTCGGCGGTCTCAGCGCCTTGCAGCTGAGAGTCAAAGGCGTTCGAACCATCCTCGCCATGCCGCTGCTGCATGATGGCGCCGCCGTCGGCGGCATCGTCATCCGCCGAACGCGCGTGCAACCGTTCACTCCGAAGCAGATCGCCCTGCTGAAGACGTTCGCGGATCAGGCGGCGATCGCGATCGAGAACGCGCGGTTGTCGGAGGAGCTCGGCGTGCGCAACAAGTCCCTCATCGAGTCGCTGGAGCAGCAGACCGCCACTGCCGAGGTCCTCAAGGTCATCAGCCGTTCGACGTTCGATCTGCAGCCGGTCCTGAACACGCTGATCGAGAGCGCCACCCGGCTCTGTGGAGCCGGTAAGGGGTTCATTTTCAGACGCGACGGTGACGTGTACCGCGGTGTCGCCGACTACGGCACCACGCCCGAGCATCGGGACTACATCCACCGAACTCCGGTCGTCCCCGGTCGGGACACCGTCGTCGGGCGGGTCGCGCTCGAACGGCGGACGATCCATTTCCCTGACATCCTGCTCGACCCGGAATATCGGTGGGCAGAGGCGCAACGCATTGCCCGCTTCCGGACGGTGCTCGGTGTCCCGATGCTTCGGGAGGGGGCGCCCATCGGCGTCTTCTTCATCTGGCGCGAGGAGGTCCTTCCATTCACGGACAAGCAGATCGAGCTGGTGACGACCTTCGCCGATCAGGCCGTCATCGCCATCGAGAACGTCCGGCTGTTCAGCGAGCTGCAGGCACGCAATCGCGATCTCGCGACCGCCCTCGAGCAGCAGACCGCGACGGCGGAAATCTTACGCACCATCAGTCGCTCGTACACGGACGTGCGGCCCGTGTTCCAGGCAATCGTCGACAGCGCGGCGCGGTTGCTGGGCGGGCACTCCGCCGTGCTGAGCCGGATCGTGAACGACCGGATCGACCTCGCGGCGTACACGCATACGGACGAGGCGGGAGACGCGCTCCTCGAGTCGTTCTTCCCCGTACCACTCCACTCGAGTGGCTCGGACATCCGTCCGATTCGCGATCGCGTCATCGGCCAACAAATCCCGTACAACGTCGCCGACGTCGAGACGGACCCTCGCGTCGGCGAGCGCGGCCGCGCCAGTGCCCGGGCGCGCGGCTACCGAAGCCAGCTCGTCGTGCCGATGCTGCGCGACGGCGACCCGATCGGAACGCTCGCGGTCACGCGTCGCGAGCCCGGGGCGTTCACCGATGAGGAGACCGCGCTGCTCCAGACCTTCGCCGATCAGGCGGTCATCGCCATCGAGAACGTGCGGCTGTTCAAGGAGCTGGACGCGCGCAACCGCGAGCTGACCGAATCGCTGGAGCAGCAGACTGCGACCGCAGAGATGCTTCGCGTCATCAGTCGGTCACCGACCGACATCCAGCCGGTGCTCGAAGCCGTCGCCGAGTCCGTGGCGAGGCTATGCGATTCACCCGACGTCAGTATCTTCCGTATCGACGGAGGCGTCCTGCAGCTCGCCGTTCACCGCGGACCGATGGCCTCCCTCCCGCCGTATGGGGAGCAGCGGGTCTCGCTGGACCGCGGCACCGCCGTCGGCCGCAGCGTGATCGAGCGGCGGACGATTCACCTGGCCGATCTCTCCAGTGAGACCAACGAATACCCGGAAGGCAGCGCTCGGGCGCGCCGCTTCGGAAACCGCGCAGTCCTGAGCGTGCCTCTCTTGAGAGACGAGGAGGCGATCGGCGCGATTGCCGTCCGCCGCACCGAAGCCCGGTTGTTCACGGAACGACAGATCGCGCTGCTCCAGACCTTCGCCGACCAGGCCGTGATCGCCATCGAGAACGTGCGCCTGTTCACTGAAACCAAGGAAGCGCTCGAGCGGCAGACGGCCACGAGCGAAATCTTACGCGTGATCAGCCAGTCGCCGACGGACGTTCGGCCGGTCTTCGACGCGATCCTCGCCAACGCCACGCGGCTCTGTAGCGCCCAGAACGGGATCCTCTTTCTCACCGAGGGCGACGGTTTGCACGCGGTGGCGTTCCGCGACACCGCCCCCGAATTCGTTGCTGTGATCGAGACCCAGCGGCGATTCGGTCCCAAGACCGGCTTGGGCCGTCTGATGAGCGAGAAGCGTCCGATCCACATTCCCGATCTGATGGATGACGAGGCCTATCGGGCAGGCGATCCTGTCCGTCTCGCGACGATCACCGCCGCCGGCGCACGGACCTGGCTCGGCGTGCCATTGCTCAAGGGCGGGACATTGATCGGAGCGATCGTGATGTACCGAAAGGAGCCGCAGCCGTTCGCCGAAGCTCAGATCGCGTTGCTCGAAACCTTCGCGGACCAGGCGGTCATCGCCATCGAGAACGTGCGGCTGTTCAACGAGCTCCAGACGCGGACGCGAGAGCTGACGCGGTCGGTCGAGCAGCTCACGGCCCTCGGCGAGGTCGGACAGGCAGTCAGCTCGACGTTGGATCTGGAGACGGTGCTGACGACGATCGCTTCGCGGGCAAGCCAGCTGGCCGGGACCAGGACGTGCACCGTCTACGAATACGACGAGGTCGCCGAAGCGTTCCACTTGCGCGCGACTCACAATGTCCCCGAGCGCGTGCTGGCGCTGACCCGTGTGCGGCCGATCCGCAAGGGCGAGGGCATCGCCGGGCGCGTGGCCGAGACTCGCGCGCCCGTTCAGATCGAGGACATCACCGCCGAGAGCAGCTATCACGGAGAGCTCCGCGAGGTGCTGCTCACGGCGGGCGTTCGCGCCGTGCTCGCGGTCCCTCTCCTGCGCGAGGCCCGCCTCATCGGATCGCTCATCGTCACGCGGAACACGCCCGGTCGATTCGCCGACGACGTCATCGCGCTCTTGCAGACGTTCGCCACGCAGTCGGCCATCGCCATCCAGAACGCGCGGCTCTACCGGGAGCTCGAAGCCAAGGGCCGCGAGCTCGAGGCGGCGAGCCGGCACAAGTCGCAATTCCTCGCCAACATGTCCCACGAGCTACGCACACCGATGAACGCGATCATCGGCTACACCGAGCTGATTGCCGACGGGATCTACGGCGCCGTCCCCGAACGGATGCGTGATGTCCTCACACGCGTGGACGCCAGCGGACGCCATCTGCTCGGGCTCATCAACGACGTCCTCGATCTGTCCAAGATCGAAGCGGGCCAGCTCACGCTCATGCTCGCGGAGTACTCCATGAAGGAAGTCGTGGAGTCGGTGCTCGCCGCCGCCGAGCCGCTGGCCGCCGAGAAACGACTACGCCTTGTCGTCGATGTGGCGCCCGCCTTGCCCACCGGCCGTGGCGACCAGCGGCGCCTCGCACAGGTCCTCCTGAACCTCATCGGGAACGCGATCAAGTTCACGGACGTGGGGCAGGTCGCGCTGGGGGTGGGGACCGCCGCGGATATGTTCACGATCGCCGTCAGCGACACGGGGCCAGGAATCGCGCCCGCGGACCAGGAACGGATCTTCGAAGAATTCCAGCAGGCCGACACCTCGACCACGCGGCCCAAGGGCGGCACGGGGCTCGGGCTCTCCATCGCCCGGCGCATCGTCGGGATGCACGGCGGCCGCCTCTGGGTCGAGTCGGTTCTCGGCGAAGGCGCCACGTTCCGCCTCACGCTGCCCGTGCGCGTCGAAAATCAGGTGGTCGCGCGCGAGGCCGCGTCGTGACGACTCGGCGCGTGGTGCTCGTCGTCGACGATCATGAGGACAACCGCCGTATCCTGCGCGATCTGCTCGCCAGCGCCGGGTACGAAGTCATCGAGGCCACCACCGGCGACGACGGCGTGGCGATGGCGAAGGCGCGCACGCCCGATCTCATCCTCATGGACATTCAGCTGCCTGGAATCGATGGGTACGAGGCCACGCGGCGAATCAAAGCCGACGATGCGCTTCGGCGCATCCCACTGATCGTCGTGACGTCGTATGCGCTCAGCGGCGACGACGCGAAGGCGCTGGCGGCCGGCGCCGACGCGTACGTCGCCAAGCCGTTCAGTCCACGCGCGATGCTCGCCAAGATCCGCGAGTACCTGCCGCCCTGAACTGCGGCCAGCTTTGCCCCGGCCCCATCGCCTGCCATCTCATTGGCGCCGCGGTTGGAATAGCTCGATCGGATTGCCTGAAGGATCGTCGAGCAGGATCTGCAAGCCGCCAGGTCCCGTCACGACGTCGTTGCGGAAATGAATGCCGGCCGCGCGAAGGCGTGCAACTTCGGCCGCGAGGTCGTCGACGATCAGATGGATTCGATTCCACCCGCCCGGAGCCGGCCGCCGCCCGTCGGGCATCGGTCGCCCTGCCGAGCTCGTCGGCCCGCTGAGCAGCAGCCGCAGATCCCCGCGCGAAACGTCGGCGAAAGCGGGCAGCGTCTTCGAGATCAGCGTGAAACCCAGGTGGGTCGTGTAGAAGGCGATCGCTGTCTCGACGTCGTCGACCATGTAGCGGACATTGACCGGGGGCATGGTCTCCATTGTATCGATGCCGTCGCCCTTGAATCCGGGCGGGCTCCGGCGTAGCCTTACGGGCGGTTCGAACCGTCAACGCGGGAGCTCGGGAAAACCGGGCTGAGAGGGCGGCCGTTAGCCGCCGACCGCAAGAACCTGACCTGGGTAATACCAGCGAAGGGAGGCCATGATGTCTCGTTCCCGCAAGATCTATCTCACCGGCTCACGCTCCGACATTCGCGTTCCGATGCGTGAAGTGGCGCTCTCCGGCGGGGAGCCGCCGATCGTTCTCTACGACACGAGCGGCCCCTACACCGATTCGAATACCCACACGGACATCAAGCGTGGACTGTCGCCACTGCGCCTGCCGTGGGTGCTCGGTCGCGCGGACGTCGAGGAGCTGCCTGGGCCCACCTCGCAATACCGCCGGCAGCGTGACGAGGATCCGACCCTGGGCGGCGTGCGCTTCGCCAGCGTGCGCCGGCCGATGCGCGCTCGGCCGGGTCGGAACGTGACGCAGATGCACTACGCGCGGCGCGGCGAGATCACGCCGGAGATGGAGTTCATCGCGCTGCGCGAAGGCATGGACGCGGCCTTCGTGCGGGACGAGGTCGCGCGGGGCCGCGCGATCATCCCAGCCAACATCAACCATCCCGAGGCCGAGCCGATGATCATCGGCCGCAAGTTCCTGGTGAAGATCAACGCCAACATCGGCAACTCGGCTGTCGCCTCCTCGATCGACGAAGAGGTCGAGAAGATGACGTGGGCGATTCGCTGGGGCGCCGACACCGTCATGGATCTCTCCACCGGCAAGAACATCCACGAGACGCGCGAGTGGATCCTGCGCAACAGTCCCGTGCCGATAGGCACGGTGCCGATCTATCAGGCGCTCGAGAAGGTCGGTGGCAAGGCGGAAGACCTCTCCTGGGAGCTCTATCGCGACACACTGATCGAGCAGGCCGAGCAGGGCGTCGACTACTTCACCATCCACGCCGGCGTGCTGCTGCGCTACGTGCCGCTGACCGCCAAGCGCGTCACCGGCATCGTCTCGCGCGGCGGCTCGATCATGGCCAAGTGGTGTCTCGCCCACCACCAGGAGAGCTTCCTCTACACCCACTTCCGCGAGATTTGCGAAATCATGGCCGCCTACGACATCTCGTTCTCCCTCGGCGACGGGCTGCGTCCCGGGTCGACGGCGGACGCCAACGACGAGGCGCAGTTCGCCGAGCTAGACACGCTCGGTGAGCTGACGAAGATCGCGTGGGAGCACGACGTGCAGGTCATGATCGAGGGGCCGGGCCACGTGCCCATGCACCTGATCAAAGAGAACATGGATCGCCAGCTCGAGGTCTGTCACGAGGCGCCGTTCTACACGCTCGGCCCACTCACGACGGACGTCGCGCCCGGCTACGACCACATCACATCGGCCATCGGCGCCGCGATGATCGGCTGGTTCGGCACCGCGATGCTCTGCTACGTCACACCGAAGGAGCATCTGGGCCTGCCGAACCGCAAGGACGTCAAGGACGGGGTGATCGCGTACAAGATCGCCGCGCACGCCGCCGACATCGCCAAAGGCCATCCGCGCGCCCGCGAGTGGGACGACGCGATCTCGAAGGCGCGCTTCGAGTTCCGCTGGGAGGATCAGTTCAACCTCTCGCTGGATCCAGAGACGGCGCGCGAGTTCCACGACGAGACACTGCCCGCCGAAGGCGCGAAGGTCGCGCACTTCTGCTCGATGTGCGGACCGAAGTTCTGCTCGATGAAGATCACACAGGAGGTCCGCGAGTACGCCGCGCAGCAAGGCGTCGCCGCGGAGACGGTCGTGCTCGCCCAGGGCCTACGCGAGAAGGCCGAGGAGTTCAGGAAGGGCGGCGGGGAGATCTACCGCAAGGCGTGATCTGACTCGTCGCCCAGCGCGCCTCGGAGTCGGCCGAGGTCCAGCGGCTTGCGCAGCAGCGTGAAGCCAAGTCGCTG
>DAIRVP010000255.1:0-6723 GCA_036802765.1 Candidatus Rokuibacteriota bacterium
AAGGAGGGCCACGGCCGAGGCGTCGTGACGGCGGCGAGCTACGCCGCCAGACGCTACGGCATCCGCTCGGCCTTGCCGATCTCGCGAGCCTGGCGCCTTGCGGAGGCCGCGCGTCGTCGGGGGGAGCCCGCGACGGTGTTCGTGCGTGACGATCACGCGCTCTACAGGGAAGTCTCGGCGCGGATCATGGCGATCCTCGCCGCTGCGGGCGACGCCTTCCAGAAGACTAGCGTCGACGAGGCGTATCTCGAGCTTTCGTCGCTCGGCAGCTTCGACGCCGCGGCCGAGCGCGCGCGCTGGCTCAAGGCGGAGATCGTCAGGCAAGAAGGGCTGACCGCCTCCGTGGGTATCGGCCCCAACAAGCTGATCGCCAAGATCGCGTCCGATTTTCAGAAGCCCGACGGGCTCACGGTCGTGCGGCCGGACGACGTTCAGACGTTTCTCGACCCGTTGCGGATCCGCGTGATTCCCGGAATCGGACCCAAGACCGAGCGTTTTCTGCACGAGCGCCACATCCGAACCGTCGCCGATCTCAGGATGCTCGAGCGCGCGCGACTCGCAGCGTGGTTCGGTCGCCCGGGCGAAGGCCTCTTCGCCAAGGCTCGCGGCGTCTCGGAGAGCGCGGTGTCGAACGAGAGGACGCGTAAGTCCGTCGGCGAGCAGGAGACGTTCGAAGTCGATACCCTGGACGCGACGTTCGTGCTCGAGCGTGCTCGCGCGCTGGCTCACACGGTGTGGAGCCGGCTCGAAGGCCACGGCCTTCGTGGGTTCAGGACGATCACGGTGACCGTCCGCTTCGAGAACTTCATCACGTTCGCGCGCTCGCGAACCGTGCGTGACGCGTGGACGAGCGAGCAGGCCCTGTGCGAGGCGGCGCTCGAACTCCTCGTGCCGTTCCTCGACGACCGCGAGAATCCCCGACACCGCAAGCTTCGCCTCATCGGAGTCCGCGCAGAAAAGCTCTGCCGCTGACTGACCCGATCGCTTGCATTCGACGCGTTGGCCCAGCGCGCGTACCATCGCGGTGGAAGGCGCGTTGACGGCGCCGAGCGGAGGGAGGCCGACGATGGCGGCACGGACGACGATCGCCGAACCGGCAGGGCAGTGGACCGGGGCTCTCGACGCTTCACGCGATCGGCTGCTGGCCGCCGCGCATGGCGGGCGGCACGGCCGGGCTGTTCTCGTCCACGCCACCGCCGGCCGCATCCTGGCGGCGTGGACGCTCGATCCCGCCCCGATCGATCCCGCCACGCATATCGAGCAGACGCACGCGAGATGCCGGCGCCATCTGCGTCGGTTGCTCGAGCAGCCGGCCAACGCCGAGGTGCTGTCACCGATGACCAATCAGCTGTTCGATCGCCTCACTCAACCCGCCGATCCGAGCAAGCGGAAAAAGATCGATTACACGTCGGTCACGTCGTACACGTATACGCCGCGCAAGCCGCTGCGCCGCGTGCTCGACCACGCGCTCGACCATCTCAACCAGATCGACCAATGGCAGCGCTGGCGTCGTGACGGCGTCGTGCCCGTTCCGACCGACGGCTGGGTCCCGTCGACGGTGACGTTGCCCGAAGACCGCCTGCCACTGACGGCCGCGGACCTCGACGCGTGGCTCTGGCGCATCGACCAGGCGTTGCTATTGCTCACGCAGCATGCGGCGGGGCTCAGCGACGATGACCTCGACTGGCAGCCGCCGGACGGCGGTTGGCCGCTGCGCCGTGTCCTGCATCACGTCGCCCGGTCCGAGGTGCTGTACGCGGCGTCCTTCGACGAGGCGCTGCCCGAGGATCCGGTCGCCCGCTACGCGGAGGCCGATGCTCGTTTCGAAAAGCGCCTCGTCGCCGCGCGCGCCGTGGCAGACGATCCGTCGATCGTCTTTCCCGATCCGTACGGGACGTTTTTCACACCCGGGGAGGTGGTGGCGGAGGTTCTCGCGCTCGAGTCCGAGCTTGTCACCGTAGGACCAGCGGAATCGGCGTGCTGAATGGGATTTCGAAGTAGCCGAAGAAGCGTTCGACCGCTGTGGGCGATCCGTTGCTCAGCTGAACCACGCCACCGAGTATGGCGTCGCGCATTGTGAGTTGGCCAAGTCGAATGCGGTCGAGCGCGGCCTTGTCGAGCGTGAGCGTCAGATCCGGCTTCTCTGGCAGGTGGTCATCGAACTGCGCGACGCCTCGACGGATCTGAATGCCATAGTCCTCATCGACGTCGGGGAAGCGGAAGCCTACAGTCATCCGCACATCCAGGGTGGCCTCGGCCTTGAGTCGCGGCGGAAAGCCCTCGACAAAGACTCGAGCCGGTAGCGCAGCAACGAGATCCGGAGATGCGATAGCGCGAGCAATGCCGCGTTGAATCAGTATGGGATCAAAGCCAAAGCCCTCGAGCTCGCGCGCGGCCGAGAGGTACCAGTTCCGCCAGATGGCATTGATCTGGGCATAGCCGAGCACGCGGAAGGCCGCGGCCTTCAGCTCGCGTGCCGGGATGTCGCCTCGATCGACGCGGATGAGGCGAGTCGCGAGCTCCGCCGCCCATTGCGGGTCGCCGTCTTCGAAAGCCTTGCTGGCAGCCGCGAGCACCTGCTCACGACCACCCATGAGCTCGATCTCCCGGCGCGCGCGCTCGGCCCTCGGCAGTGGCGCGAGCGTGACCGGGTCTCCTTCGAACCAACCGAGGTATCCCTGGTAGATCGCGCGGACGGCCTGACTGACCGTGCCGAAAAACTCTAACATCCAGGGCGTGAAGCCTGCCAGATGCGGCGGGAGTTTGACGACTTCGACGAGTTCGTCGGGCGTCAGTCCGTGGTTCATCTGCCGTACGGTCTGATCGTGGATGTACTGAATAGCGTCGCGGTAGTTCCGCAGAACGCCCTCGACATTGTCGGCGCCGATGATGGGCAAACCGTGCGACGGCACCATCGCCTCCGGCGTGAAGCGGCGCAGCACATCGATGCTCCGATACCAATCCACCGGGTCGCGGTAGGCTTCGCCCCGCAAGGGATGGAGCGTCGGAAACGTCTGAGCCGGGATCACCTCTGCCGAAAGCAGAATCTTGCTGTCCGGCAGAAAGACGGCGAGCTCGTCCGCGGCCTCGCTCGGCACATGCAGCAGAGTCATCGCCACACCGGCGATCGTGATGTCGAGCCGTTCGCCCAGCGTCTGTGTCGGCGCGATGAACGTGGCTTCACCACCACGGCGGTTCAGAGGGCCGGTGCCGTTGTTCATACGCTCGACGTCGGCGCCGGCGAGGATGCCGCCGAAATTGTAGGCGGTGCGCGTTCCAAGAATCGGACCGATCACCCCTGACTTGACGACGTTGGCGAGCAGGGTCTCGTGCGCGATAATCGCGACCCGCCCGACCTTGACGTCGTCGGCGGACACATGGCCTTTCACTCCGTTGATGTGGTCCGAATGGAAACAGGTGTAGATCACCGCCTGCACAGGCTTGTCGGTGATCTTGCGGAACTCCGTGGCGACCTCCCGCGCCGACTGAACCTCGTTTCCGGTGTCGACGATGATCACACCGCGATCGCCCACGACCATGATCGTGTTGCATATCGACCAGCCGATGGCCACATACACGTTGTCGCCGACCTTCTCGATCCGCCGCTCGAAGATCGAACCATGGGCCTCGAGCGCGGGATTGATCTGCGGTCTGATGGCATGGCGCCTGGTCGCTGGCGCGACGGTGGCACTCCGACGCCGGAACGGCTCCCCGCATCCCGTCGCGAGCAGGGGACTTGCCACGCCGACCGCGCCATCGCGCAGGAACCTGCGCCGGTTGAGCATTGTCATCCCAGCCCTCTCCGAGGTCCAATCGCATGAAAAATTGCGTTAAGAGCCCTCGGCTGGCGATCATACACACCGCAGGCTCTAACGCAAGTTATTTTGCGTTAGGTCTATGGCCGTGACTCGGCGACCTCGGCAGGCGAGACGGCAAGAGGGAACCCGTGCGGGCAGGAGGTCTCCCGCGAAGGCGCGCAGGGTTGGCGGCCGCAGCGCCCGCGTCCGCGCATCCGTGCTTCAGTCGGCCTTTCGTCTGTTGATGCAAAAAGGCATCGACGCCTTCACCATTGCCGAGGTCGCGGCGGAGGCCGGGGTGCACGAAACGTCGATCTATCGGCGGTGGGGGACGAAACACGCGCTCGCCCGCGATGCGTGCCTTCAGCACGCCGAGGTCGCGCTTGCGATGCCCGATACGGGGTCGTTACGGTCGGATCTCGTCGCGTTGCTCGAACGTCTTACGGCGATTCTGGTCTCTCCAGAAGGACGGGCGCTGCTTGCGCTGAGCGTGTCGCAACATCCACATGTCATCGAGGCCCGGCAGAGCTTCTGGCAGCGACGGCTCGGGCTGATACGGACTGTCTTCGATAAGGCGATGTCTCGAGGGGAGTTTCCCCGCCATGCGGATCCGATGCACGTTGTGGAGGCGTTGATTGCACCGCTCTATTTCCGCGCCCTCATTACCGGGGAATCACTCGAAAACTGGCCGACGAACGAAATGATCGACCGCGCGCTGACGGCCTATGGAGCGCGGACCGGCGAACAACGCGGCGCTGGTGACCACCGGTCACGTGGCAGGGATATGACCGCTAAAGAACAGAAGCGCCGAAGTGAGCCAAAGGCCTAGGAGGATCGAGAACAGAAGGCCTCCCGCGAGAGGAAGTACCCAGCGTGCAAACCTGCTCGATCGAACGATGAGAAGCTTGGCCACGAAAGCGCCGTAGAGCGCCGACCCGAGCAGCGAGTGAATCAGGACGCGGGGACTGCTGGTGCCGAACCCGAGCATAAAAACGCAGTGGTACGCCACCGGCAGCGTCAGCACGATCGCGACCCGTCCCGACCAGCGATGCACCACGTTGTAGAAACGGCCCGTCGGCGGAAAGCGAAGGACCGTGTAGATGCGTCCGGCAGTCAATAACTGACCGCACGCCAGCACCACGGCTGACGTCGCCAGCCAGGCCTTCATCGCAAGGACGTCCTTGAAGAAGAGATGGAAGAAGGGCGTCGCGTACGGCTCGGGAACCGTCCCGGTCGCAACAAGCCCGACGGTGAGGGCGATCAGCAAGAAAACCACGCCCGGAAGTACGGGCCAACCTGGATTGGCGCGAGTCGACATCACTGTCTTCCTCCACTGTTCGGAACGTCGCATGAGGGACATCGTTCCCAGCTACTGAAATGGATAGACGGGACGCGTAAGCTGAGGATGTTCGACGAGGTAGACGATGCCGACTGGACCAGATTTCACGACGGGCGTTCCCGCGCACTCGCTCACGGACGGTGTCCCGCTGCTCGGCCACGTCGATGACGACCAGGTCATGCTCGTGAGGCGCGGCGATGACCTGTTCGCGATCGGCGCGACGTGCAGTCACTACGGTGGGCCGCTGGCCGAAGGGCTCGTCGTCGACGACACCGTCCGATGCCCGTGGCATCACGCGTGCTTCAGCCTCCGCAGCGGCGAGGCGCTCCGGGCGCCGGCGCTCAACGCGGTCGCGAGCTATGACGTCGACACGCGCGGCGATTCGGTCTTCGTCGGCCGCCGCCGAGACCACGTCACGAGTGTCCGGCGGCACGTCCCTCGCAAGGAGACGCCGCGCTCGGTCGGCATCGTCGGCGCCGGAGCTGCGGGAAACAGCGTGGCCGAGGAATTGCGGCACCGAGGATTCGAAGGCGAGATCACGCTGATCGATCGCGATCCCGAGACGCCCTACGATCGGCCGAATCTGTCCAAGGACTACCTCGCTGGCAACGCGCCCGAAGAATGGATCCCGCTCCACCCGCGGGCTTACTACGACGACCTCGGCATCGAGCTGGTGCTCGATCGCACTGTCACCGCCCTCGATTCGACGCGCCGGCGTCTCACGTTCGACGACGGCACGACGCGCGATTTCGGCGCCATCGTGCTCGCGACGGGCGCCGAACCGGTGCGGCTCGCGCTGGCCGGCGCCGACGGTCCGCCGATTCACTATCTCCGCACGCTGCAGGATAGCCGCGCCATCATCGCGGCGGCCGGCCGCGGTCGGAGAGCCGTGGTGCTCGGCGCGAGCTTCATCGGTCTCGAAGTCGCGGCGGCGCTTCGTATCCGCAATGTCGAGGTTCACGTGGCGGCGCCTGGCCGACGCCCGCTCGAGCGCGTTCTCGGTCCGCAGCTCGGGGATTTCGTGCGCGCGCTTCACGAGCAGCACGGCGTCGTGTTTCATCTGGGCCATACGGCCAAAGGTGTCGCGCCCAACGCCGTCATCCTCGACGACGGTGAACGTCTGGGCGCGGACTTCATCGTGGCGGGCGTGGGCGTGCAGCCGGCGACGGCGCTCGCCGAGAAGGCAGGGCTCCCCATCGACAAGGGGATCGTCGTGGACGCGTCGCTCGAGACGGCGGCCAAAGGCATCTACGCGATCGGCGATTCCGCCCGTTGGCCCGACCCGCGCGGCGGCGGGCTCGTCAGGATCGAGCATTGGGTCGTGGCTGAACGGCAGGGTCAGGCCGTGGCGCGCACGATCGTCGGTGATCGCGCGCCATTCACCGACGTCCCGTTCTTCTGGAGCCAGCACTACGACGTCTCCATCAACTACGTCGGGCATGCGGAACGCTGGGACAGGATCGAGATCGATGGAAACGTCGAGCAACGCGATTGCGTGGTGCGCTACACAGGCGGCGGCCGTGTGCTGGCGGTCGCGAGCGTGTTTCGTGATCGCGAGAGCCTCGAGGCGGAGCTCGCGATGGAACG
>DAIRVP010000256.1:0-6692 GCA_036802765.1 Candidatus Rokuibacteriota bacterium
GCGAGGTTTTCCATGTGCCGCCCGCCCTTGATCAGGATGCCGTGGCGGATGGCCTTCGTCATGGCGGACAGCACGGTCGTCGGCGCGGCGATCCGGATTCCCGTGCCGTAGTCGACGATCAGGACTGCCGAGGCGCCCGTGAGTCCCAGCCCGCCCAAGGTCGTCGCGAAGCCGGCTCCCGCGAAGCTCCACGGCACGAGGTCGTTGGCCCACTTGATGGCATAGTTCTGGATCTTCGTCTCTTTGGCAGGGGCGTTGCCGACGAGGCGCACGATGCCCGCGACCTCGGTTTCTTCACCGATGCGTTCGGCTTTCACATGAAGCTCGCCCTCACGCAAAACGGTCGCCGCGTAGACTTCGTCGTCGCGATTCTTTTCGACCGGCATCGATTCGCCGGTCAGCATCGCCTGATCGACGAGCGCCTTGCCGAGCAGGACTCGACCGTCGACCGGGATGCGCTCGCCCGGGTAGATCACGACCGTCTCGCCGAGACGGATCTCGCTGACCGGTATGCGTAGCTTCTCTCCGTCGCGGATGACCCACGCCTCGTAACTCTGATACGAGAGCACCTCTTCGATGGCCCGCTTGGATCGGTTCACGGTCAAGTCACGGATGTAATCGGCGATGTTGATCAGCATGACCATGAACGTCGCCATGGGGAACAAACCCTGCGCCGCCAGGAGCGACGTCGCGGAAAAGTCCAGCACATCGACGTTCGCTCTCTTGTCCTTGAAGACGGAGCGGTACGCACGCTTCACCATCGGCCACGCGCTGAGCACGAGGAGCGGCGGTAGCGCTATCGAGGCCAACGGCGGCGCGACGAACGAGAGCGCGATTCCCGTGGTTGAGTACCAGAGCTCCCAGCCGCCCGTCTCTTCCACGACCGCGACCGGCTGCGCGCGACGCTGACTCGCGTAGGCCTCTAGCTCTGCCTCCGTGACACGTCCTAGCAACACGCGTAAGCCTTCGGCGGACCACGTCTCGGCGTCATAGGTCACCATGACGCTGCGGACGGACGGACTCGCCCTGACCCCGGTGATGCCGGGCTGGTCGATCAGGTACATCTCTATGAGTGCGGCCAGGTGGCCGTCGCGCGCGACGCTCGGCGCGTGGAAGCGCGTTCGGCCCGAGACCGAATGGACGATGGACACCTCGACCGGGCTCGGTGGTGGTGGCGCCGCGCTCACGTGGACGCGGCCATTCACGGAAGGGAGGGCCACGCCCAGGCCGTTGGCACGGTCGCGGAGCGCCTGCATCACGCGTGCGATTTGCTCGGCGCCGAGGTCGGCAGACGCCGCGCGGGGCCTCTTCGCCGAGGTCCCGTTGGGCGCGCGGAGATGTATCAGGAGACTGCCCGCATGTCCGTTGGCCCGCACGCTGCCGATGCCAGGGATGGCGCGAAGCCGCTCGATCAGGTCGGCGGTGTGGAGGGGATCTTCCCTGAGCCCGTCGAGCTTGAGCGTGAGGCGTCCGCGCGTGAGTCGAACGATTTCGATTGCAGAAGATTCCAAAGCGATCCTTTGTCCAGCGAGCCTGTGTCCGAAAATTGCTCTGTACGTGAGCCTGCGGACGTTTATCACTCGGGCAATCTAGCGGCGCAATACTCAGTTAGTCCCAGGCCATACGGCCCTTTGAGTGGAGGCCAGAGAGTGGTTGACTTCCGCGCGACCGTGCTCGGTTGACCAAGGATCGCTGATCAACGACTCGGACAGCTCGGTCTCAGACGCGAAAAGAGGGGCCCGTCATGATCAAGCGAATGAGCTCGTTCGCGATGGTGCTCGCGGTGATTCTGGTCGGTGTCGCCGCCGCCCAGCAGCACCCGATGCTCGATGCGCTCGCAGGCAAGGTGGCGCAGAAGTACCAGGTATCGACGTGCGAGCAGCTGTGGCAGGAGCGGGGAAAGCCGAAGTCGGCGCAGGAGCAAGAGTTCATCAAAGTCCTGCGCAGCGATCCGCAGCTACGTACCGAGTTCCTTAACAAGGTCGCGGCCCCGGTCGCCAATAAGATGTTCGAATGCGGGATGGTCCCGTGATCACCCACACAGTTGTCCGAACCGGGCTGCTGTTATCCCTAGTCCTGTCCTTGGCGGCGGGCGCAAGCGCCCAGCAGGCACCCTCCGCTCCGGCCGCGACCGAGCCCGTGCCCGCGCTCGAGCCCAAGGCGATCGACATCCTCAAGGCGTCCAGTGGTCGCCTCGCAGCTGCACGTACCCTCAGCTTCACGGCGGTCGCCGCGTACGAGAACCCGAGCCGTCCCGGCCCGCCTCTGCTCTACACGACGAGGTCCACGGTTACTCTCCAGCGGCCAGACAAGCTGCGGGTGATCACGCCTGGCGACGGTCCTGCTTCCGAGTTTTATTACAACGGCAAGACGATGATGGCCTTTATCCCGGCTGAGAACCTCGTTGCCGTCGCAGACGCCCCGCCGACCATCGACGCCGCGCTGGAGGCGGCTTACCACACCGCCGCGATCTACTTTCCATTCACCGACGCGGTGGTTGCCGACCCCTACGCCGACATTGCCAAGGGAATGGACCTGGCGTTCTACATCGGTCAATCGCGCGTGATCGGTGGAACGAAGACCGATATGGTCGCCTACTCCAGCCATGGCGTGTTCGTGCAGATCTGGATCGGCGCGGACGACAAACTCCCTCGAATGGCGCGCGCGGTCTTCCGCAGCGATCCGCAGCGGCTGCGCCACCAGGTCGAGTTCTTCGACTGGCAGCTCGACCGCGCCGTGCCCGCCGGGACCTTCGCCTCGCCGCGCGCGGCCACAGCGAAGCGCATTCCGTTCGCCCGCCCCGATCCGAATCCGCAATCGGACTCCACCACGCCAGTCCAGGCCGAGCCGCCCAGGACGAAGTGAGGAGGTACGCATCATGAACGTGATCGTCGTCGTCCTCGTGGGTCTCTTGATCACCGGCCTTTCGTATGAGCCGGCCGCAGCGTGGTCGCACTCGGGCGCCTACGGCCACGCTTCCGGTGGCGGTGGCTCCTGGAGCGCCAGCGGCTCCCGCGGCGGCTCCGCATCAGGCGGCGGCGGCTCCTGGAGCGGCGAGGGCTATCGTGGCGGCACGGCGTCTGGCGGCGGCGGTTCCTCGAGCTTCCAAGGCGCCTATGGCGGCAGCGCGACGCATACCGCCGGGGAAGGCACGACCGCGACCAACAGGTACGGCGACACCGCCACGCACGAGACCGGGTCGGGGGAGACGACCGTAACCAATCCGTCTGGTGGCAGCGCGACGCACTACTACGGAGAAGGCACGACGGCAACCACTGCGTACGGCACGACCGCGTACCACGCGTCCGGTGCGTATTACCCCCCACCGCCTGCGGCCTATCCATACCACCCGCCGACCACCGTGAATTACTACGGAGCCAACTGCGGTAACTGCGGCGGCTGGTCCACAGCGGGCGCCGCGGCCACGGGCGCGATGGTCGGCGCGGCCGCCGGCGCCAGCATCGCGTCGGCCAATACGGCTGCGGCCACGTCGAGCGCCTACAACGCCGGCGTCGCGGCGGGTACCGCCAACACGACGGCAGCCACCACCAGCGCGTACAACGCCGGTGTCGCCGCGGGCAGCGCCAACAGCGGGGCCAGCCCGGTGTACGCGATGGGCGGCATTTATCCGACGCTGCCCGCCGGATGCATCTCGCCGAAGGTCCAGGGCACGGCGTACTACCTGTGCGGCAACACCTGGTTTCAAGCGTCGTACGGGGCGAACGGCGTTTACTACAAGGTCGTGCCCACGCCTTGACGCCCTAACGTAGCCAGGTTTGGGATGCCGAGCTCTCGCGTGCACTCGGCGAACCATTCCACCACTTCCTTGTGGAGCGGAATGCCGTTGGCGCGCCGCTTCTGCGTCTCCTCGAACTCCGACAGACCGGGATAGAGGACGCGCTCCTGGCCGGGCGCCGGCGTCGCCGTGCGCAGCGTCTCGAGCATCCGGTCCATCGTGTCCTTGAACTGCTCGACATCGGTGAACGCGGCGATGTTGTACGCGGCGAAGTGGTTCTTGCTGCCGCTGCCAGCGACCAGCATCGTCGGCAGCGCACCGGCGAGTACCGTGGAGAGCACCTCGGCCATGAGTGCCAAGCCATAGCCTTTGTGCGAGCCCTGCTCGCGTGTGCCGCCGAGCGGCAGCTGGTAGATCTGGTCGCGATCGAACACCGGCTTTTCCTCGGTGATCGGCGTACCGTCCTTGTCCGACACCCAGCCGGGCAGCAGTGGCGAGCCGACGCGCATGGCGAGGCGGATTTTGTTGCCCGCGATCGCGGAGGTCGCGGCGTCGAAGAGCATCGGCGCCTCGCGGCGCGAGGGCGCGGCGATCGCGATCGGGTTGGTGCCGATCATCGGCTTGGATGCGAACGTCGGCACCACGTTGACGCTGGCGCCGGTGAAGCAGACGCCGATCATGTCGTGCTGCGCGGCTTGCATCGCGAAGTGGCCGATGGCCCCGAAGTGGCCGCTGTTGTACACGGTGACCACCCCCACGCCCACGGCGCGCGCCTTGTCGACGGCCAGCCGCATCGCCTTCGGGCCGATGACGATGCCGAGGCGCCGCTCGGCGTCGATGACCGCGGTGGCCGGCGACTCGCGCACGAGCCGCCAGCCGGGCCTGGGGTCGAGCTTTCCGGCGCGATAGTCGCGCACGTACGCGCGCAGCATGTTGGACACGCCATGCGTCTCCACGCCGCGCAGGTCGGTCATCGTGAGCGCATCGGCTGCGTCCGCGGCGTCCTCGGCCGTCAAGCCGAGCTTCTCGAAGATCAGCGTCACCGTGCGGCGCAGCGCCGCCTCGGAGACGAGGACCTGGTCTTTTTCGGGGACCTTGAAACGCTCGAGAATCATCTCCCGCTCCCTCAGGACTGACGAAACGCGTTCACGGCCGTGACGAGCGCCGGCGTGCCGCCGAACAGATAGGCGACTTCCACCGCCTCCTGGATCTCCGCCTCCGACGCGCCGGCGGACCGGGCTCGATTGGCGATCGTCGCCACGCCATCGGGATGCGACAGCAGCGCATCGACGATCATCGTCATCAGGTGCTTGTACTTCGCGGGAATCGCGCCGTCGCGCAGGATGCGCTCGCGCTGCGCCATGTACGAGTCGGCGAACTCCGGAGCGCGCTGGCGGAGCGTCTGGATCCACGGGGGCAAAGTCGCCTGGGCCATACGACCTCCTTTGTCTGATACGGCGGCGCCGACCATACACCGAGCGCGACGTCTTGACCACGTCGGCGGCGCGGGCTAGGTTCGGCGCCACATCGCGATGTGGAAGGAGAAGCATGATGGCCAGACTCGCAGGGAAGGTCGCGCTGATCAGTGGCGGCGCTCGCGGGCAGGGCGCGGTGGAGGCGCAGCTGTTCGTCCAGGAGGGCGCGGCGGTCGTGTTCGGCGACGTGCTCGACGACGAGGGCAAGAAGGTCGAAGCGGCGATTCGCGCCTCGGGCGGCCGGGCGACGTATGTTCACCTGAACGTCACGCGCGAGGCGGACTGGCGGGCGGCCGTCAGCACGGCCGTGCAGACGTACGGCAAGCTCGACGTGCTCGTCAACAACGCCGGCATTCTCCTGCGCGCAACGATCGAGGACACGAGCGAGGCCGATTGGGATCGCATCATGGCCGTCAACGTCAAGGGCGTGTTCCTCGGGACGAAGTGCGTCATCCCGGCCATGCGGGAGGCCGGCGGCGGCTCGATCATCAACATCTCGTCGACGGCCGGATTGGTCGGCAGTCCGGGAGAAACCGCGGCGTACACCGCGACCAAGGGCGCCGTGCGCCTCTTCACCAAGGCGACGGCGATCCAGCACGCGAAAGACAAGATCCGCTGCAACTCCGTCCACCCGGGACCGATCGCCACCGACATGATCAAGGAGATGCTCGAGAACAAAGCGGCGTGGGAGCAGCGTTTGCGTCGCTTGCCCATGGGACGCGTGGGAACTCCTCAGGAAGTCGCCTATGGCGTGCTCTACCTCGCGTCGGACGAAGCGTCCTACGTGACGGGCAGCGAGCTCGTCATCGACGGCGGCACCACGGCCGAATGATGCGCGCCTTGGTGCTGATCCGGCTGGCGCTCGTCGCGGCAGTGCTGGTGATGGCGCCGACGCAGGCGCGCGCCTTCGACCTGTTCCGAAGCGAAGAAATCACCATCGCGGACATCCAGGCAGCGTTCAAAGCGCGCACGCTGACGTGTCGGGCGCTGGTGCAGATGTACCTCGATCGCATCGAGGCGTACGACAAGAAGGGCCCGAGACTGAACGCGATCGTCGCGATCAATCCCGACGCGCTGAAGACGGCCGACGAGCTGGACGCGAAGTACGCGCGATCCGGGCCGACAGGCCCGCTGCACTGCGTGCCGATCATCGTGAAAGACAATTACGACACGGTCGACATGCCGACCTCCGCCGGCTCGCTCTCGCTCAAGGGCTCGATGGCGCCGCGTGACGCGTTTCAGATCAAGAAGCTCCGCGAGGCCGGCGCGATCATGCTCGTGAAGACGAACATGGCCGAGTTCGCCTTCGACCCGTTCGAGACGGTCGGCTCGCTGCTGCCCGGCTACACGAAGAACCCGTACGCGCTCGAGCGCGTGACCGCAGGCTCGAGTGGAGGCACGGCGGCGGCGGTGGCCGCCAGCTTCGGCGCCGTCGGGCTCGGCACGGACACAGGCAACTCCATCCGCGGGCCCGCCTCCCA
>DAIRVP010000257.1:0-1156 GCA_036802765.1 Candidatus Rokuibacteriota bacterium
CGCTCGAGATCGGCGAAGTACACGGACATCTTCCGGCCGACGTAGGCGTTCATGACCGCCACCAGCCCGCGCTCGTACTCGCGCATCTGCGGCCACAGCTCGGACGAGAGCGACACGTAGAGATCTGGCGCGGACGCGCCGATGATTCGTCGAGTAGCCAGCTCGTTCGCCGCGTTCTTATAGCTGTGCAGATAGCACACGGCGATGGCGGTGACGCCTTCCGCGGCCAGGCGTTCCAGCGCTCGCGCGATCACGCCCTCGTCCACGCCCCGGAGCACCCGACCATCGGCGAGCGTGCGCTCGGGCACCTCGATGACGCGCGAACGCGGGACGAGCGGCGCGGGCAGCTCCGAGAAGAAGTTGAAAACGTCGGGAATGCGATGGCGCCCGATGTTCAACACGTCGCGAAAGCCCTCGGTGATGAACAGCGCCGCGCGCGCGCCCTTGCACTCGATGATCGTGTTGACCGCCAGCGTCGTGCCGTGCACGAACGCGCCGATGGCTGCCGGGTTGGCGCCGTGCTCGCGCGCGAGCGTCTCGACGCCGGTGAACACCGATGCGGACGGGCGCTCGGGTGTGGAGGGGAGCTTCAGGACGGTGAGCGCGCCCGAGGCCTCGTCGAGCAGCGCGAAGTCCGTGAAGGTGCCGCCGATGTCGACGCCGAGGCGCAGGCGGCTCATGCCGTCACCCGCAGTCGGAACACGCGCTGCGCGACGGCGAGCAGCACCGCGATCAACAGAATTTGCAGCGTCGAGGCGGCCGCGATCGTCGGATCCGGCTGCCACACGATCTGCGAGAAGATGTGCACCGGCAGCGTGACCGTCCCGGGGCCGGACACGAAGAGCGCGATGTTGATGTCGCTGAAGGACACGATGAACGCGAAGACGGCGCCCGACACGACGCTCGAGCGGATCAGCGGCAGGGTGACCTTCGCAAAGGCCTGCGCGCGGGTGGCGCCGAGGCTCATCGCCGCCTCCTCGAGCGAGCGGTCGGCGCCGGCGAGCCCCGCCGAGACGGTCCGCACCACGTAGGGGATCGCGATCACCAGGTGTCCGAGCACGAGACCGGCCACGGAAGTCTCCCATTTGAGGCGTGAGTAATAGAGGAACAGGGCCGCGCCGAGCAGGATCTCCGGCACGACGATCGGCGTGAGGAA
>DAIRVP010000257.1:1256-5207 GCA_036802765.1 Candidatus Rokuibacteriota bacterium
CAGGAGGATGACGGCGATGGTCGCGGCGAACGGCCAGTTCATCGAGGTGAGGACCTCGTCGTAGACGAGATTGCCGAGCATCCGCACTTTCCGGCCGCCCATCAGGGCAGGCGTGACCAGCGCGCTGATCGCGACGGTGTAGACGAGCAGGGAGCCGGACACGAGGCCCGGCAGGCTGAGCGGAAGCAGCACGCGCCAGAAGAGCTGCAGCGAATTCGCGCCGAGGTTGCGCGCGGCTTCCTCGACCGAGCGCGGGATCGTCTCGATCGCGGCCATGAGCGGCAGCACCATGAACGGCAGCAGCAGCTCGGTGAGGCCGAGCACGACGGCGGGCACGTTGTGCAGAAGATCTACTCCGCGGAAGCCAGCGGCCTCGAGCGTCGCGTTGACGAGACCGCGACGACCGAGACGCACCAGCCAGCCGAAGATGCGAATGACGCTCGAGACCATCAGCGGCGTCACGAGCAGGAAGAGCCAGACACCCAGCCAGCGCGCGGGCGCGCGCGCGAGGAAGTACGCGACGGGGAAGCCGAGCACGGCGCACGCGGCCGTGGTGAGCAGGCCGATCTGGATGGTCGTCCACATCACGCCGACGTAATAAGGATGGAAGAACTTCTGATAGTTCACCGCGGTGAGAACGGGCAGCCAGATCTTGGTCGGGGAGTACGTCAAGACGCTGAGGCCGACGATCAACGCCAGCGGAACGAACAGGAACAGCGTGAGGATGCCCAGTCCCGGGGCGACGAGGACGGCGCCGAAGCGCGCGTGGGTCGAGGTCGCGTTCACGGCGTGACGGTCTCCGGCGCCACCGGCAGCAGGCGCACGTCGTCTGGCGCGATGCAGGCGGTGAGCGCGGTCCCCGGCGTCCAGTCCTTCTCAGCCGAGGTCGCTTTCAGGCTCGCGCTCAGCGTCGGGCCGCCGTCGAGCTCGAGCAGGACTTGAAGATCCTCACCGAGGTACACCACGTCGGCGACGCGCACGGCAAGCCGGTTGACGTCGGCGCCGTGCGGTGGCGCGGCCGCGAGCCGGATGCGCTCGGGCCGGATCAGCACGGTCACGCTGGTCGTGCCAGCCGGCGTCCGATCGGTCGATCGCAGCTCGAGCGCGCCGGCGCGCACGACCACGCCAGCGGCGCCGCCGGACACGACCGCGCCGGCCAACAGATTGGACGCGCCGATGAAGTCGGCGACGAAGCGGGTGCGCGGCGACTCGTAGATCTCGCGCGGGGTGCCGATCTGCTCCACGTGACCGCGCGACATCACCACGATACGATCCGACAGCGCGAGCGCCTCGCCCTGGTCGTGCGTGACGTAGACCGTCGTCTTACCGAGCCGCCGCTGCAGCTTCTTCAGCTCCGTGCGCATCTGCAGCCGCAGCTTGAGATCGAGGTTCGACAGCGGCTCGTCGAGCAGCAGCAGGCTCGGCTCCAGCGACAGACAGCGCGCGAGCGCGACCCGCTGCTGCTGGCCGCCGGACAGCTGCCGCGGATAGCGCGCCTCGAGCCCGGCGAGGTCGACGAGGCTCAGCGCATCCTGCACGCGTCGCGCGATTTCCGAGGCGGGGCGCCGGCGCAGGCGAAGGCCGAACGCCACGTTGTCGCCGACGGTGAGATGCGGAAACAGCGCGTAGTTCTGGAAGACGAGCCCGACGTCCCGGCGGTGCGGCGGCAGGCCGGCGATCGAGCGCCCGTCGATCAGCACGTCGCCCGCGGTCGCCGTCTCGAAGCCCGCGATGCACCGCAGTGTCGTGGTCTTGCCGCAGCCGCTCGGCCCGAGCAGCGACAGGAACTCACCGTCGGCGACCGTGAACGAGACGGGACCGACGACCGCGGAGTCGCTGTACCGTTTGACCAGCGCCCGGACTTCGAGATCGCCCACCGATTGTCCTCAGGCCTTGCCGAGGACCTCCTTGTTCCAGCGATCGAGGTTCGCGCTCCGCGAGTCGTTGATCTTCTTCCAGTCGAGCTTGACGGTCTGCCCGAGCTCTTTGTCGGGCACGCGGACCCGTTCCAGGTCCGCCGGCAGCTTGGCGCGCCGGCTCGCCGGCGGATACTTGAAGAGCTTCGTCATCTCGAGCTGATACTGCGGGTCGAGCGTCTCGTTCACGAACCCGTGCGCGGCTTCCAGCAGTGACGTGCCCTTCACGATCACGAAGCCGGCGCCGAGCGCGATCGCGTTCCCAACGTACTCGATCGCCACCGGGGTCCCGCCGTCCTGCAGCGCGAACGTGCGGCCGTTCCAGAACGGCGCCATCACGATCTCCTCGCGCTGGAACAGCTTCATGCCGTGGTCGACGTTCTCCATGATGATCGCGTCGTTCTTCTGCACGAGCTCCGCCAGCGCCTGCATGCCGGGCGTGGTGTTGTCCTCGGTCCCGCCGAAGACCTTGTTCACCGCGTGCAGCCAGTACACGCCGTACCATCCGTAGGCGGGGATCGCGACCTTGCCCTTGTACTCTGGGCGCCACAGATCCTTGTACGACGTGGGCTTCTTCGCGAGCTTCGTGTTCCACGTGAGCGCCCACATCAGGAAGACGTACGGGGCGTAATACGGCGCGCCCTTCTGCTCCAGCGT
Organism: Candidatus Rokuibacteriota bacterium; assembly: GCA_036802765.1. Classification (GTDB taxonomy): domain Bacteria; phylum Methylomirabilota; class Methylomirabilia; order Rokubacteriales; family CSP1-6; genus AR12. The sequence goes on from DAIRVP010000257.1 coordinate 3,830, forward strand.
CAGCTCGCGCGGAATGTCCTTGAGGTTCGGCACGGCGGCGACGTTGTACGGCTGAATGCACCCCGCGTCGGCGAGCAAGACCGCCTCCGCCTGGCCGTGCGTCGACACCGTGTACGTCGGCGTGCCGCAGCTCGCGATGATCTTCGACGCCGCCACGGATTCGAGCTGCGCGGCGTGCGTGGCCGTGACCTTGAAGCGCTTTTCGAAATCCGGCTTCGTCACGAAGCTCGATTTGATTCCCTCGCCCCATGACCCGCCGGTGCTCGCGAAGATGAACTTGTCCTCGGCGGCCGCGCGCGGGGCGCGTCCAGCCTCTGCGAGCATGATGGCCGAGGCGGTCGCTAGCTGAACGAAACGTCGGCGGCTGACGTCGTGGTCTCGCGCTGGGTTCATCGGTGCCTCCTCCCGGCTGTGACGGCGGTCGGACTCTGCACCGGCCCAACGGATGGTGTCAAGCAAGCGGCCGCACAGGATGAGCGAGACGCGTCAGGGATGCGCTACGCGAGCCTCACCGAGCTTGCGGTGAGGCTGGCGGCGGTGTTACCGCTCCTCGGTCGTGACGGGGCGCAGGCCCGACCTACAGTCGCGCTCGGTGCCGGGAACCGAATGCTGCGCGTACAACGCGACGTTGTACGGCCAGTAGGTAACGCTCACGGTCTTGCTGCACGACGGGCACACGGCCTCGCGAATCCTTGTCATCGTTAGAGCCTACTCCAGTTTGGCGGCGAGGGTTGCCGCAGTCTCGCCCCCCCTAATAACCCGGAAGCCGCCGCTCCTGGCCAGCGAGGGGGCGTGTGTAGGCAGATACATTTCGCGTACGGTCGGACAGGCGGTACGCTCGCTCCGATGGACGTGCAGTTGCGGAAGTGGACGCGTGTGGAATACGAGCGGCTGGTCGAGGCCGAGATCCTCGGGCCGGATGACCGCGTCGAATTGCTCGGCGGCGCGATGATCTGCAAGGAGCCCTCAGCACAGTCCGCACGCAACCGCCGTGCGGCTCGTCCAGCGTGTCCTGACGGAAATCTTTGGAGCGGGCTGGGACGTGCGGCCGCAGATGCCCGTGGCGCTGGATGACGAGTCCGAACCTGAGCCAGACGTCGCCGTCGTACCGGGACATCCGCGCGATTATCGCGATGCGCACCCCACGCGCCCCGTCCTCGTCGTGGAAGTCGCGCTCTCGCGTCTGGGGTTCGATCGCGACCGCAAGGGCGGTCTCTACGCGCGCGCCGGGCTGGCCGACTATTGGATCGTGAACCTGCCTGATCGCCGTCTCGAGGTCTACCGCGCGCCCATGTCCGACGGCGCGGCGCCGTGCGGCTGGCGGTATGGGACTGCGCTGGCGTTTGGTCCCGGAGACCGCGTGGCGCCGCTCGCGGCG
>DAIRVP010000257.1:5307-6656 GCA_036802765.1 Candidatus Rokuibacteriota bacterium
GTGCCGCGGCTCGTGGCGAAGTACGTGCCGCAATACGTCGAGCAGCAGCTCAAGCGGCGCGCCCAGATCGGCGAGGTTCGCGTCAATCCATTGCTGTTCAAAGTCGACATCAGAAACTTCCGGCTAACGGAGCCGGACGGGCGCCCGCTGCTCGGCTTCGATCGCCTCTTCGTCGACGTCGAGCTCGCGAAGAGCATCGTGCGCGCGGCGGTGACGTTCGCCGAGATCCGCCTCGAGGCGCCGCGCATCGATGCGGTCATCTCCCCCGACGGACGCATGAATCTCGCCGAGCTGTTGGACTCCTTGCCGAAGAGCCCGGAGAGCGAGCCGGCCAAGCAGCCGTCGTCGCCGCCGCGGCTCCTGGTGCAGCACGCGGTCGTGCAGGACGGCGTCGTGTCGTTCACCGATCAATCACATCACACGCCCCAGAAGGTCGCGGTGCAGCCGATCAACGTCGAGCTGCACAACATCACGACGCTGCCCGAGCGCCGCGGTCCGTACGTGATCTCCGCGACGCTGACCGGCGGCGGTGTCGTGAGCTGGGACGGTCAGGTGTCGCTCGTGCCGGTGGCATCCACCGGGCGCTTCGATCTGCGCGGCTTCCCGCTGGCCACCGCGTGGCGTTTCGTGCAGGACGACATCGCCATCGCCGAGCCGAAGGGCGCGCTCGACGCGAACGTGCGCTATCAGTTCGCGTACCGCGACGGTGCGACGTCCCTGAAGGTGGAAGGGCTCGAGGTTCTCCTCAAGGGTCTCGTCCTCACGGAGCGTGCGACTAATGCGCCGCTGCTCGCCTTGGACGAGGTCGGCGTGGTCGGTGTGTACGGCGACGTGGCGGCGCGGCAGCTGACGGTCCCGGAGATCGCGGTGAAGCGTGGTCTCGTCGCGGCGACGCTCGCGCGGGATGGAACCGTGAACTGGCAGCGACTGGTGACGACGCCCTCGACGCCTGCGACGGCAGCCGCGGCGCAGCCGCCTGCGCCGCCAGCCGAGACGCGCCCCGCGACCGACACGCGCCCATGGCAGGTCGCCGTCGAAAAAGTGCGCGTGGACGACGTAGCGCTGTCGTTTGTCGACGAAAGCCGCGCGGCGCCGCTGGCGCTCGACGTCGGCGGCCTGAGCCTCGGGCTGTCGGCGCGGCTCGAGAGCGGACCGTCGGGCCTCGTCGGCGTGGCGGACAACCTCGGGGTCACGCTCGCGCGCATCGCCGTGCGATCCAGCGACAAGACGCCGCTGGTCGCCCTCGACAAGATCGCAGTGGACGGTGGCCGCGTCGATCTCGGCGCGCGCCAGGTGACCGTGTCACGCGTCGGCGTCAACGGCGGCACGACCACGGTGGTGCGCGACGC
>DAIRVP010000258.1:0-6629 GCA_036802765.1 Candidatus Rokuibacteriota bacterium
AGTCGTCGCCGTGAAGGATGAGCAGCAGACGGCCGTCGGCCGTCCGATGGACCGCTGACGATCGTCCCCGCCCTCGCGTTCGACAAGACCTTCCGGATGACGTCGCTGTGCGACTGCGGCCAGTAAGGCTGGCGCCGCAGGCTCCAGAAATCGATGATGTCGCCGACCAGGTAGAGATAGTCGCTGTCGTGGCTTTCGAGAAACGCCTGGAGGGCCCCGGCGTCGCACTGCCGAGTACCGAGGTGAACGTCGCTGATCCAGATGGTGCGATAGCGCACGTCACCACTATTGTGGTGACACACGCGCCCGGATCGCGCGTGAAGAGTCGGCTACCGATATGTGTCGTCAGTGCTACGGGAGGCCCGCGCGCGGCGCTCGGTGTATCAGGCTCCAGCTTCGATACCCTCGGCGAAGTCCCGCAGCGCTTGCCTGTGTGTGCGGTGCGCGATCTCATGACCCATCATCATCACGATCGCCAGCCGCCATTCGATGATCTCGATGATCGCCATCACGGCGAGGCCGGCATACCAGCCAATGCGAGGATGCACACTGCGCACAGAAGTGCGACGCTGTGGCGCGTCCTTCAGGCGTCCGTTTCGACGGCTCGTCGGTTCGGGCGGGATCGCTGCATTGATTTTGCGCTTCCGTGGGCCACGCCGCGGCGTCCCCGCTGTCGAACTCATCTCCCCCTCACTTCCGGGGGCGGCGCGTCGACGCGCACCGGTTCGACGTCGAATCCCGCTTCACGCCAGCCCTCGAATCCGCCGCTGAGAGGATGGACGTTCTTATACCCGTGGCGCGCCAGGAGGAGCGCCCTGCGGGCGCTCGTCGCCTCTTTGGGCTCGGCGCAATAGAAGACGACCTCGCTGTTCTTGTTGATCAGCTGGTGCGGATCGTCCAGCATTTCGGGACAAATCCAGCGCGCGCCCGGGATCGCGTACGGAGTCGCCTCGAGGTCCAGCGTCGTTCTCAAATCGAAGATCAGCGGACGGTCGCCGGCGTCGAGCCGTCGCTTGAGCTCGGTCGAGGTGATCCGAGCTTTGCGGAGATGACGCAGGAAGCGTTGCCGTCTCGCAAACTTATAGGCGAGATAGAGGACCAATGCCGCGACGATGAGGATGACGAGCGGCGTCCCGAGGCGGCCGGCCCCGGTGGCGATACGCGCGATGACGTCGGCGCCGAAATAACCAAGCGCCATCCAGGCGCCCGCCCAGAGCAGGGCGCCGGCCGCGGCATAGAGCACGAAGCGCGCGAGGCGAATCGGAACCGAGCCCGCGAGGCCAGCGGCGAGTGGATTCACGCCCGGCAGGAACTTCGCCAGGACGAGATACCGCAGCCGATGTGCGACGAATCGCTCCTTGGCGTGCCGGATGAGCGAGTCGGGGTCGAGCGAAAAGCGGCACAGCAGCTCGAGCACCCGTGTGCCGTGGGATCGTCCCAGCGAGTACCAGACCACGTCCGCGACGACCGTGGCCGCCATGGCAGCTGCAATCGCCGACGCCAGATTCATGCGCCCAGCGCCGGACAGCGCGCCGGCGCCGAGCAGCATCGGAACGGCCGGCGCCGGCGCTCCCGCCTGCACCGCAAACGCCCAGACGAAGATCACGGCGAGACCGTACTGCGTCAAGAGGTCAGGCGCCGAGGCCATCACCGGGGCCCGGGAGTCGCCGCCAACGTGGACTGGATCAACCGAGCCCGCTCCACGTCCACGTTCGTCTTCAACACCGTCCCACCGAGGCCGCGAATGCCCTGCAGGATCACGTCCATGTCGCCCTCGGAGTCCAGGACGAAGATGGCCGACGTTCCGGGTTTCATCAGTCGCTGCACGTCCTTGATGAAATCGTCGGCGATACCGGCCGACATCGCGTGCATCGCCGTGCCCGCGCCTCCGACCATCGCCCCGATCGCCGCACCGACGATTGGCACGCCGACCACCAGGCCGGCGAGGAAACCGACCGCGGAGGCGCCCATGATGTTCGCGCCGGTCGGAAAGCGTTCTCGATCGAAGGTGAACGACCCGTCGAGGTGTCGCACGACGACCGCCAGATCCGCGAGGAGCAGACGGTTCTCGACCCACCCCAGCTTGGCGATTTCGTCACGAACCTGACCGGCGCGGTCCATGTCGTCGTAGCCGACGGCCCACAAATGCTTCGTGCTTCTCATTGTCGAATCCTCGAGTTCTCGGTTCGGAGTTCGGCGGTCAACCGGCCACCTCCGAAAGCTCGATGGTCGCGATTGACCGTGTGGTGTCCGACACGATCCGATTCACGGCGCCGGCGAGCTCGCGGTACAGCGCAATCGCTCCCGCGTATTTCGGGTCTTCTCGCGTGGCGGCGACCTGCACGGCGATCGAGCGTTGGAGCGCCGCCAGCGAGCCGTCGACATCGATCGCGCGCGCGACGCCGGCATCTCGGACACCATCCGCGAGTCCATCCAGGATCGTCGCGACCTCGTCGTCGATGCGCGTCGTCGCCGCCTGCACGGCGTCCGCCGGCCTGGCCGCCGACGCCGCGTCGCGAGCGATGGCCAGCAGGACGACGAAAACTGTCTGGGTGTCGGCGGTCAGCCGCTCGACGGCCTGCGCATCCGCGCCGTCGGCACCTGCCTCGAACTTCGACGACTCGATGAAACCCTGCACGTCCGCCACTTGCTGCGCGATCAGCTGGCGGCGCGCATCCACGTCAGCCGGCGGTTGTGACGCGACGCGCGCGAATGCGGCAAGCGAGCGGAGGGCGTCCGCCAGTCGCGCGTGCATTCGATCCGCCGCCCGCACCGGCCACAAGAAGTGCTCCACGATGCCGAAGACGATGAGCCCGAAGGCCACGCCGATGAGCCGATCACGGACGACGGTGGCACTCATCGCGGGCCCGAGCTTCTGCAGCGTCGCCTTGTAGAACGCGAGCCCCGTCTGATATCCGCCGTAGGAGATCCGCGGCGAGCCGAAGTTGATCCACGCGGCCACCGCGGTGCCGGTCGCAAAGACGAGCCAGAATCCGCCGAGGCCGTCGATGTTCGGAAAGGCATACACGAGGGCCAGCAGGCCCATCACGCCGCCGACCGCCGCGCCTCCGAACCGCAAGAGCCCCTTCTGGTTGCTCGACCCGATGGTCGACAGCGACACGACGAAGCAGGTGACCACGGAGGTGTAGATGCCGGGATAGTCGAAGCCGATGAACAGCACGTAGCAGATCAGCGAGGCCAGCGCTCCTTTGACCGCGAATTGCACGTACTCGCGATTCGTAGTCGCGTCGGGCAACAGCAGACGGGGCCCGCCCTCTTTCGCTGCCGGCGGCTCCGGCGCCTCGATGCGGTGGATCATCGCGAGCTGCTCCAGTGTGCGCTCTAGATCCGCCAGCGGCGGCGGAACGGACGCACTCGGAGTGAACGGCTTCGCTGGCTCGGGCCATCGGCGCTCGGCGAGCGCCTGACGAGCGCGGTCGCATCCGTCCGCGACATGCATGAGTGACTCACGCATCGTCGCGCCCGAAGTCGACGACACCAGCAGTCGCAGGGCGCTCGCATCGGTCACCAGTCGGTCGACGAGCGTGATGATCGTCGCGAGCATCTCATGTCGTTGTCGCGCCCGGGGATTCGTGAGCGAGGCGCTTTTGAGCAGCGCGAGCGGGCGAGACATGCCGGCGGTGGCGAGCGCGTCGAGGGATACCGAAGGGGCCGGCGTGAGGTCGTCCGCGCCCGCGAGCTCGCGGACCGTATGCTCGACGACGCGCAGCCTCGCATCGAGCTCACGCCGCAGCAGCGTGAGCGGATCGCCGGGCGCCAGGAGAAGCAGCACCCCGAGGTTGACGGTGAGCCCGAGCGTCACGCACAGCCAGATCCACAGCACGAACTCGATAAGGCTCTCCACTGGCAGGGGGCCCACGTCGGGAAGGATCATCACGAGCGCCGCCGGCAAGCCCAACGCGGACCCGAGCGCGCCGATGACCAGCACGCGCTTGAGCCACAGTCCCAGAACGACGAAACCGACGAAGCACGCGATACGCAGCCACGCGATATCCAGAACGACCATCCAGACCAGCAAGGCGGCGCCCAGGCCGACCGTCACGCCGGCCACGCCGAGGATCGAGCCGAGCAGCGTCGCCGCCGTGTCCTCCTGCGTGATGAGGTACATCATGATCATCACGATGAGCGCGTGCGGGATGTGATGCGTCAGGACCGGGATGGTGGCGATCAGGCACGCCAGCGTCAGCCGGAAGGTCGCGCTGCCACGCCCGGGTGTCGGCGCGAGCTCTCGTCGAAGGAAATCGACGAGGGCGGACGCCGTCATCGGCTCACGCTTCTGAGCGAGCCATGCACCGTCGCCACCGCCGAAGCCCCGATGCGGAAGGATTCGTCCGGATCCTCGACCTTGATGCGTACTGGAAAGCGCGCCGCCAGCCGGATCCAGTCGAGCGAGCGCTCGACGCGCGGCAATCCGTTCACGCTGGTTCCGTTCTCGGGCAGGACGGCCCATCCCAGGCCGACGACCGTGCCTTTGAAGCGCCGTCCGGGTTGCGATTGTAGATAGAGCTCCACAGGCGCCCCCGCGGGAATGTGACGCAGCTGGGTTTCACGAAAGTTCGCCATCACGTACCAGGTGCCGCTGTCGACGAGCGTGAAGACTTCCACTCCGCTCCGCGCGAAGGCGCCCGTCGAGATGTTGAGATTGACGACCCGCCCGGTGAACGGCGCGCGCACGCGGGTGTACTCGAGATCGAGCTCGGCCGAGTGCACCGCGGCCTCCGCCGCCGCGATGCGGGCGTTCGTGTTCGCCAGCTGGCCGATCGACTCCTCCGCCTTGGCGCGGTCGCTCTTGGACTGACGGAGCGCGGCTTCGGTGGCGACGTGCTGAGCGCGGGTCGCCGTCAGGGTGGCCACGGCCGCCCGCTTTTTGGCGCGCGCTTCATCGAGCGCGGCGTCGATGGCCAACACGGAGGTCCGCGCCTGCTCGGCCGCCATGGCCGCCGAGACTCGCTTCGTGCGCGCGTCCTCGACCTTGTCCTCGGTAATGAACTTCTCAGGCAGCAGCTGCTCGACACGCGCGAGGTAGTCCTCGGCGTACTTGAGATCAGACTTTGCACGATGCAGCGCCGCCTCCGATGCCGTGCGCTGCGCCTGCAGGCGCGCGATCTCGGCATCGGCGGCGACGGGATCGGTTTCGCGGCGCACGATGTCGGCCGCCGAGGCATCCAGCTGCGCGCTCGCCTTCGCGATCCCGGCGTCGGCGGTCACCACGCCGCTGCGCAGGGCCTCGACCTCCTTGCGCGTCAGCGCAAGGTTCGCGCGGGCGCGAGCGACGGCGATCTCGTAAGGCCGCGGATCGACGACGAACAGCAGCTCGCCTTCGTGGACCAGCTGATTGTCCCGGACGCGGAGCTCGACGATGTGACCGTTGACCTGCGGCGCGACGCCCACGAAGTTGGCCCGCACCGTTGCGTCGTCCGTCTGCGGTCGCGTCTCCCACTGCAGCAGTGTGACGATCACGGCGATGGCGGCGCCGGTGACGATCACTCCGCCGAGCAACCGTCCGACGATACGCCGCGCCCCGGGATCTTCGAGCCCGTCTCGCGGTGGCACGGCTACACCCTGAACAGCGTCACCCAGAGCACCAGGGTGACGAGAATTGCGAGGCTCGGGTAGACGAGCGCTCGCGGGCCGAGGTAAGGGTCCACGCCGATCCGGAGAAAGAGCCATCGCGCGACGACGGCAACGGCGATGCCGATCGCGGCGCAGAGCATCCAGGACGGAAAGAACGAGCCGACGACGTTGATCTGAGGTCCCAAGGTTGTCTCCTACCGATCCGGCGCGGTGCGCGCATCCGAGATCTCGCCGGTCGTAAACGCCAGAGCTGCCGACGACTCCAGAAGCTGCACTTTCGTGTCGAGCTCGACGAATCGTGCTCGACTCAGCTCCCGCCGAGCGGCGAGCAGGTCGGTCAGCGTGCCCAGCCCGACACGATAGGATTTCAGCGAATCCTCGTACGATTGTTGTGATGCTTCGAGGAGGGCCGCGGCAACATCGAGGCGCCGGAATGCCAGCTTGACGTCGGTGTACGCCTTCCAGACGTCGCTGACGGCGCGATCGCGGGTGGCCGTGATCTCGTCCTGGGCGGACCGACGCGCCGATTCGGCAATCTCTACCTTGCGACGGCGCGCTCCGCCGTCGAAGACCTCCCATTCGAGAAACAGTCCGATTCCGTAGCTGGGTTGGGTCGCCCCGAACCACCCGGAGGACTTTCCGTCGGTGATGAATCGCGCGCTGCCGAGGATCGAGCCGACATCCCCGACCAGCGACAGCGTCGGCCAGTAAGCGGCGCGCGCCCGGCCCACTTCGGCCTCGGACGCGCGAAGCGCGGCGACCTTGGCGATGAGGTCCGGCCGCTTCTCGAGCGCGCGATCGATGGCCTTCTCGACGGTATCTTGAAGCTCGGCGGGTGGCGGCAGCGCGGCAAAATCCGTCAGCTGGATCGGCGTCGTGGGAGTGACGCCGAGACTCTCGGCGAGTGTCACCTGGGCGTCTCGCTCTTTGTCGACGACCTCTTCCAGCTCGAAAAAGGCCTGGGCGGACTGTTGTCGGGCCTGGGCGAGCTCTGGACGGGTGGCGAGGCCCGCCTGCAGACGCCGCTCCGTCGC
>DAIRVP010000259.1:0-6582 GCA_036802765.1 Candidatus Rokuibacteriota bacterium
CCGAGTGATCGAGGCCGCCGCGTCCCTTGACGCGCATCGCGTTGAACAGCTCCTGGACCACCGCCGTGGCCGGGAGCGGTACGCCGAGCGTGCGCGCCGATTCCATGATGAGCCCGAGGTCCTTGAAGTGCAGGTCGATCTTGAAGCCGGGGTTGTAGGTCCCGGCGACGTAGTTGGTCTTCTTCTGGTCGAGGCACTTGCTGCCCGCGAGCCCGCCGGCAAGCGCGGTCAAGAGCAGCTCGCGATCGAGGCCTGCCTTCTTGCCGAGCGTGAGCGCCTCCGCGAGCGCGGTGAGGTTGACGGCGACGATGATCTGGTTGGCGAGCTTGGTGAAGCCGCCGAAGCCGAGCGGGCCGAGCAGCGTGATCGTTTTGCCCATCGCCTGAAAGATCGGCAGCACGGCGTCGAAGGTGGCCTTGTCGCCACCGACCATGATGGACAGCGCCCCGTCGATGGCGCCCTTCTCGCCGCCCGAGACGGGCGCGTCGAGCATCTTCACACCTTTGGCGGCGAGCGCCTTGCCGATCTTTTGCGACACGATCGGCGAGATCGTCGACATGTCAGCGAAGATCAGCCCGGCTTTCGCGCCCTCGATGATGCCGTCCTTGCCGAGGGCCACCTGCTCGACGTCGGGTGAGTTGGGCAGCATCGTGATGAGCACATCACACTGCGAGGCGACCTCTCTGGGCGACGACGCCGCGCGAGCACCCGACGTGACGACGTCGTCGACCGGGCCTCGGCTGCGGCTGTGGACCACCAATGGGTAGCCGGCCTTGAGAAGATTTTTGGCCATTGGCCGGCCCATGATCCCGAGTCCGATGAATCCGATGGTCTGTGCCATGACTCCCCCGAGCAAGGCTGGATGTGCGGGCGAAAACCCGCGTGAAAATTGGAGTTTGTCCCGGGTGCGCCGCAGACAAGTAACACAACCGCGACAAGGGGGTCAAGGCGGAACGCTGCGGACACCTCCGCACCACGTCTCGAGCACGCGGATGGACGCCAGCTCCGTCGGCGTGCACTCGAGCGGGTTGGACGACAAGACGAGCAAATCCGCGCGCTTACCAGATTCGAGGCTGCCTGCAATGTCCGCGATGCCCGCGGCACGCGCAGCACCGAGCGTGTAAGCCTCGAGCGCGGTGGCGGGTGAGATGGCTTCCTCGGGCGCCGCGAGGTGGCCGTGCCGATTCGTGCGAGTCACGGCGGCGGCGATGCCGATGAGCGGCGCGTTGCTGCCGCACGGATAGTCTGACGAGAAAGCCTGCCGCACTCCGGCGCGCAGCGCCGTGGCAAAGGGGCGCGTGAGGATAGAGTCGTCGGTGGCGCGATCCGGGGTGACGACGCTGCCGCGATCGTAGAGGAACGACGGCTGCGCCACGACCCAGACGCCCAGCGCGGCGATGCGCGCGATGAGCTCGGCGGTCAGGAAGATCGCGTGATCGATGCGGACGCGCGCGGGGCCGTCGGGCATCGCCCGCACCGCGTCTTCGATGGCGCCGACCGCGGTTTCGATGCCGAGATTGCCGATCGCGTGGCAGACGACGAAGCGCTCCGCGCGCCACGCCGTGAGCAGCAGCGACGCCAGCTCCTCGCGACCATAGAACAGAAATCCGCTCGTTCGCGGCGCTCCGTCGCGCAGGACGCGCATCGCGCAACGGTACCCGCCGTCGACGAAGATCTTCAGCGCGCCGGGCGCGGCATCGTCCGGACGCTCGAACCAGCCGCGCGAGCCGACCATCACCTCGCTCACGTCGATCGCCAGCGCACCCGCCGCGCGCGCCTCGGCGTAGCGTCGCGCCATGGCCGGCGTCACGGCCGCGTCCTGGATGGCGGTGATGCCGAGCGCCGCATAGCGAGCGCTCGCCGCCCGCGCCACGTCGGTGAAGCGCGTCTCCCACGCCGTCCGCGATGCCGTCTCGACCGAGCTCATCGCGCGCTCGAACAGCAATCCGGTCGGCTCACCGGTCTTGTCACGCGCGATCTCACCGCCCACCGGATCCGGCGTGCCGCGCGCGATCCCGCCCGCGGCGAGCGCGTGCGAGTTCGCCACGCACTGGTGATGCGAGAAGTGCATGACGAGCGCGGGACGGTCGGGCACCGCCGCGTCCAGATCGCCGCGCGTCGGATGGACGCCGGTGAGCTGGTGATCGTAGCCGACGCCACGGACCCACGCGCCGGCCGGCGTCTCGCGCGCCGCCGTCGCGAGCATCCGCTGCACGTCAGCCACCGACCGAGCGCTCCGGCAGTCCGCCCACAGCGTCTCGAAGGCGCCGATCGAGAAATGATTGTGCGGATCGACGAAGCCCGGCATGACCGTGCGCCCCTCGAGGTCGATCACCTCATACTCCTCCTCTCGGAGCCACAGCACCTCGTCGGTGCCGCCGACCTCGACGATGCGGCCATCCTTCACGGCGAGAGCCTGCGCGTGCGGCAGGCTCGCGTCCATCGTCAGGACGGTCGCGTTGATGAGGAGACGAATCACTCGCGGCCCGCGAGCGTCGTGAGCGCACGACCGCGCAGCGACGCGATGCGCGCGTGGCCGATCTGGGCGCCGAGTCGCCGGTAAAAGCGGATCGCGCGACGATTGGTATCCCGCACACCCCACTCGAGGCACGCGAGACCACGGCGAACGGCCTCGTGTGCGACGGCGGCGACGAGCGCCCGACCGACCCCGCGATCACGCCACGCCGGCAGCACGAACAGGTCGTGCATCCACAGCTCTCGTGCTGCGACGTCGGTGTTGTAGCCGACGACGAACGACGCGTAGCCGACGACGCGAGCGGAGACCTCTGCGACGAGGATGCGAAACGCGCGGCGAGGGCCGAAGGCGTCACGGCGCACGATGGCCGCCGTGAAAGCGCGCGGGCTCAGCGCCTCGTGCCGATTCAGCGCATTCGCCATGCGGGCGATCGCTGCCGCATCGGCCGGACGCGCGCGCCGGATGCGGAGCGCGGCTACGCCGTCTTGCCCCAGAGCTCCTTGCTGAGCCACTCGAGCCCCAAGTCTTTGAGCGTCCGCGGCAGAGGCTTGCCGGTCTTGCGGTCGTAGCCGACTTCCTTGTACCAGGTGTCGACCATCTTCTCCCACTGCGCCGAGACGGCCTGCCCCGCCGCAGGGCCGTCGTGCGGCGTGGAGCCGTAGCGATACGACGGCTTCTCGAGGTCCGGCGTGAGTCCGCACCGGAGCGCCGTCGCGCGATTGAGCGCAGCGGTGCGCCGGCCGAACCGCATGGCTTCGGCCACCGTGTAGTACCAGCCGGTCGCGGCGGACAGCGCTCGGCACACGTTCTCGAGCCGCGTACGCGTCGTGAAAATGCAGACACCCAGCGAGTCCTCGAACGCGCGGCGGCCACGACAGCCCGCAACCAGCTTGGCCACTTCGACGCCGTCGAACGGATTGATGCGCGCCGGCAGCCCGAGCTCGGTCTGGTGCACGGGGTTGCCGGTCTCCATCGTCGCTGTCGACGAGGTGGCCGTGTCGAGCATCTCCTCCCAGCGCGCCCGGTGATCGTGACCGCGCGGCGAGGCACCCTTGCCCGTGTAGATGGCGGCCTTCGCCGCCTCGCCACCGAGCTTCTCCGACGCGCGCTTCACACCCTCGGCCAGCAGATCGCCGAATCCCTGGCGCGTGTTGATCATCTGAAGCAGCCGGTTGGCGCCCGCGACGTCGCCCCACTTGAGGTCGAAGCCCACCTGCTGCTTGGTGAGCCAGCCCTTTTCCAGTCCCTCCATCACCCAGCCGATGACCCAGCCGAACTCGTTGACGTCCACACACGCGCGGTCCGTCTGCGTGTTCAGCCATGCGACACCGCTCTGATCGGTGGCGCCGATGGTCCAGCCCGCGCCCGACCATCCCTCGTACTCCGGCTCATCGACGATCTTGCCCTTGTACGGTCCCTGGCGGATGACGGACATGTGGCAGTGGTGCATGCCACAGGCGTTGCACTGGTGTCCGCGATGATCGAAACCTTCGCGCAGACGCGGCGCCTCCCACGACGTCATGTCGGCGTTGCCGGTCAGGTTCGTGGTGTAGTTGCGGATCGGCAGCGCGCCGAGCTTGGAGAGGTTCACCACGCCGGGCAGGGTGCCGTACTCGTAGAGCGAGCGCGCCGAGGGATCGGTCTTGAGATCATGTGCGATGTCGTCGGCCGCCTGCATGACCCCGCGCGGATCGGCGGCGCGCAGCGCTTTCGTGCCTTTGACGATCGCAACGGCCTTGAGCTTTTTCTTGCCCATGACGGCGCCGACGCCGTTCTTCGACGCGACGTGGCCGTAGTCGCCCTGGATCGCCGCGAAGCGCACGAGATGCTCGCCGGCCGGCCCGATCGAGTAGACGGACAGCTGGTGGCCGATCAGACCGAGGTCGCGGCTCAGCGCGTCCTGGGTTTCCCACGTGTCCTTGCCGATGTATGGTTTGGCGTCACGAATCTCGATGCGGTCGTCGTCGATAGAGAGATAGACCCAGGCCTTCGCCTGCCCCTGGATCACAATCGCGTCGTAGCCGCAGTACTTCAGATTCGTGCCGAAGAAACCGTTGGCCTGAGTCGAGGTGGGCCCGTTCGTGAGCGCGCCGATCGTGACGACGGTGAGCCCGCCCGTTCCCCACACCGGCAGCCCAGCGAGCGGACCGGTGCCGAGCACGAGGCGGTTGTCGGGATGGTCCCACGACACGTTGCCTTTGCCCTTGCGTGTCTCGCGGTAGAGGATCATCGCGCCGAGCCCGGCGCCGCCGAGCAGCCCACGCATCTCGTCGGGCGTCCACGGCTCGGCCCATGTCTTTCGCTTGGTGAGATCCACCCGTAAGATTTGTCCGGCGTACGAGCCGGGCAGCGCAGGCTGCGGTTTACCGACCTGTCGGGGAGCGCTGAGGGTCACAGGGCTCATACGGCCACCGGTGTCTCGCCGGGCGCCTTCGACGGGCGACCCAGCACGGTTTCGGGAAGTAGCGTGCCGGCAGCGCCGGACGCGATGTATGCAGTCTTCACGTCGAACGGATGCGATTTCAGGTGATCCTTGAAGCGGCCCAAAGGCACCCCCGTTTGCACAAGGCCCTTGAGCATCCCGACGTCGTTCGTGGTCCACACGTCGCCGGAGCGACCAATGATGATCGCGCCCGTGAGGCGGTCGCCGCTGAACAGCAGCTTGCGGTACGCCGAGCGGTCGCGCTTGAGGCCGACAATCGTCTCGGCCTTCGCGTCGTCCCACGCGCCGAAGGAAGCGGCGTCGAGATGGCAGACCTCGACGATGTTGATGATGAGCGAGCCTTTGTAGGCGACGTCCTTGCCCGCCATGTTGGCGCCGACCACGCGGCCGTGCTCCTGCGCCGTCGGCTCGATGGCATGGAGTGCCGGCTGCCCGGAAACGAGATCGCGTCCCTCAGCGACGTCACCGGCCGCGTAGACGTTCGGCGTACTGGACCGCAGATGATCGTCGACGACGATGCCGCGATTGATCCGCACGCCGGAGTCTTTGAGCCAGTCGAGATTCGTCTTGATGCCGGTGGCCATGATCACGACGTCGCAGACCAGGTCCGCGCCCGAGGCGAACTTCAGCCGCTTCTTGCCGCGCGCGTCCTCGATGCGCGTGAGCTTGACGTTCGTGCGGACCGTCACGCCATGGGCTTGCAGCCACTCCTCGACGACTTTCGCGCCCGTGTCGTCCACCATGCGCGGCAGAATGCGGGGTGCCAACTCGACGATCGTCAGCTTCGCGCCCAGCGCGAGAATCGAGTTGAGAATGGTGAACGAGATGAAGCCGGCGCCGACCATGACCACGTGGCTGCCGGGTGTGATCGAACCGATCACGCCGCGGCACTCGTCGAGCGTCCAGAACGAGTGCACGTTCGCGCCGTCGGCGCCCGGCACGGGCGCGCGCACCGGCGATGATCCCGTGGCGACGAGGCAATCGTCGTACTCGAGCCGAGTGCCATCGTCGAGAGTGCACACGCCGGCCTTCACATCCAGGCCCGTCGCGCGGCGGCCCACGTGTGTCTTCACCTTCCACTGGGCGAGCAGCGCAGCGCTCGCGGTGAAGACGTGGCTCTCGGCGATCGAGCGATCGAGGTAATACGGCAGCACCATCCGCGAGTACGGCTTTTCGGCGCTCACCAGCGTGATGTCCGAGGCCTCCCGCTCCTCCTCACGGATCGTCCGCATCGCGTTCATGCCGGCGGTGCCGCCGCCGATGATCAGATGTCGGCGCGGCATCAGCGGCGCCCTCCGTTCGCCGCGAGCACGTGCGACGCGCGCTCGCGTGCGAAGTCGCGCAGCCAGTCCACCGTCGGCACGTCCTCATACTCGATGGCGGCCGTCGGGCACGCGTGCGCGCACGCGGGATCGCCGCCGCAGAGATTGCACTTGAACGCTTTGCGCGTCGACGGGTCGTAGAACATCGTCCCGTAGGGACACGCGACCGTGCAGAGCTTGCAGCCGACGCAGCGATCATCGAGCACGTCTTTGGCGCCGGCGACGTTGATCGTGATGGCGCCGACGGGACACGCCGTCATGCACCAGCCCTCTGCGCACTGCGTGCACGTGTACGGCGCGTACGAGGTGTGGCCCTCGAAGGGCGAGACGCGGATGACGGA